>NZ_JAGTPI010000001.1:0-425618 GCF_021147825.1 Pseudomonas quasicaspiana
GCGTGCGGTGGCGGGCTAGCGGGTCCCACTTTTTCCGAAAAACCCGCCGGCCGGCCGCCCATCGCGAGCAAGCTCACTCCTACAGTCAGTGCCCGATGTTTACTTCGCCACAGCGCATTGTCAGGACACAGCGCCGCCCTCATTGATCCTGCAAGAGCGCACCGAGGTTACGAGGTGAGCTCCTACAGATTCAATTTGCATCAGGCAATCGCGGCATCCACCAGCACTTGAGCTTCTGCCACAAGACGCTTGAGGTGCTCTTCGCCGATAAAACTCTCGGCATAGATCTTGTAGATGTCCTCGGTACCCGATGGCCGCGCTGCAAACCAGCCATTTCCAGTCATCACTTTCAAACCGCCAATCGCCTGATTATTGCCCGGTGCATGGCTGAGAACGCTCAGGATCGGCTCGCCCGCCAGTTCCGTTGACTTGACCTGATCCGGCGACAGTTTGCCCAGCGCCGCTTTCTGCTCAGGGCTGGCTTTGGCTTCAACGCGTGTCGAGAACGGCTCGCCCAGTTGCTCAGTCAGTGTCTGGTAAATTTCGCTGGGATCGCGACCTTTACGAGCAGTGATCTCTGCAGCCAAAAGCGCAGGAATCAGACCGTCCTTATCAGTGGTCCAGACCGTGCCGTCCTTGCGCAGGAACGACGCACCAGCGCTTTCTTCGCCGCCAAAACCCAACGAACCATCGAACAGGCCTTCAGCAAAGAATTTGAAGCCGACTGGCACTTCGTACAGGCGACGACCAAGACGCGTAGCGACACGATCAATCATGCCGCTGCTGACCACGGTTTTGCCAACCGCTGCGTCCGCACGCCAGCCCGGACGGTTCTGGAACAGATAGTCGATAGAGACTGCCAGGTAATTGTTAGGAGCCAGCAGACCACCCGTTGGGGTTACGATCCCGTGGCGGTCGTGATCAGGATCGCAGGCAAATGCAACCTGATACTTGTCTTTCAGGCCAATCAGGCCCTGCATGGCAAAGTTGGATGACGGGTCCATACGAATGCGGCCGTCCCAGTCAACGCTCATGAAGCGGAACGTCGGATCGACGAACTGGTTGACGACATCCAGATTCAGACCGTAGTGCTCGCCAATAGCCGACCAGTAACGCACCCCGGCACCGCCCAACGGGTCTACGCCCAGGCGCAGACCTGCGTCGCGAATGGCGTCCATGTCGATGACGTTCTTCAGGTCAGCCACATAGGTATTCAAATAATCATGACGATGGGTGGTGTCGGCACGCAGTGCTCGTTCGTGAGTAATACGGCTGACGCCCTGAATTTTTTCCGCCAGCAGTTCATTGGCCTTGGCTTCAATCCACTTGGTGATATGGCTGTCTGCCGGACCGCCATTGGGAGGGTTGTACTTGAAGCCACCGCTTTCCGGCGGGTTGTGCGACGGCGTGATGACGATACCGTCCGCCAGGCCGGATGTGCGGCCACGGTTGTAGCAGATGATCGCGTGGGAAACCGCCGGGGTTGGCGTGTATTCGTCACCTTCGGAAATCATCACTTGCACACCATTGGCGGCAAGGACTTCCAGTGCGCTGGCAGCGGCCGGCGTGGACAGGGCGTGTGTATCAGCCCCCAGAAACAACGGTCCGTCGATGCCGTTGGCCTGACGGTACAGGCAAATCGCCTGACTGATCGCCAGAACGTGCCACTCGTTGAAGCTGAGTTCGAACGAGCTGCCACGGTGGCCGGAAGTACCAAACGCTACGCGTTGGGTCGAAATCGATGCATCAGGCTGGCCGGTGTAATAAGCGGTAACCAGTCGCGGAATATCGACCAGCAACTGAGGCGGTGCCAGCTTGCCGGCGAAGGGACTGAGACTCATACAACCTCCATGAAAAGCAGAATAGAAATAATGCTGGCTGCTGTACGACACAAGAAAATGATCAGCGGCGCGGCAGTTTACTGGCAGTTGGACCTTGTTGCTCGGCTATCGATCCCTAAGTCGTTGAACGTTCATAGCTGCCACCAGCGCGGGAGTAACTGACGCACCTTCGGCTCGGCAAATCGATCATCGATCAGCATGACCACGCCTTGATCCTGCTGCCCTCGAATCACTCGCCCCGCCGCTTGCACGACCTTTTGCACCCCTGGGAAGAGGTAGGTGTAATCGTAGCCCGCGCCGAACAACACAGCCATGCGTTGTTTGATCTGCTCATTGACGGGGTTGAGTTGAGCCAGCCCCAGTGTCGCAATGAATGCACCGATCAATCGCGCGCCCGGCAAGTCGATGCCTTCGCCAAATGCACCACCCAGTACGGCAAAGCCGATGCCCTGACTTTCCAGGGTGAAACGATCAAGAAAGCCCTGACGATCACTTTCACTCATGCCCCGCGCCTGCTGCCAGATCGGGATGTGTGGATGGCTTTGCTGCATCAAATCCGCGACTTGCTGCTGATAATCAAAACTGCTGAAGAACGCCAGATAGTTGCCCGGTCTAGCCTGAAACTGTTCAGACAAAAGCTCCACGATGGGCGCCAGTGACGCCTGACGATGGGTGAATCGTGTGGAAATACGACTGATGATCTGCACGTCCAGCTGTTCGCGACTGAACGGCGACTCCACATCAATCCACGCGGTATCCGGCGGCAAGCCCAACAGATCGGCATAGTAGTGACGCGGGCTCAGGGTTGCCGAGAACAACACACTGCTACGGGCGGCTGTGAGCCTGGGTCGAATGAAACGGGCAGGCACCACATTGCGCAGGCACAGCCTGGAATAGCTACGCTTGCTGCTCTGCGCCCTTTTACTGATATCGAACACAAAATGCTCGTCGAACAACTCGGCGATGCGCACAAACGCAATCGCCTCAAAATAAAAGCTTTGCAGCGCGCCATTCAGCGCATGAGGGTGATCATTGAAATAATCCCCCATGGATGCGACGCACAGGTTCAGGCTTTGCAGAAATTTGCCCGGGGTTTCGGCATAGGCCTGATACGGAGCAACCTGCTCCTTGTGCAGCGCATTCCATTCACGATTCAAGCGTTGCAGGGTTTTCTGCAACGCTTCGGGTGCCGTCTGGCGCAACGTGCTCAGGTTCTGCTGATCGAGGCTGGCGCTGTACATCTGCCTGGCTCGCTCGACCATGTTGTGGGCTTCGTCCACCAACACCGCCACGCGCCACTGATTGAACTGGCTGAGCCCGAACAACAAGCCGCTGAGATCGAAATAGTAGTTGTAGTCAGCAATCACCACGTCCGCCCA
The DNA here is from genome assembly GCF_021147825.1 of Pseudomonas quasicaspiana. NCBI lineage: Bacteria > Pseudomonadati > Pseudomonadota > Gammaproteobacteria > Pseudomonadales > Pseudomonadaceae > Pseudomonas > Pseudomonas quasicaspiana. The sequence continues at coordinate 3,221 of NZ_JAGTPI010000001.1, forward strand.
ACGCGCGATCTCCTGACCGAGGTAGTACGGGCAGACCTCATGAGCAAGTGCCACATCACGCATACCGGCCTGGTCCAGCCAGGGAGCGTACAACGCAGCACTGCGCGCCGCCGGCAGACGGTCATAAAAACCCTTGGCCAGCGGGCAGGAATCGCCATTGCAGGCTTTATCCGGATGCTCGCAAGCCTTGTCCCGGGCGACCAGCTCCAGCACGCGCAATTTCAACTCCGGCGCACTCGTACGGATCACTGTCAACGCATCCAGCGCCAGTTTGCGGCCAGGCGTTTTGGCGGTCAGGAAGAACACTTTGTCCAGCTTCTGCGTCGGCGCAGCCTTGAGCATCGGAAACAAAGTGCCAATGGTTTTACCAATACCAGTAGGCGCCTGCGCCATCAGGCAACGGCCGGTGCTGACCGCCTTGAAAACCGATTCCGCCAGATGACGCTGACCGGTACGGAAACTCCCGTGAGGAAATTTCAGCTGGTTTAACTGTTGATTACGCCCACTGGAGTGCTCCAGCTCCTGCTCTGCCCAGCGCAAAAATATGGCGCAATGTTGTTCAAAGAACGCCTGCAGGATCGACGCAGTGAAGCGCTCACGAATCAGCGTTTCCTGCTCGGTGACAATGTTGAAATACACCAGCGCCAGGTTGACTTCGTCCAGCTGCAATTGCTGGCAGAGGAGCCAGCCGTAGACCTTCACCTGCGCCCAGTGCAACTGCCGGTGATTGTCCGGCATCGTTGACAATTCGCCGCGGTAAGTCTTGATCTCCTCCAACTGGTTTAGTGCCGGGTCATAACCATCGGCCCGACCACGAATCCTCAGTTGCTGATATTCACCCGACAGTGAAACCTCTGACTGATAACCGGGACCGCGTCGCGCCGCAACACTGCGATGCCCCGCGATGCCTTCCTGTGCGGTAGGAGATGGCGTGAAGCGCAGATCAAGGTCGCCTGCTTTGGCGGTGAACTCGCACAGCGCACGCACCGCGACAAGATAACGAGCCTGATCAGCGGGATCAGGCGCCAGGGAGCGCAGCGCTTGAGTGCTGATCCCGGTTCCTGTTTCAGAACTGATGGATGAAGAAATGACGGTCACAACCTGAAATGCCGGTACTGGATGGGCATACAGATAACAGCACCGGTTATATCTGGCAAATACAAATGGATCGGCGGGGCCTGGATGATTCAGGTTATGCAAGGATCTTTGGGGATTGCTCTGTGCCCTGGCACAGCGCAATTCCCCAAGCAAACACTGGACTGTAGGAGCTGCCGAAGGCTGCGATCGCGGTCTATCAGGAGAAATGCTTCGCAGCCTTCGGCAGCTCCTACGGGAAATGTATTTCAATCCAGCAGTTTGCAGGTTGTTTGACGAGAGCCGCCCGGTGTCACTGACACCGCGCTGTCGCGCAGCAAACATTGGATCTGTAGGAGCGCACGAGCACCGCGAGGCCGCGATGGCGGTGTATCAGACAGGACGCAATCGCTGCCTCGCGATGCTCGTGAGCTCCTACAGAAAATCATTCCAGGTCAAGTGATTGCATTTTGTTTGATAGGAGCAGCTTCAGCCGCGAGAGCGTTTCGCGGCCAGGCGACCGCGCGGTCAACGCCCCGAAAGCACCTCAACGACATTGCCACCCGTTTGCGGGTCGACGGTCATGACCCCTCTCTTGTCAGGATCAGAGGCGCGCACCCGGGCAATGATGGAGGTCGGGTCGTTGAAATCCACGCGTTTTTTGCGGTACAGGCTCTGCAAGCCTTCAAGGGTCAGCCCGCTAATATCACCCAGCCATTGCAGAACCTGATCGGGTGCGGCCATGCCCTGCAAGGCTTTATGCAAGTCGGGCAAGGCGACCAGCATGCCGGGATGCAGGCGCCGCAGGAAACCCTCAAGCTCGCGCCCTTCATTGACGAAAGGTGAAAAAAGCAGGCAAATCAGCTGTGCTTCGCTGACGCCAAAACCTTCCTGCGCAAACGTAGCTGCCAACTCGCGACGGGATGCAATGCCCTCCTCGCTGGCATAGGCGCTCATGGCCTGATCGATCAGGCGCTGAGGCATGCCTTTACTACGCATCATTGATTTGGCCAGTTGCAAATACTCCTCGACCCCCTCGGCATAACTGCGTCCCTGGACATACTGCACTTTCAACCCGCGCATGTGCGCCATCAACAACGGGTTTGCGCAATCGGATTCACTGAAACTGAACGCCAGGTCCTCAAAGCGGAACCCCAGGAATTCGGTCAGCAGCTTCCAGTGCTCTTCGGCATTGCTGACGATCAGGTCAGAGATGGCAATGAATGCTGGCGCCCCCGCTTTGTTTGTAACGCTAACGGGAGCGATCAACTGATCCCCTGACTCATCATTCGTCCCATACAGCTCCTGCTGGTAGGACTGGCTGATGCTGCCAACAACACTCAACATTGTGTTGAAATTCTGGTTTCCCGAATCGCTGAAACGATGCGCAGTGCCGGGCGCCAGGCGCATGACCCACGTGACGTACTGTTTTTGCTCTTTGCGCGAATCGCCACTCACCACCGCATCGACCCCGCCGCCCCAAGTGGTAGCCAGCTCAAAGAACTCGGCGATGCCCAGGTAACAGCTGTTGCAGAACGTGGTCCGGCCGTCCCCGGCAGAAACATGACCATTGACCAGCATGTCCGAACGATTCTGCTCCCGTCCGGCACGGGACATGGGCACATCTGGCTCAAAGACTCTGACCACCTGATGATCAACCTCCAGCAGTTCCACTCGAGGGTCGTCATGCAGAAACAGTGCTGAGTAGGTCCGCTGGATATTCTCCATGACTGCCGGTGTAATGCCGGCATGGCGCATGTTGGCAACACGCAGGTTGAAGGTGGCAGGTGCGCGCCCGGCAATGCTCAACTGGGCCGCTCGCAGCAGCGCCACGGTATAGGCGCTGTCCTTGCCGCCACTGAAAGGCACCAGCACATTGAAACTTGAAATACGCTCAATGCCGCCTGCGGCCACGATCAATCGCTGAATCAGCAACTGCAGCGCCGTGCGCTCTGCTCGTCGAAAATAACCCAGCAGCCGCTGCAGCACTTGCTGATAGACGTAGTTCATCGCCTGTTCGTGAATGGAGCTCATGCTGATGCACTCCTTTGCATTCCCCAACGAAGTGCGTTGCAAGAAAGGAGTTTAAAATCGGACAGCTTTGAAAAATCATAATTGACCATGACTCATTCCCTGAGTGGTAAAAGCACCCAACTATTATCGATATTAATTTGGTAATTACAAGATGTGAAACAGGAATTAAAGAGGCGAGATTAGTGCGTTTAAGTTTGCAAACATTAAACGTGATAGTTTAATTTCCTGTTTATAAAATTCAATTATTGAGGTGTTTCATAGAGCCTTTGCGCAAGGCCGTCGCGCTGCAATGGTAGCCTTGAGGACGTCATTTCACTCGGGAATGCGGTGTGTCGGGGCTGCCGCCTTCGCGAATGAATTCGCTCCCACAGAACATCGGGATTCAAACCATGCACTTGCGAGTGTTCGATACACAGGTATTCAACTCCAGCGAGACGCGACAGATACACACACTCAAGCGCATAAGCATTGCCGCGCTCTCGCAGATTCGTTTAATAATTGCCTGCGCACACAAACAATAGGGCGCTGAATGTTTAAATGCTTTGAAATAACGTTCAGGTTACGGACTAAAGTCAAATGTCACACAGCAAAATGCCCTCCAGCGTGGAGGGCATTCAAGGGTGAAACAACCCGCCTGATCAGGCCTGAGGCTCTTCCACTTCCAGCACTGCACGGCCACCAATCGGGCAACCATCCATGTAGCGGTGCGCCTGAACCACATCACTGAACGCGAAAACCCGGGTTTTGAGGGGTTCCAGCACCCGATCGGCAGTCAGTTGATTGATGTCACGCAGCGCACGTTGCAGCGCCGCGTCATCCTGAGTGATCCCCAGTTCCGGCTTACCCGTGAAGTTACCCAGGCAATGTACGAAGAACTGAATGTTTTTCTGGAACGCTGCACAGGCCGGGAATGGCGTCTGATTACCGCCTTGCAGGCCGTACAGCACCAGGCTGCCACGAGGAGCAAGCACATCGCCCATGATCGACATCTGTGGACCGCCCAGGCCGTCGAGCACGACATCGACACCGCGATTGTCCGTGTACTTGTTGACGGCCATCAGCAGGTCCTGCTCTTCGGTGACCACGACTTTGTCTGCGCCCAGAGACAACAGGTACTCGCGAGCGTCGTCGGTCTTGGTGACCGCGATCACTTTCAAACCCAATGCCTTGCCCAACTGCACAAACGAAGGTCCCGCACAGTGGCTGGCGTCCGTGACCAACGCGGTTTGGCCCGGCTTGATTCGCGCCAGGTCAACATACGCGAAGTACGCCACCAGCAACGGCGTGTAGTGCACGCTGGCCTCAATAGGGGTCAAAACATCGGGATAACGCGTCAATGACGTACGCGGCATGACGATGGTTTCACCGTACACCGGATGCTGATTCGGATCGGCCGCAGGGAAACTGGCAACCTTGTCACCGACCTTCAGGTCATCAACGCCCTCACCCACTGCAGTGACAACACCGGCCATTTCCTGACCGATACCTGCGGGGAGCCGTGCCTGTGAAGGCGCCAGGTTCTGCCGCCATAGCACGTCGTACCAGCTGATACCGATCGCCTGGACACGTACCTGAACCTCGCCGGGTGCTGGCAACGCGACCGGATGCTCTTCGATCTTGAGCACCTCGGCTGGACCAAACTGATGAAAACGGATCGTGCGGGACATTTCGAACCTCGCCTAGAAAACCTTGATGCCATGAACTCTATCCGGGCTCTGCCGGTAACACTATCAGTGGCTATTAATAGTCGACATGTCTGTCATCGATTGTCATAGGTTTCGCATGGATATTCCCAGGCCAATCGTCAAACGCTCATGGGCGGCCATTGTTCGCATGTCAGCCGGACAATGCAACCCGCAGCGTTGCCGGGCGTCTGGCACACCGTAAAATTTATGAATGCGCAAAGGTAGCATTTGCTCGTACTATTCACGCCCGAGATGTGTCAGCTAGATCCACCCTGCTTCACCAGACAGCTGCAAGTGTTCCGCTGTTTGCACACCATCGCATTGATCAACGGCCGAGATCTCCCGCCATGAACCGCAACGACCTGCGTCGCGTCGACCTCAATTTGCTCATTGTCTTTGAAACCCTGATGCATGAGCGCAGTGTGACGCGTGCGGCCGAAAAGCTTTTTCTCGGCCAACCGGCAATCAGTGCTGCCCTGTCGCGCTTGCGTGGCCTGTTTGACGATCCGTTGTTTGTGCGCACAGGTCGCAGCATGGAGCCAACGGCCCGGGCAACAGAGATCTTCGCCCTGCTCTCGCCAGCCCTTGATTCGATTTCCACAGCCGTCAGCCGCGCTTCGGAGTTTGACCCGGCGACCAGCACCGCAGTCTTCCGCATCGGCCTGTCGGACGATGTCGAATTCGCCCTGCTGCCATCCCTGCTCAAACGCCTGCGTTCGGAATCACCGGGTATCGTGCTGGTTATCCGCCGGGTCAACTACATCCTGATGCCCGCACTGTTGGCGTCCGGCGAGATATCCATCGGCGTCAGCTACACCAGCGACCTGCCGGCCAACGCCAAACGCAAAGTCCTGCGCCGCAGCAAACCCATGCTGCTGCGCGCCGACACCATGCCCGGCGCATTAAGCCTAGAAGACTTCTGCTCCCGCCCCCACGCACTGGTTTCCTTTGCAGGGGACTTGAGTGGTTTCATCGACGAACACCTCGAGAAGCTCGGCCACAAACGCCACGTCGTCCTCGCTGTCCCGCAGTTCAACGGCTTGGCCACCCTTCTCGCCGGTACCGACATCGTCGCCACAGTGCCCGACTACGCGGCGGCTGTGCTGACTGCGGCTGGCGGGGTAAGAGCTGAGGCTTTGCCTATCGAGACCCAGACCTTCGAACTGCACATGGCGTGGCGTGGGTCGCAGGATAATGATCCGGGTGAAAGGTGGTTAAGGTCGCGGATTCAGATGTTTTTTGGCTTGCCTGAGAGTCTTTAGGCGTCGCAAGACAGGCAGTTCTTCTGATCATTTTGCCTTTTCACAGACCACGGAGCTCCATTCACTTCCAGTGCATTGCTATATTGGGGGCATATCTGAGGGCATGCTTGGGATGGTTTGAAAAGGATGCCCCCAGCCTTAGGCTGAACAATCTTTGTCTCGAAAAATCACCTGCGATAATTTCCTACTTCCGTTGAATGCTATCAGATCACCTCACTTCAAAGGCGCAGAGTGCTCATTGCCGTCGAAGCAGTCTGCGCTTGCTGGGTTGATGTCGCCAATGATCGCAACCGCGGTCATGACATCAATTCCGGGCTAAGATCCAGCTGTATTTGAAGCCATTCCAATGCATTCGAATGTACTTAGAGCAGGCAATGGGTTCATCCGCCGCGACCAGATCAAAGATGCTTACAGCGAACTCTCTTTTATTGAAGGAGCCGTGCATGAGTTTTTGCAGAGCAGCGAGCAAGTCCGAAATATTTTCATGGTCGAAGTCAGCAGAGAAAACCCATCTCTGGCGAATTGCGCACCAGTCATTCGCAAGGCGCGTACCAGGCAATGGATCATGTTCGAGGCTAACCGTTCTAGCTGACGGCTCCCTGCCGTCCTAGAGCGTGCCAGACAGACGTGGCACGCCTTTGTGAAGAAAGGTCAGTACGAGCTACATCCCCCTCCCGGCGTCCTGCCGATTGAGCCCCCCCACAGCGTGCTACTCGTCACCCGGACCTGTCCGGAATCGCGCCACTCGATTACTGTATATCCAAGCAGTATAATGAGAAGTAATGATGCAACCCTTCAAACCCCAAAGCCACACTGAGGAGTGGTATCGATCATGCTGGAATGCCAGCGCCTGGACCAACCCCAGTGCCAACTACCGGTACCTGATGAGGTTTGCTGACAACTTATTAAAGATGGGTTGCGTCGACGAAATGGAGCGATTCGAAATGCTTGAGCTGGCCACTGGCGCGTTCTGTCACCACATTGAGGAGGCTCCGCTCGCCTGGAGGAATCCAGCAGCGGACTACGATATCTACAACGAAGCCGGGGTTCAGACAGGCAGCATCAGCGGAAACCGGGTATTTCTTCATGGGCCAGGCGTGAAGCCAGGTCCTATGGAGTTCTTCGCGCAGATCCTCGAGGCAGACGGAGACAGACCCGTCATCACCAGAACCTATGCTCAATATGGCGTCTTCAGGGATCGCTACATTTACACCGAGACTGGCCAAAAGCTCACCCTTGTAGAGACTTGGAAGTTGGTTGACGGGAAGATGATCAAGCGCCTGGATGATCCTGATACCTACAGATCAATCATTGATGCAGGGCTGATTGCGCTGGAGGAAGGCGACATGGTCCGTTACGTCGCGCTATGGGAGCGGGAGCAATTCTCAATTTTTAGGCAGTGTTCGAGTTGCTGCGACCGCTTCGAACTCCGCGAGGATTGCCATTCCTGTAAAGGCATGGGTTTCATAGAGGATCCACTCTGTCCGAGCAGGCTGCCCTCAAGCCATCCTACTCAGGGGCATCTCTGAAGAAGCGTGACGCCCCAGGTTCAGTGTCGAGAGATAGGGATTCAAACTCTACCGGCATGGTGCCTAAGACGCCCGATACCCGCCGACTCGGCAAAGCGGCTCACCGCTGTCAGGCTAGCCCAAGCCTCTCAACGCGAGCGCACCGGCAACCAGCGGCTGCGGGCGCCGCCCGAACGAATGGTCAACTTCCATTTTTCGCCCTGCCGACTCACGGACACCTCCTGCACCGCGCCCACCTCAAGCTTGGCGCACAGCGTTCCTTTGATGATGACTGAACGTGTCACGGTACTAGGGTGCCCAATACAACGCGAACGGCAACGCTCAGGGCCTGTACCTCGGCGTGAAGCATGCGCCCAATGTGATAATCGATTATCTGTGCGTCTTCCAGAGCCTGTAAGTAAGCGGTGCAAAATTGAAGACGCTCGTTGGCGAGGGCAGTATTGGGGCTTTCCCGCAGCGCAGTGAGTGCGCCGACCCACGAGGCATAGACGTTGTCAGGCAGGTTATCCGGGAGGTTCAACAACGAGGGCTCATCAGTCATGGGACAATATCCGTGATCCAAGGCGCAGTTCGCGCAAAGGCCGCGGTGGTATAGCACGGAATGCCAGTCTCAAGGGGGCTGCTTTCCAGCAGGCGCAAAAAAACCCGCCAAAGCGGGCTTATCTGTGGGGCTATTTAACAAATGTCCCCTTATTGGTATTGAAGGCCTGCCCCTTGCTCGACCAGCCTCAATCCTTATCGGGGAACTGCACATACGACAAAGACCCTGGTGGCTGCTCGTTCACATCATGCGACAGAAGCCCCCACGCAAAGCAACAGCATCAATGGATGATTTTTCGGTGACAAGCAAAAATATGCTTCGTACGTACCCCCATGAGAACGTAGGGCTCGTCCATTTCCATATGAGTAAGCGTCCAGCCAAGTCACCTTGCGTGATTTCGCCAGATATCAGCTGATATGCAAGCAATTTTCTCTGCATCGCTTACCGATCGGCTCCCCTTGTCATCGCCAAGACGGAGCATCATGATTAAGCAATGACTAAGAATGAGGAGCACACGCTTGCGTAGCTCAAGCAGGTATCCATTGATATGGCAGTAACTGGCCGGTGTCACTCGCCCGCTGCGTAGGTACCTCTTCAAGTGTCGACATTGCGCCACGCTGGGCGCTTACCAAGACAACCATTGACACCCAAAGTTGAAGCCTGTGAATAAAACCGAATGGCAAGCCCTAAAGCCCAGGCTTAAAAAGTACCTCGCAATAGCCTCGCTGCTCTGCTTCGTCGGCTTTCTCACCTATGGCTACCTGCACAAACCGGAGCTTCCCCCCCAAATAGTACTAAAGCAAAACTTCATCCCGGGGGAGTGGCTATATATCGTCGAGGAAGCCAGGGATCGTTCAGAGCCCAAGACGCTGAAGTTCTATATGGATAACCGTGAATCGACTGACGAAACCATGAAGGTGTATCTGGGCAAGACGCCGCCGTTTCTGGTTTCAGACACCGATTTGAAAGACGTGGGCATCCAACGCGTCGCCAACGGCCTGCACATCAAACTCAAAGGCGCAGTACTGAGATATCGAAGCGACCTTTATCTCGAGGATGGCGACACCTACACCACATATAGGGTAAGCCTTGAACAAGTTGAGACCCGACCGCCCTTGCCGAGCGGTCGGTAATCTTATTTGAATAGAGGGGCCAGCGTGATCGACAGCGCCGGCCATTACATGGACATGAAAAAGAAGTGATCGCCCACGGAGTCGGCGTGAAACTGGCGCCCTCACTCAGGCCTGGCGTCAGGCACCCACTACGTGCACTAGGTTGCGGCCTGGGCGATCAGCCAATCATGATCACGCTTCGCGAATGGCCGTGGCATTCCGGCAGAGACCCGAAGCGCCATTCTGTGGGTATCCCTGGTACGAATGAAGCCATATGATGCAACACGTTGAGGTCATTCGCTCGTGGGGGACTCCACCCTTTCATAATTAGTTTGAGCCTTAGCGACTGCCTGCTCCTGCTAGGCGAATATCCCAACTCCATTTTTTCCCCTGTAGCGTGATCATCACGTCTCCCAGTGCTTCTTCCTGAAGCCCCTGCCCGCATTCGATATCCCTACCTAGGGAGATGCTGCAACAGGTCCGCTAACTCGCGCCAAGGAAAATCCTCTGTCGCGCCAACGCTACATTGCGGACCATGAAGAAAAGGCCGCATGCTTTCGCTGCCCTTTTGCGAATGACCGCAGGACACACAACGTAAAAAAATACCCACCACCCGCCAGCGTTGAAAATGAGCCAGTACCATTTGATCCAGTTGGCTGGCTGGAGGGGTTAGCAGTTCAATAGCATGATCTGAATCGAGAATACCGTATGGAGTGTTTATGTCGCTCATGGCGGCTCCAGTAACAAGGCTGACATGTACCCATAATTGAATGCCAAATCGTAAATCACCGCAGCAAGAACATAAAAGCCCCCCGGGACGCCTTTTCTGTTAGGGACATACAACGAATGCCCGCTATGAGAACTGGCGCCCATCTCACTCCCTTATGACGGATACGCGCAAACCATATATGCATCTGGTGAACACGCCTTGCTGCTTCTAATGATCCGGAGCATATGCAAAGCAGAGCTTATTTCCCTCTGGATCTCGACAATACGCAGCATAGAAATCGGACGCATATTCTCGCAAGCCAGGCTTACCTTCATCGGCAGCCCCCATTTCAATTGCAAGCGCCCAGACCTCACGAACCTGGGCTTCCGAAGTCGCTAGAAAACTCACTTGAACTCCATTTCCACAAGTGGCTGGAAGACCATTTATAGGGTATTGCACAAAGAACTGGGGCCATCGCTTGTTGGGGTATCGCCAGCCTACGCCTTTAGCAGATCCACCGTTTCCCTCAGACACCTGAATCAAGCCCAATCTCGGCAGTAAAGCATCGTAAAAGGCAGCCAAGCACTCAAGATCCCTAGCCCCAACGTGCACATGACTGAACATAGCATTCTCCATGAAAGGGATGTGTCGCTTTAAGATAAGAGTATGCCTCCGGGTACCAATCTCGTGTAATCAAGCACAATTCCACAACCCAGGTTAATTGTTTTTGACATATCAAGGCCCGTCACTTGAGCAACGAAAAGCGTGATGGATTGCTTGGTCGCGATCGGCCGTCCTTAGCGATGATCGCGAGCTCACGATCATCGCGGCGCTTCGAGGGAGACCGGTAGTCCAATAGCTCCTCATCACGGCGAACGTACGGAAAGCACTGAATCCGGGCACACCAGTCATAGATAAATTAACTACTATGCCCAAGCAGGCGGCTATCCATACGACGCCGAAAAGAATCGCGATCATTATTTCAGTGCGCACTGACATTAGTGCTTTACCCAGCGGATGAGCACGGATGATGTCCAAAGAAGCCCAGCGTTAGCTCTTCCCACATTAAGCGTGACTCCATGCAACGTCTGTTATTCCAAGCCGTTCGGCGAGTGGCTTGCTGACCTTCGGGACTCTCTCACTGCGGTATTTTGGAATCTGGCCAAGGCCAGCATCAACCGCAGCCCAATGCCAGGCTTCTGAGTTATTCATCAAATCCGCTCTTACATAGAACGTCTTGTAAGCGCCGTGATAGAGGTAGTCCACCTTGTAATGGCACGAACTGGGCATGATCGGATGCTCCTTTAAACCGATAAACTAATTGAACTCAACTAAAAACCTCCATGATTGACCACATCACACAACCGAAAGCGTCACCCTAAAAAAGATCATTTCTCGGCGAAGGGTAATGTAATATTCGTGCATACTCTTAACAGAATGTAGTACACGCCCACATCAACGAGACCTGACGCGTTGAGGTCATACGCTCGACGGAAGCAGCTCCTGAACCATAATCAACTTACCTTATTGCTTAGCGTAACGAAGTCATGAGAATTCCTGGACCCAATCTGGTGATGTAGTCAAATCTAAGAATGGATGAAGGTGCTCACAAACTCCGCTTTGATAACAGGAAGCTCTACCGCATGGATCAGGCCAGCCGCAATTGCCTGTTGCGGATCAAGAATGCGCGGTGCTGCAATAAGATATTTTTCGGTTTCGAGGTTGTCTACTCCATCTTGAGTGCGCTCGGCGACGATGCGTGCATACAACTGCAAATCGTAGTCTAGGCTCATCGCGTATTCGGACATGCGCGAATGGTCAACTGAACCTTGCACATGCCAATGAAAGGGATGGAAAAGAAATTTACTGTACTTACACGCAGTCCTGCGCTCACCGGCTAAAAAAATGATGTTGCCCATCGATTCAACGGTGCCCAAGTTATGGGTATGTACCGGAATTGGAAGAGACAATAGAAAGTTATACATGGTGAAACCATAGCTGCACTCGCCGCCCATAGTAGCGATATTCACTATTAGGCCTGAAGCATCTCGCTGCACAGCTAATGAGGCTTTTTCGATAAGCTGGCTGCAAGTGGAGGCGGTGACCGGTCCCGTGAAATTAATAACGTGCAACGGCATAGTATCCCTCGTCGATCAAACAGGGGAGCAAAGCCCCCCTGCGTCAAGCGTTTCAATTGTTGCGTCCGCCACCGTGGCTGTTCTCACCACCTTTACGGCCTGCTTCCGACGCTTTCTCCCGGTCGTTAGCAAAATTGTCTCCGCTGTGCTGACCACCTTTGCTACCTGCCTCAGCGGCACGCTCGGGATCCTTTTTAAAGTTCCCGCCGCTGTTTTGGCCGCCCTTGCTGCCATTCTCTTGGTAGAATTCCTTGTCATGGGAAGCAGCAGTAGCATCACCACCTTTTTTACCGGCTTCATTGACGCTCATTTGGTCTTTTTCATTCGTGCTCATGTTTATTTACCTCGTTGTTGTACCGGTTGCGCAACTGTAATTTCGCGATAGCAAAATCGAGTTGACCCACCGCTGGTGGACAAACTTATAAATATCTTTCACACAAAGGTAGCTTTTCAAACCCGCCGACAGTTACTTCGACGAGCTCAGCACCTCGGCGATATTCGTAACACTTCTGCATGTTCGATCGTGGGCCTGCTCTTGCTTCAGCACGCACTTGGTCGCTCGTTTTTTGAGAGAGCAAACTTTGCTGACTTTCAGACGATAAACGCACGGCTTTCTCCTTTTCTATAGATCTATAGTGTAGGAAGGGGCAGCGATGCCGCCCCCGCAGTTGTGCAGATTTATAGTTACGACTTGCGGCCGCCGCCATGGCTATTCTGGCCACCCTTGCGACCAGCATCCGAAGCCTTTTCACGATCGTTGGCAAAGTTACCGCCAGAAGCCTGGCCGCCTTTCCTCCCCGCCTCCGATGCTTTTTCATGATCGTTGGCGAAATTACCTGGGTTCTTATTACTCGTCGTCATAATAGTACTCCAAATGTAATTGAGGTTTCGCTTATGCCCACTGTTCGCAGCAGGCATAAACTAAGATAAAGCCAGTGTTAAAAACGTTCTGAATTTTTTTTGGAGCTGCCAACAAACGGTATGCAACCAAATGAAACTTGTACAGACCATATACCAGCTTGACGTTTCGTACAGGTCTTGTTCATTCCTAGCGGGGCTATGATATCAACTTGCTGTAATTTCATACCGTTTCGCTTAGTGCGCTGAAGGTGAGATCCCCATATATAAGCCCTTTACATAAAGGACTAGATCCCGCGGCTAGATTGATCATTGCTGACATACTTGGCAGGGCTTAAATCTTGCGTATTCCAAACTGAGCGGCTTTTACCGTGGAGTTCTGGGCCGCGCCCGCCGCCAAGTACAGGCCCATGCGCGACGTGATCACCGTCTCACTGATGTCAACTACCCCACGCTGCGTTTCCAGCTCCCCGGAAAAGTTGGCAGGCATGGTGAATGGCTCTTGGTACTTGTCCATCGACCGGTAATAGAAGGTCGTAGAGGTGCCGCTGACCGGCTTGGTGATGATCAATTCTGCTTCCCACGCCAGTATGCCGCGCGACGAGCCGACATACACTGAGCCTCGCCGAATTCTGCAGGCTCTTTGAACCACCGCGTGGTGATACCGGTTAAGCCAGAGCCGACGGCCTTATACCCATCAGCCAGCAAGGATCCAGCCACGGCATTCACACCCGCCAGGAGAGTGCCGCCAGTTCCGGACAGTAGCGGGTTGGCATTGAGGCAGCCGAATGGACGGATAGCCGAGTAAATATCGCCAGCGTCCGTCGGCAACGGGATGCCAGGGAATTCAAAGTTGGCGGTAATGATCGGCACGACACTCGAGCTAATGAAATCCGCGCCCACGATATTCGGGTGCAAACCCTCCACCGTCATTGCTTCTGTAAAGCCATCCCAGATGTTCATGACGCGCATGAACTGGCTCACGTAGCTGAGCCCCCAGTCTTTGTAGGCAATTGCGTCGGCCAGCGCTTGCCCGGCCAGCGCCCGTGCGCCGAAGCGTGGAGTGCCTGTGCCGAGGATCAGGTACTTGCCGGGCGTGTTCAGAAAAGCTGTGACAACCTTCATCACGTTAGCTTTGGTGTCGGCCAGCGTCATACCGGCAGTGGTGCTGTCGTTGGTGCGCGACAGCAGAAGCCACAGATCGGCAGTGGAGGAAGCGATGCAGGCCGGTAGCCGGGCCATGAACTGGCCGGTGTGGTCGCCGACTTTGCCCTGGTTATCGAGGTAGCTCGGGCACAATCCGGTACGCGCCGCGATCATGGCCGCGAAGCCGTATGCCTCAGTACCGTATGCGGTTGCAGCGATGGTGTGGCAGTTTCCGGAGAAGCTGTCACCAAGCAGGCCTAACCCACGGCGGATTGGCTGTCGGCGCGGTATCGCACTAACGAGAAGGCTCATTTTTCCACCTGATACGCGGCGGAGCCGACCGGCGTAAACGTGTAGGGAAGTTTCCCAAATCCAGACGCCATGCTCCGTCTGTACTGAATGAGTCCGTTTGAACCCAAGTGGTGCCCACGGCCTTCTCTACCTTGAGGCTGCCGCCATTAGCTTGCACAGCCACCGTGTGTACGCCGTAGCTGTACTTCAGCACGAATTGTTCGGTACGCATTTTGATCTCCAAGATGTTTTAAGCAAAAGCCTCGCGCGGCAAAGCGAGCGTGACCTGCTCAGTCGGCTATGGAACGTCACGAAAGAAGACGTGACGACCCAGCTTCAGCGTCTGCTTGGCCTTCGCCGCCCACCCCGGGGCCATGGGCATTGTGGTCGCGTAGTAGTGAGTCGCTCCTCGAGTTGGATCAGGCTGCTTGCCGTCGATCACCAGGTCAGCAGCTATGCGCGCTTGAGCCAACTCGCGGAATGGGATTGCTTTTGCACCGCTCAAATACAGGTAATTCGGGTCGTTCTTGTTCCAGCAACTGAACTGGTAAGCCTTCAGGCACACGCCGCTGTACCCTTCCCCCCACCAATCCGGCTTGCCGTCATTGTTAAGATCGATGTCGACGCCATTGCGGATGGTCCACGCCACGGCGATCTGACCATTCAAGCCCTCACCACGAGCCTCTCCCCATAAAGTGCGGGCAAAAATGTCGCGGTCTTTTTCGGATACGGTCATGCTTTCTCCAGGCAAAAAAATACCCGCTCAATGGCGGGCTTCTTTGTTCGTTTAATCAGGCGGGAACAACTGGCCAGTCTATGGTCTTTGGATAACCTGGGTGATCAGGAAGTCGGCCAAGACACGCCTTGAGGCGCGCAATTTCAGCATCGGTTGCGTCGTCGATGTCCACTGCGTCCTGAATCGGAGGGATAACAAAATCAGCAACAGCGCGGAGCCTGGCTATTTCTGCGGCTGCGTTAACCAAAGCCTGAGCCGACGCAGAGGCTTCTTTCATTTCCTTGGTGATTAATTCTTTCCATTCAATGTTACTCATCGTTTGGCTCCCCAACTGCTGGCTCTTCGGTAGCAACGTCTGGAGCTGGCAGCGGCTTTGGAAGCTCAACCAACCCGTCTGGAACGGATAGGATCAAGGATACGCGAGACAGAGGATTGTCGCGGACAGCTGCACTCAAGGAACTGCAGATCAGCAACACGCTGATGCGTCGCCTGGTAAGCGCGTTCGACATTGATTACTCAGTACAGCAGGCAAGCCGGTGAAGCGTCTGCAATGCCGAGTCGCACAAAGACGCAAACAGCGCTGGTTACACCTACCACCCTCCGGAATGAAAGCGCATGACCAAAGCAAAGAAGTCTCCGGCGGATCACTCGAAGGATTATCGGGACCGGGAGAAGGCAAAGGCCAAAAAGCTGGGAATCGAAAAGGTGATCATCCGAATGGCGTCGGGCGTTAAAGCCGGGATGGCCGCTGCCATGAAACGCAACGGCATCCAAAGCCCGTAGGAGGCCTGGCAGAACCTCGGACTTTTTGGATGCGGGCAAGCCCAGAAGATCAAGACCGGATGCTTAAGCCTGATTCGTCAGTTTTCAGCAAGTCTGCCAAATCAGAAACCTAAATCGCGGTTTACCACTTCAGTGTCACCTTACCTCCACCAGCACTGGCGATACGGACGTAGTCACCAATAGGCCTCTCACCGAGGCCGGACAAGATTAACCCTCCGTTACCACCGTTAGCTGCTGAAGCTAAACGGACCATGTCGCCCACATTTCTACCGGCCACACTTAGTTCAAGCACGCCACCCGCCGACAGCATCCTTATCAGATCTCCAAGCGAAACTAAATCAAAGCTCATCTACAACTCCTTTTGAACCGGCTCCATGTCGGCCTCCCGTAATACCCCAACTCAAACCAAATAGCCACTATGTCGCATCCGGTTATGGAGGGCGGTTGCAACCGCGAGCTGCAAAGCACTGGCGTCAGCAGTGGCGCCACTAACGAGATGAAAATGCATGACCAAAGCAAAGAGGTCAGCCAACGATCATTTAGTCCAGCCAATAGCAGCTAACGAATTCATTCGCTGCTTCTTTGCCAGCGTCCACAGCGTCGTCATAACTCTGCCAGCTATCGGTAAGGGTGGCTGCGACTACCAAGTCCGCGTCAATCTTAGTAAGTACTACCACTGATAGCGGGACTGGATTGCTAGGACTACCCCATTTGAATGCAATTACGAACTTGACGCTATGAAGCGGATCGTCGTAATCAACGGTGGGGCTGCGATCAACTAATAGAGGCATCTGAACTCCTTTGATCCGGCTCCATGCCGGTCATCATCTATAGCTCACCCCCAACCTATTTGCCACCACCGGTCACGGAGGGCGGCGCATGCATGGAGATAACCATGAGCAAGGACACCAAGATTTTGATCCCGGAAATTCCCGGCGAGTGGACAGAGCGCACGCGCAGCGGCCACACCTGCAAGTGGAACGATGGCTGGCACGGTAAACCCCACCGCAACGGCCTGCCCTGCGTTGAGCTCATGGCTCCTGAAAAGGGTCTTTACGCTGAACGCATCGAAGGGGCCCGGTACTGGGTATCGGGTTGCAAAAAATGCACCGGCAGCACCGAAGGCTACAGCTACAAAGTTTGCGATAAGCACGACGTATGCATTCAATGCAAAACGCACCGATCCGCTCTGGCGGACACGCCTTGGGGCCAACGCGACGGCTTCATCTGCAAGCCATGCCAAGACGCAATCGATGCAGTGGCCAAGGCTGAGGCACTGGCCAAGGTCGCGGCCGACGACTATGACGAGTGGGACTACAGGGCGCAGGACGAGTGCAAATGTCCGCATTGCGCAACCGTGATCCACATTGAAACTGAGGACTACGGCGACAAGGACATGGAGTGCGACACCTGTGGCGGCGACTTCCGGCTTCAGCTCGAATACAGCGTCAGCTTCACCACGACGGTTATCGGGGAACGTATCACCTGCTAATGCCGGTCAAGCCACGCTGTGTCGGCATCCCCATCCCAAATCACCAGGTCACCAAGTCACCAAGTCACCACTTTCCGGCTAAATAAAAGACGCCACCAGTTAGGCCAGCAACGAAAATGGCTTTCAGCAAGTCGGTCAGCGTCCCGGTTCCCAAAACGTACGCTTCGACCTTCACAGCAACAAAGAAAATCGTGGCAACTAGCGGGATGAACATGATGCCCCGTTGAGCCTTAAATCTTTCCTTTTCGGTTCCGAACCACACGTTTTAGATCTCCTTCGGTTATCCAACCATGACTCAAGATAACTTGCGGAGCAGCTCAGGTCACCCTAAGAGATCATTCCCACCTCACGTCAACGAATCACGCTACACAGGGATCAGCCTGTCAGCTAATGGTCAACGATATCGAAGCCCTTCACCAAGTCGCGGCAGTATCGAATCTCATGCACCGCACCTGGCTTGTACAGGTCGAGCCACCCTGCTTCCTCTTCGGCCAGATCACTCGCCGCCTGCTCTGACAGCTCGCCGATATCGATACCCATGCTCGCTGCTGTTGTGAATACAGCGACGAGCGCGTGCTTCAGTTCCATTGCGTGCTTGTCGGTCATGTCGGAACCCTCGTGGGTTTAGACTTAAGTTTGCTTCACGCAGATTCAATAGAGTCGGCAGTCACCTCAATTTCACTGACGGCCTAAGCAACATCCTCTGCTCCATAGGCTGCGTCGTTGAGCATCCAATCGATCGATGCCTCACATAACGAGTCCAGCTCCAATCCTTGCTTCATAGCAGTGGCAAGCACGGCTTTTAACGCCAACCTAGACACCTCTTCCGTGCTTGCGCCCATGACTCACTCCTTTGGCTTGAGCTTTAAGCATAGCCCATTACCTCTTCAACAACTTGCGCCACCTCATCCGGTACCGGAAGGGCTGCGCCTAACTGGAATCCGATATGAGTCAGCTCCACCAGATACTGGTCGGCGACTGCATCGAGATGATGCGGACGCTGCCAGACCAGTCAGTGCACACATGTGTGACCAGCCCGCCCTACTTCGGTCTGAGCGACTACGGTGTCGAGGGCCAGATCGGCCTTGAGGAAACGCCGCCAGAATTTATTGCCCGGCTGGTCGATGTGTTCCGTGAAGTTCGTCGGGTACTACGGGACGATGGCACGGCCTGGGTTAACATGGGCGATAGTTACGCATCGATATCAGGAGGCTACGCAAAGGGTAGACAGGCTGGCAAGCACGGAGCGGTTTCGACGGCGACCAGAGGTGCAGTGCTACGCGGCCAGAGACCCACGCCCCCAGAGGGATTCAAGCCAAAAGATTTGATGGGCATGCCGTGGCGCTTAGCTTTCGCGCTGCAGAACGATGGCTGGTATCTGCGGCAGGCCATCATTTGGCAGAAGCCAAACCCGATGCCAGAATCCACCCGAGACCGATGCACTAAGGCCCATGAATACATCTTCCTGCTAAGCAAATCGCGCCGTTATCACTGCGATATGCAGGCGATCCGGGAGCCAGCGGCCGAATCCAGTATCACCAGATGGGCGCAGGATCTCGAGCAACAGTCCGGCAGTGACAGGGTGCCCGGAAAAACCAACGGGCCGATGAAGGCCGTCGGTGGTGAGCGATCTAGGCGTGACAGTTTCCAGCGAGATGATTCAAAACGGGAGAAAGCCATCCCAGGCCAGAGCAAAGGCACCCACCGGCCAGATCGGGCTGAAAGTGAATGGGATGTTGCGAGCCGGAATAAGCCCAGCGTGTGGACCGTGCCGACTCAGGGCTTCAAGAGTGCCCACTTCGCCACATTTCCGCCCGACCTTATACGGCCATGCATTCTGGCCGGAGCGCCGCGCGGTGGAGTCGTGCTTGATCCGTTCGGCGGAGCCGGTACCACCTCACTTGTTTCAATGCAGGAGGGTCGCAGATCAATTATCTGCGAGCTGAATCCTGACTACGCGACACTTGCCCGCGCTCGAATAGACTCAGCCTGGCTGGATGGGGCTGCTCAGATGGACGTGTTCCAAGACGCAGTGCCCGCTGCCTAAAGGGGTGCTGCCCGTCACTGCGAGCGCGAAGAACAATGCTGTCCCCAACCTCACAAGCGCGGCTACCAGGTTCACCCACTCAGTAATTCTTTTCATTTTTGCAGTGCTCCAGCGCATTTGAGGCTGAAGTGTCTGCGACCTCTAAACCCCGTTCCACTTGGGGTTTTTCCAACTCAACGAATCACGCCACACCGGCGAGGATGATCTATGTCCGAACAACCGATTGACCAGAAGAAGCTAGAGCGAGCCATCCGCAAAATCAAACACTGCTTGGCACTCGCTCAAAGCTCCAACGAGAACGAAGCGGCAACGGCAACGGCAATGCGCCAGGCGCAAGCGCTGATGCGCGAGTACCAGTTGAGCGAAACGGACGTTAAGTTGAGCGACGTCGGCGAAGTTGAATCGTCGATGTCGCGCGCTGAAAGACGGCCGGTCTGGGACCGGAACTTGAGCGCGATGGTCGCGCAAGTCTTCAACTGCAAAGCATTGCGGTACCAACACTGGTGCAATACCAAGCGTCGCCGCGTTGAGCGCGCAGTATTCGTTGGCGTCAACCCCTCTCAGCATATCGCATTGTATGCGTACGAAACCCTGCTCGCGAAGCTCACACAAGCCCGAAGCGAATACTCGTCCGGCGTGCGCGCTGGTCGGCACCGCCGCAGCTATTCACCAGCAACAGCTGGCGACCATTTCGCAATCGCTTGGGTCAACGAGGTCCACAGCAAGCTGCATGCCCTGGTCCCTCGCGGCGAGGAAGGTCAACTGCTTGAGCAGAAACAGGCCGGATAAGAGCTGGTAGCGGTGGAAGCGCAGTACCAGCCCCTAATCGCTGAATACCTCGCCGACAAGAAGGTCGGTGAAGCACGTAAAGCCAAGGAAGCGGAGCTTGATCTGAACGCACAGATCGCCGGAATGCTCGCCGGACGAAGGGTCGAGCTGCATGCCGGGCTTGCCTCGGGAACCGAAGAGCTACTCGCGCTATCCGCCAGCGCCTAAAACAAACCACCGGCGAGGGCACAGATGAACCCCTACCTGGTCACAGGCCCGGTCCAGATCGGGCTGAGTGGTGGCCGAACCAGCGGCCACATGGCCTGGAACATACTGGAAGCACACGACTGTAAATGTCGTTGCCAACGCTGACACCTATCGTTTCTGCTTCGTAGAAAAGAACCGGATCGACGCGTTTTCCAGAATCGCCGCACGCCCCAATGCCCAACGAGCGGAACTCATTGCCACTCTCTTCGGCATGGATCAGTTCAATGAGTTCGTGGGCCATTTCAATGAGAGCATCGATGCGCAGCTTATCCTTCTCGGCGAACAACAGACCACATTGACTGCTCGCAGAAATGCGTTGGCAGCAGATAGAATGACCGTTGAAAATGAAGCGGCGTCGCTGCACGAAAACCATCCAACGTATAGTCCGGTGCTTTTCCGGCGCGTCTATCAAACACAGTCTCCCCATCTGACATCTTGAAACGGGACTTCCCATGAGCGGAAAAACCTGCCGCACGCATCACAGACCCCACTAGTTGCCCTCTCCCGGGACATGGCACTAATCCAATGGTCAGTGGCTCCCCCGATGTGAATTTTGATGGACTTGCTGCCGCTCGGATGACCGACAAATCCGCCTGTGGAAGTCCAATCACGGGAGGAGTCAGCTAAACTGTCTTCATCAACGGCTTGAACGCTGCTACGAAAGACAGCACTGGCGGTCACGGCAATGTCGTAGTGGGTGGTTCCGGGACAGTCACCATTGGCGACACTTTCGTACCAGCACCTTTCAGCGGCCTGCTGCCGATGCCCGTGCACTTTAGCGACAAGATCAAATTAATCGACGCGCTAACGCCAGCTTCGAATATGGAACCAGTGATTCGATGGGATTCACACACGTCGTGAGTTCACACTTGGCAGCAACCATAAAACTATTTCTGGAAGATTGAAAAATGGCAGCAGAGCAAGTCAATCTTCCCAATGGCAACACCGCGAGCTTGGCAGTAACGCCGACTTTGACAGTTGTGAATGACCAGACTGTCAAGACGGCACCCGTTCCAGTAAAGAAGGCTATGAACATACTCCGTAGCGTCACTTGCTTCGCAATACTTCTCTGCACTGGCTGTGCAAAAACGGCCAACATTCCACCAACCGACCTAACGTTATCGTCTTTCGGGCCTGGCCCCAGCAACCTGTTTACTGCCCGCTTTAGCTCTACGGTGGATTTGCAGAACGCTTTCAATGACTACGAAAATTCCAATCAGCTCACACCTACCCTGATCTGCTCTCTCAACCAAGACATGGAATTTTCGTCGGAGCATTCAATAGCTATAAAAGCCGAAGGACGGGTGGCCGCGGACAGTAAAACGAAACCCAATTATAAGTTTTCTTCCGAGCTTATCTTTTACTACACCAATCCGAATGGAACTCAACGCGACTTGAATGACTATGACTCCTTCAAGCCCCTGCTTGCGTCGCAAACTTCAATTCCATGCAAGGTCCGCATCACCGCCTATGGGTATAAAGCCTATTACACTAATACGTTACTCATCCCCTCCAGGCTCATGATTGAGAAGATGTTTAAATAAACATCGTAAAAGACTGGGCGGTTGAACACAACGCTCAGGACTTGCGGTTGATGGTCTGGCCTTTCCGTTCAATGTACGCGCTGCGCGGATGTACGCCGAGTTCGGGTTCGAGAACCGTGCATACGAAATGGGAATGCGCCTGACGACGGATTGAAGTTCTCCATCAGTTGATCCAGTCAAGGAAAATAAAAACAATGAAAAAAGCTTTCATCACCCTGCTTCTGATCTGTCTCTCCGGCCGCGCAATCGCTGACGGCAACCCTATCGGCTTCCAGTCCTCGACCCTGCCAGACGCGCACAACGAGCGTGCGCTGGAGATGGTAGTCTGGTACCCAAGTGCAACCTCTGCCAAACCGCAATTGATCGCCGACAGCCCAGTGTTCGTTGGTGCCCTCGCCGTACGCAATGCGCCAGCGGCTGCCGGCGAACATCCGTTTGCTCTCCGGGGGACGGAATGATTTGCCAGGATGGCGACGACGGGCGATCACGTGAGGTGATTCATCAACAAGTGACGTCGCTGATTAGCGAATTTCTGGGTCCGGCGCCTCGTAATGAGCGGTAGCCTCACGTCGGTAGGTTTTTGACTATCGTATTCCAGCATATCGACCTGCCGAAGCTGCCGAAACAGGCTTTTCCCTATTTCGACAGGCCATAACATCAAGTGAGGGAGCGGCATGCCAGTCATCCGTGAAGAACAGATGAAGTGTTAGAGCTGGACAGCATGCAGCAACTCAAGCGAAGGCTAAGTGCGCGCCTTCCAATGTTCGAGGTTGAACAATTCGATTTATCCGCGTTAATTGAGCGCATTTCTATAGTCGGCTTGATCTAAATACCTCGCAGAGGTGGCCATCCGCAAGGGGTTGAAAGGAGCCTGTGAGGCAAGCCTCTTTCGGCCCCACCCCGGAAGTCCAAAGCTACCTCCGGGAAGACCAATACTGCCCTAGCGGTCCCGCTAGAGGCGTTACACTGGAAATCACAAAGCGTCATACTGAATTTCAGCCAAAATATTCGTTTATGTGGAACTCTACAATCGCGGGCGTACGGGGGCAGAATTGGGGGCACATCTGAGGGCCTGCTTTGGATGGTTTGAAAAGGATGCCCCCAGCCTGATACTCAACAATCTCCTTCTCGAAAAATCACCTGCGACAGCTTCCTACCTTCATTGAATGTAGATATCGTACGTATTCCCAGCAGAATGCATGGCACATTTATACCCAGATAACGTAATACATAAAGGTAACCCGCGCTCGGGCTGCGCCCCATTCTCAGAGTTACTTTGAGCTTAGGCTCGTACGCCGCGAGGACCGCAAATTACCAAATGGAAATTCCGTGAATAATACGCTCACGTTGTAGACGCTTCACGATTGTCATAAAACATCCCTAAGCACTAGAGGAGTAGTAACGTCCGTTAAAGCATCATTGTGGGTTATTAATCGTCGTGAACGGGATTCACCGAGGATCAATTGAAGTATTTATGAGTCTGGATCAGCGTACGTTCGCCGATCCGCAGCTCATATCAGTTCATATAAAAATAGTCACACGACGAATCGGTTTACCAGCTGATTCAGATTAACTGCTAGCTTGGACATTTCGCCGCACGCACTGGCCGTTTGACTAGCCCCTGCTGCACTCTGGGTTGCCAGCTCGCGAATGCTGACTAGATTGCGGTCAACCTCACGCGCCACATGCGATTGCTCTTCAGAGGCGGTCGCGATCAGCAGGTTACGTTCGTTGATCTGAACAATGGCCGTGGCGATTTGATCCAGCGAGGTACTGGCCTCCTGGGCGACGCCCAGTGATTCAGTCGCCAGATCCCTGCTCGTATTCATCGCCTTCACCGCCTGATCAGATTCGTTCTGAATGGCAGCGATCATTTGCTCGATTTCCTGAGTCGACACCTGCGTGCGATGGGCCAATGCCCTCACTTCGTCAGCCACCACCGCAAACCCACGGCCTTGCTCGCCTGCTCGTGCAGCCTCGATCGCAGCGTTCAACGCCAACAGGTTGGTCTGCTCGGCAATCGCCCGAATGACTTCGACAACTTTACTGATGCCCTGAGCACGATCTGACAACCCTTGAATCTGTTCACTCGTGTTTTCAACGTTACCGTTCAGCTTTTGAATGGACTTCAGCGTCTGCGCCACCCGCACCTGACCGACCTCGGTATAACCCTGAGTACGCTTGGACTCTTCGGACGCCGACTCTGCGTTGCGAGCAACCTCATCAACGGCCGCGCTCATTTCCGTGACCGCTGTTGCCGCTTGATTGACCTCATCGTTCTGGGCAACAAGGCCGCGACTCGATTCCTCAGTGACTGCCGTCATCTCCTCTGACGCCGAGGCCAGTTGGGTGGATGAATCAGAGATCTGCATGATCGTGTTGCGCAGGTTCGTTTGCATCTGTGCGAGCGCTTTCAACAGTCGCCCGGCTTCATCAGTGCCGCTGACCTGTATCTCTTTAGAGAGATCACTGGCCGCGATGCGTTCAGCGACGGACAGGGCATCGTTGATGGGCGACGTAATACTTTTCGTCAGCAGCATGGCCAACCCGACCGTCAGGACAACAACGCCCGCAATAATGCCTATAACCAGCAAGAGACCTTCATTGTAAAGATCGGTAGCGTTCTGCCCGGCCTTCGCTGCGCCTTCGTTGTTAAAGGTGGTCAGATCCTTGATCTGTTGTTCCATCGTATTAGTCAGCGGACGGATGCCTGTACTTACCAGGCTGACCGCAGCCGCAATGTCACCCTGCCGCATCAGCGGTTCGAGAAGATCCAATTGCCTGGAGTACGCATCAGCGCTGTTTTTTACCTGCGTATAAAACGTGCGCTCGCTGTCTTCCCCGACGAGGGAATCGTACTGCGCCACAGCATCGGTGAACGCCTTACGGTAGCCAGGGAAGTGTTCAATTGTCTTTTGAATGGACTGAGGGTCGGCAAGACCACGCTGTGTTTCGAGCCTCAAGCGAAGCACCGTAGCATTCATCAATGCCGTCTGTCGGATGCTGGCCATCCAGTTCAGTTCGACTTCCTTTTCCGAGTCCCTTAGCTTGCCCATCTGCACCACGGCAAACACGCCAAGCACAGAGACCAACGCAATAATCAACGCGAAAAACAGGGCCGCGCGTGGTGCTACGTTGAGATTTCTAAGACGCATATAACAGTCCTATTTTCTAGCTAATAGTTGACGTACTCCAAAGGCTATCGACTCAAAGTTAAAAACTTTTAGGCTTGCGTTGACCGGAGGCTTTCGGCCGAAATTTTCGAAAATTGATCAGTCGCCCAGACGGCAACTTCAAATCGTTACGAGCCTGAATGCACGGGGACTAAATCGGCCGCCCGATGTGCAACACACACCGGGTGACCAAAGTTTATTCAAGGACGAGTGCCAACTTCGGCTTCTTGCGCGGTCCACGGTTTGACCTGCTCGCTGAGTGTCAGGCCCAAGCCCGGACGCTTAGGAACCAGCATGCGGCCGTCACGGGTTTCCAGGCGCTCGTTGAAGAGCGGCTCAAGCCATTCGAAATGTTCGACCCACGGCTCGGTGGGGTACGCAGCCGCCAAGTGGACGTGTAGCTCCATGGCAAAATGCGGAGCCAACATAAGTCCCGCTTGCTCGGCCATTGAGGCGACCTTAAGG
This sequence comes from Pseudomonas quasicaspiana, assembly GCF_021147825.1. Lineage (NCBI taxonomy): Bacteria > Pseudomonadati > Pseudomonadota > Gammaproteobacteria > Pseudomonadales > Pseudomonadaceae > Pseudomonas > Pseudomonas quasicaspiana. Next base: position 28,875 of record NZ_JAGTPI010000001.1, read on the forward strand.
TAAGGGGTAATGCCACCTACTCGTGGTGCATCAGGCATCAGGAAGTCAGCGCCGCGATGCTTGATAAACTCGGCGTGCTCGGCAACGCTGGTAAGCATTTCACCCGTGGCAATAGGCGTATCGAATTGTTGAGCCAGAGCGGCGTGGCCCTCAGCGTCATAGCAATCCAGCGGCTCCTCAATCCAGATCAGGTTGTACTCTTCGAATTGGCGGCACATTCGCTGGGCAGTCGGGCGGTCCCATTGCTGGTTGGCATCAACCATCAGAGGGAAGTTGTCTCCTAGATGTTTGCGCACGTTGCTGACACGCTCTATATCGATGGCACAATCCGGCTGTCCGACTTTCAGTTTGATACCACCAATGCCCTTTTCACGTGACAGATCGGTGTTCTTCATCAACTGGTCAAGCGGAGTGTGAAGGAAACCGCCCGAGGTGTTGTAGCAGCGTATCGAATCACGTTCTGCGCCGAGCAATCGGGCTAGCGACAAGTTGGCGCGCTTGGCTTTCAAATCCCACAGTGCCACGTCGAAGGCACCAATGGCCTGAGTGGACATGCCGCTGCGGCCTACCGACGCACCGGCCCAGCAAAGTTTGGTCCAAAGCTTGGAAATGTCACTTGGGTTCTCCCCAATAAGCGCCGGGGCGATTTCCTTGGCATGTGCAAATTGACCCGGCCCGCCTGCACGCTTGGAGTAGCTGAAACCAAGGCCACGGTTACCATCAACGGTTTCGATTTCAGCGAACAGGATGGCGATCTCGGTCATCGGCTTTTGCCGTCCCGTTAGCACTTTGGCATCGCTGATGGGGTTGGCCAGAGGGAGAATTACCGAGGATACCCGAACCCAGGCAATACGATCCTCGTCGGAGGACTTGATAGATTCTTGTTGTGCAAGCATGGAGCTCTCCTTAGCAGTGATGAAGTCTTGAAAGAGATCAAGTGCGCAGAATCTCGTCGATCGCACTCTTCTTCGGACGCATGGCGCTGTAGACCTGCCAGATGATGAAAACCAGCGCCAGACCCAGGAATGAGGCGGCGATGGGGTTGGCAAGAAATGCCAGGAAATTGCCATCCGAAAGCATCAGTCCACGACGCAGGTTGGTTTCAGCCATAGGCCCCAGAATGAAACCGATAATAAAAGGTGCTGCGGGCATGCCTGCCTTGACGAAGCCATAGCCAAGGACACCGAACAACAAAATCGACCAGACATCGAACAGGCGGCTGGACAAGCCAAAAGCTCCGACGACACAGAGCACCAGAATGATCGGCAGCAAAATGTGTTTGGGCACATCCAGCAGTTTGATGAACAGGCGCAGGCCGTAGAATTCCATGAATAGCATCATGAAGGTGGCGACGATCAATGCAGCAAAGATCGTGTACACCAGCGGACCCTGGCTGATAAATAGCAGCGGCCCTGGCTGGATACCGTGTATCAGAAAACCGCCCAGCATGATCGCGGTAACGGTGTCACCGGGAATCCCCAGAGTCATCAGAGGCATCATTGCGCCGCCGATACCTGCGTTGTTAGCCGTCTCACTGGCCACGACCCCACCGATGTTGCCTTTGCCGTACGAGTCTGGGTCCTTGGCGCGCTTTTTGGCGATGATATACGCCACCAGATTTGAAGTGCCCGCACCAATGCCCGGCAAAATGCCAATCCCCAAGCCTATTAGCCCGGAGCGAAAAGCATTGGGAATTTGCTGACGAAACTCTTTGAGTGAGAAGCCGAAGCCTTTGATGTTTTTCATGCTGACTGAGCGCGCCTTGCCTTGTTTGGCGTGTCGGCCGTTTTCCGCAAGCTTGATAATCTCGGCCACCGCAAACATGCCGATCATTACCGTGAGCATGGAAAAGCCACCGTTCAGTTCAGGGAAGCCGAAGGTGAAGCGGCGGATAGCTTCAACCGGGGCGATGCCCACGGTAGAAACGGCAAAGCCCAATGCGCCTGCGAATAACCCTTTGGCCATGGACCCCGCAGACAGCGTGGCGATCAGGGTCAAGGAAAACACCGCGATCGCAAAATATTCATGAGGACCGAAACGTAAAGCGACCTTGGCCAGCTGCGGAGCGATGAACATTAGCGCCGCAATACTGAACAGGGTGCCCAGGAAGGAAAAGACGATGCCAATGCCCAGCGCCTTGACGCCATGGCCCTGCTCCATCAGCGGCCCACCATCGAACACCGTCGCAATTGATGAAGGTGTCCCGGGAATCTTGAGCAAGATCGCTGAAATGAGACCTCCCGAGGTGGCACCGATGAACAGCGACACCAACAACGAAAGACCGGCCTGAGGCCCCATGGTAAATGTCAGCGGCAGGCACAGTGCGACGGCCATGGTGGCAGACAAACCGGGCACGGCACCGAAGACGATGCCCACGGCCACGCCGATGGCCATGAGCAACATGATATTGATTGAGAAAACAGCACCGAAGCCTTGCTGTAACAAGTCGAGCATGCTCGAGACTCCTAGAAGTTCATCAGGCCAGCGGGCAGCATCAAATCGAAGGCCTCGCGGAACAGCAGGTAGATGACGGCCGAGGTCGCCAAGGCGATCAGGGCGTAAGTGACGTGTCGTACCTTATGGTCGTGCGGCGTCAACACGATGAACTGCAGATACAGATAGACCACGGTCATGATCGGAAAACCGACCGGATTCATCAGCGCGATATATCCCACGATCAGCGCCAGCGTCTTGACCACGGTTTTCACATCAATCGCAGTACTCGTCTCCTCTGCATCGATCTGGGGAAGGTTGTCGGCCGGTGCTTGAGGTGTGGAAAAAGCACTGACGAGCTGTATGACGGCAAGGAGGCAGAGCATCCCCGCCAACAGCGCTGGAACGAAAGCGGCATCGATACCGGAGTGAGTCGGTAGTTTGAGCGTCATCAGTAAGTAGGCTAGCGCGGTGCCAAGCATGGCAGCGCCAATAATCAGCTCTTTTTTCTTGCAAGTAGCCATCGAAAAACCTCGGTTAATAGTCCAAGCGACACGGGCTGGCGATGAGGCCAGCCCTTCTCAGGTTTCACTTGGTGCGCAGAGCATCCTTGAATTGCATGAAGTCATCGCGGGTCTTGGCGAGGATTTTCTTGGACTCTTCGGTCCCGTAATAGGCAACCGGCTGCTTGAACTTCTTCAGTTCCTCGGCATATTCGGGCATTTCGCTGATCTGTTTCATGATGTCAGCCATCTTGCCCACAATCGCTACGTCAGTGCCCTTCGGGAACGCTACGACATAAGGCTTGTCGATGGTGAAGTCGACACCTTGCTCCTTGAAGGTCGGGACGTTACCCAGCATAGCGTTGCGTTCGTCATTAGGCTGGCCCAGAGCAACCATTTGCCCGCCGTTGACGTAGTCTTGTACCGAGCCGTAACTGATGGCGCCTAGGTCGATGCGCGCGCCAAGTAGCGCGACAACTTTCTCCGATACGGTGCCGGCATCAACCATCTTCAGTTTGACGCCGGTGATTTTCTCGAACATCAGGCCCTGAATATGCGAGAAGTTACCCATCTCGGTGCCGTAGGTAACGCTTTCTGGCTTGGCCTTGGCCTTGGCGATCAGGTCCTTGACGCTGGTCACTCCGGATTGAGTAGAGGCCACGAATACCGCGCCCTTGTCGACCCCGGCGATGCACGAGATATCAAACGCTTCGAAGCTGTCATCAGAGAGCCCCGCCACTTCGTTAACGATCAGTTGCCCTGGATGCGTGAAGAGGATCGTGTTCCCGTCCGCTGCCGCACTTTTTACCTGCTCAGCCGCCAGCGTGCCACCGCCTCCGGCAACGTTTGTCACCACCATGGTCTTGCCGGTGATCTTGTTGAAATACTTAGCCATCATGCGTGCGTTGAAGTCGGTATCGCCGCCGGGGTTGGCGATGACGACAACTTGCACCGGGCGAGTTGGCCATTTCACATCTGCTGCGAAGGCCATGCTGTTTGAGGTGATAGCACCCATGCCAACAAGTGCAGAAAGGAGAGAGACGCGAAGTGTTTTTATCATTGGAATGCTCCGGTTTTAAAAAGCTGACCGAACGTGTGGGCTCGGCGAAGTTGTAACTCTTTATGTCGGCACACCGAATTACATACGGGTGACCGCTATTAGGGGTGGGTGCATTAGGCGTTCAAGGCGTTCCCCGTCATTGCGCAGGTCGCTACTGCACAAATCAGAAACAGTGAATCGACCGCTGATAAATGAACGCACAGTGGCCCGCGAACTGCTGGTTGGCAAAGACCTGTGTGTGGAGAATTGGAAATGCTGAGCGCCCTGCTCTGCCGGGCTTTGCAGCCAAACGACGGCATGGTCTGGGCGTGAACATAGATGGGGAATCAAGGAATACTGCGTGCTGCTTTCAAGACGCGCGACGAGGGTCGTCAGCATGATCTGAGCCTCAATTATTATTATTTTTTGTCATATGTTGTCATATGACTTGAGCTTTTCTACCAAGCAGCCGTACTGCTGTCAATGTGCGATCGGCTGGTGATAAATACCTTTCAACTGTCTGTCGTGAACTCCGATCATAGAAGCGCTATGGCTTCAGTCCCAGAATTGAAGACATTCAGGCACGAATAACTTCAGGTCAGTTAAAAGATGTGTTTTTTTGAGTCGTACGATAACTTACCCGTCTCGGACTATCCCAGCTCATGCTGACCAGGCGAGCAGGCGTCACCGGTCAGCTTCGCGGAGTCGAAAACAAAAATAACAACGTGTTCGATCATTGGAAGATCAAGCCATATGCCTGAAACCAAACCGGGCCGGGTCCGTTACTCGATCCTGCTGATGCTGTTTTTTGTCACATCAGTGACGTTCGCCGACCGCTCCAGCCTGTCCATTGCCGGTTCTGCCTTGCAGGCTGATTTAGGAATTGACGCGCTGACCCTCGGCTATATTTTCTCGGCGTTTGGCTGGGCCTACGTGATCGGCCAGATTCCTGGAGGCTGGCTGTGCGACCACTTTGGTGCGCGTCGGGTGTACGGCATCGCGCTGTTCAGTTGGTCGCTATTTACCCTGATACAGGGGTTTGTCGGCGTGTTACCGCTGAGCTGGACAATCGTCAGCCTGTTCCTCCTCAGGATGGCGGTGGGCTTTGCCGGCGCCCCCTGTTTCCCAGGTAACGCCCGGATAATTGCCGCCTGGTTTCCAAGCGCAGAGCGCGCCACGGCAACGGCCATTTCCAGTTCAGCGCAATACTCTGCCACGGCGATCTTCGCCCCCTTGATGGGCTGGGTCGTCCAGGCCATGGGCTGGCAGTACGTGTTCATCGTGCTCGGTGGATTTGGTCTGCTGTTCAGCATCCTCTGGTTCAGGGTCATCCATGGGCCACGTGAGCATCCGACGATCACCCAGGCCGAATTCAGCCATATAGCATCCGGTGGCGGATTGCTGGACCTTGAGCCTCGCATGGGTGATGCCACCGAATCGCAGTGGCGTTACCTCAAGTTGCTACTGAGCCACCGAACGCTGATAGGCCTTTACCTGGGCCAGTACTGCAACAATGCGATCACCTATTTTTTCCTGACGTGGTTCCCCGTTTATCTGGTGCAGGCGCGCGGCATGACCATCCTGTCCGCCGGTTTCTTCACCGCCTTGCCAGCGATCAGCGGTTTCGTGGGTGGCGTCCTGGGAGGTTTGATATCCGACGGTCTGCTGCGTTGGGGCTATTCCCTCACACTGGCCCGCAAGCTCCCCATCGTCTGTGGCCTGCTGCTGTCGAGCAGCATGGTGCTGTGCATTTACGTTCAGAGCGACGCAGCCGTGGTCGGGCTTATGGCCCTGGCATTCTTTGGCAAAGGCTTCGGCTCGCATGGCTGGACGCTAGTCGCCGATACCTCGCCGCGCCAGATCATCGGCCTCTCGGGCGGTCTGTTTAACACCTTCGGCAACTTGGCGGCGATCACTACGCCAATTGTGGTTGGTTATCTGGTCAGTCGCACCGGCTCGTTTGATTCGGCGTTGGTTTACGTCGCGGCCAACGCTCTGCTGGCGGTGTTTTTCTATCTGGTTGTGGTGGGCCGTATTTACCGGATTGATCTGGAGAATGGGTCGGGCGGTTCGGCCGTCAAGGATTGAACTCATCGGTTTTCATTTTGGGCTAACAATAAGAAGGAACGTGTCATGAGTCATGTGAGCGAAGCATTGATACAAGCACTTGAGCAGGTAGTCGGCTCACCGGGCCTGATCCAGGACCCAGAGCGCATGCAGAGCTATTTGAGTGACTGGCGCAACGCCTACTGTGGCAAGGCGGCGCTGGTGGTGCGTCCAGCCAGCACCGCTGAGGTCGCTGAGGTCGTACGTTTGTGTCGAGAAGCCGGAGTGGCGCTGGTACCCCAGGGGGGTAATACAGGATTGTGCGGAGGCTCGATTCCGGACAATTCGGGCACTCAGGTCGTGTTGTCACTGACGCGCATGACCGCGATTCGCGCCATCGACGCGGCCAATGAAACCATCACTGTAGAAGCCGGGGTAATCCTGCAACGCTTGCAGGAGGCTGCCACTGAAGTGGGCCGCCTGTTTCCGCTCTCGCTGGGCGCCGAAGGCAGTTGCACTGTTGGTGGCAACCTGGCGACCAACGCAGGCGGGACCGCCGTCTTACGCTATGGCAACATGCGTGACCTCACCCTGGGGCTTGAAGTGGTGCTCGCCGATGGGCGTGTGTGGGATGGTTTGCGCGGCCTGCGCAAGGACAACACAGGTTATGACCTCAAGCACCTGTTCATAGGTTCGGAGGGAACGCTGGGAATCATCACTGCTGCCGTGCTCAAACTGTTTCCCGCAGTGCGCAGTCTGACCACTGCATGGGTGGCGTTGCCAAGCCCACAGGCAGCGGTCGACCTGATCGGCCGCATGCGCACATTGTGTGGCGATCGCCTGACCGGATTTGAACTGATGTCGCGGCAAAGCGTGGAGTTCGTTCTGCAGCACGTGGCGGGTTGCAACGATCTGTTCAACGAAGTTCACCCTTGGTACGTATTGATAGAGCTCAGTGACACCCTGATTGACGCGAATCTGGGCCAAATGCTGGAAGACGGGCTGGGCGAAGCGTTAGAACAAGGTGAAACACTAGACGCCGTAGTTGCCAGCAACGAGGCCCAGGTCGCGGCACTGTGGGCATTACGCGAAGGCATATCGGAAGCCCAGAACCATGAAGGCCCTAGCCTGAAACACGATATCAGTGTGCCCGTCAGCAGCATTCCCGCATTCATTGAGGCGACTGACCGTAAGCTCAAAGAGGCTTTTCCGGGCGTGCGAATTGTCGCTTACGGGCACGTCGGGGACGGCAACCTGCATTACAACATCAGCAAACCTGTGGGCACAGAAGATGTACCTTTCAAAGCCCATGCCGACGCGATCATGCACGTCATTTACGATGCAACAGTCGGGTTTGCAGGCAGCATCAGCGCCGAGCATGGTCTCGGACAAGCCAAGCGGGACGCCGCTCAGCACTACAAGGCGCCGCTGGAACTGGAACTGATGCGAACCCTCAAGCAAGCCCTTGACCCGGACGGTTTAATGAACCCCGGCAAACTGCTGTAACACCGGGGCCCGGCCAAAAAGCTTGGGGGTGAGATGACGTTTCAAGCTCTTTTATGAAACGTTATCTTCCCCCAAATCAAACCTATGACTGCTGCAACCGAAGAGGCGGCCAGCACGCTGAGCTTGGCGGATGACAGTAATGCAGCATCGGAAAACGCCAACGATGCAATAAAAATAGACATAGTGAAGCCAATCCCTGCCAGCAGACCAACTAGCCCTACTCCACTCCACGTCACACCATCAGGCAACTTGCAGATGTTCAGTTTGACCAGAGCAAAGCTGGCCAGCATAACGCCCAACGGTTTTCCAAGCACCAACGCCAGCATCACGCCCATAAACACCTTCTGGGAAAGCGCCTCATCCAGATTGGCGCCCGCAAAGCTCACCCCGGCGTTAGCCAGTGCGAACAGGGGCATGACGCCAAAAGCCACCCAAGGGTGCAACCCAACCTGGATTCGCTGAACGGGTGGCAGCACTTCGCGCTGCGCGTGGCGCAATTGCTTGAGTGGTTCTGCGACGGCCTGCGGATTATCTTTGGCCTGAGAAAAGCGGTCCATTAACTCATGGAAGGTCCGCCCGATTGTTTCCAGTGGACGCTCCGTTGCGGGCTTGGAGTTCACCGGGGTCATGAGCCCAAGGATCACTCCCGCCAGCGTTGGATGAACTCCAGTCTTCAGCAGGCCAAACCAGACGATGGCACCCGGCACAACATAGGCATATGCCTTGCCTATGCCCATTCGCTGTAAAACCAATACCAGCGCCAAACCGCCCAACGCGACTACCAGCCCTAGATAATCCAGGCTCTCGGTGTAAAAAATCGCGATGATCAAAATCGCGACGATGTCATCAATAATGGCCAGTGCCAACAGCAGAATCCGCACGCCACTTGGGATAGATTTCCCCAGCAAGGCGAGTACTCCGACGGCAAAAGCAATGTCAGTCGCGGTAGGCACAGCCCAGCCAGCACTCGCCTCGCTACCGTGATTAAGCAGCGTGTAGATGATCGCCGGCATCGTGACACCGCCCAGCGCCGCCCCTAAAGGCAGTGTCGCGAGTTTCATATTCGCCAGTGCGCCGTCCTTGATCTCTTGGCGGATTTCAGCGCCAACCACCAAAAAGAAGATCGTCATCAGGCCATCGTTCACCAGAAAATGAAGTGAGCGGGAGACGCTGAAATCACCCACCCCCAAGGTGACCTGCGTGTGCCAGAAATGCTCATAGGATTCGGCGACCGGACTATTGGCCCAAATCAGCGCCGCCAAGGCCGCGAGCAAAAGTACGATCCCGCTGACCGCTTCAATATGAGAGAACCGCTCCAGCGCAGAAAACGCACGTTCGGTTAAAACCTGAGGACGGGGAATAGCTGCAGAGGCCGAGTTTTTTTCAGACACGATAACGCTCCGTTGGCGGCCCGACCAACGTTTGAATTTAACCTGCGCAGTGCCGTATGCAACAACGCACCCAGCGCGATCATAAGAAGCTGGTGGATGAGATGCAAATTGCCATGGCTCAACGGGCCCTGTGTGGCATGGCTTATCCGGCGAGCGCTTACCGCCTCTGCAACACCCATGAAAGTCGCGACACAGGTTACGTAAACCACAAATCCGCTTCGCAGATCGACTCAGGCTGTAAGCTGGTTTACCTACGCGTCCTTACAGTGGAAGACCTGTTCGATGAATTCTTCGCCCCCATCCCCAGAGATGGGTGCGCCGCTACTGAAAGTGGATGTGCGCCTGATGAAGACGCTTGTCAGCCTTTCACACACTCCGAAGCTTTCCGGAAGCCGTGCGTCAAGCATGCGGATCGTCTACTCAAACACACCAATAGCGCGCTTGCTCTGCAAGAGGTTAAAAACCAACTTCGGCCCAACCGTCGGTGGTTTAGCTACTGTCTGGCCTGGCGCGACGCTGATTCATCCGCAGAGGTCTGGATAAAGCCACGAGCCAACTGCTGATACAACTCAGGCCCCATTCTTGAACTCACTGCCTTGGCGATCAGGGCGACAGCCATAAGGCTGATCACCATAGAATGGCTGTCAATCATCTCCATGACGATGATCGCGGACGTGATAGGCGACTGGGTAACAGCAGCCAAAAAACCGACCATGCATAGGGCGATCATGGGCTGCGCAGCCAGGCCGAACAGATCAGCGACGTTTGCACCTACGGCGGCACCCACGGCCAGGGCCGGGGCAAATATGCCGCCGGGAATGCCCGAGAAATAAGTCACCACCGTGGCAAGAAAACGCGTGATTGGGGCGTGCCACGGCAGGCTGATTTCGGAGGCAATGACATGGGACGTGATGCCGTAGCCACTGCCAAAAGACATGCCACCGCTTAGCCAACCCAATATCGCCACAATCAAGCCACAGATACCAGCGAACCAGACAGGATGCCGGGCGCGCCACTCCCAGACTACAAATCGACGATGTCGCTGAGGCCACAGCAGCATTCGGCTGAACAACCCGCCTAACAGCCCGCAGCCGACACCGATCGCCATCACTGGCAAGACAATATCGACATTGATGCCCTCTATGTCGAAATGACCGAAATAGTTGTAATTACCTTGCAAGGCAATTGCGACCATCCCCGACAGGATTATGGTACTGAGCAGCACCCCGCTGGTGCGGGTTTCCAGCTTGCGCCCCAGCTCTTCCACAGCGAAGGCGATGCCGGCCAGCGGGGTATTGAACGCGGCCGCAATACCTGCCGCACCGCCGGCCAGAATGAGGTCCTCAGCGCGAATGATCCGGGCGTTGGGCAAGAACCGATGAAAGAAATGCATGATCGAGGCCGCGACCTGCACGGAGGGGCCTTCGCGCCCAGCCGAAAAGCCTCCAGTCAACGCCAATGTGCCGAGCCCTATCTTGGCGAAGGCTATCCGCAGCGACACCAGACCGTCCACGCGCTTGCCCTGATGAACCAAGCGTGTCGCCGCAATCACCTGCGGGATTCCACTGCCCTGAGCACCGACAAAGAAACGTGTAGTGAGCCACACCACCAGCATGCCGATCAGTGGGGTGTAAATGAAGGGTAGCCACGGCCGCTCGGCAGCCTGTTGGGCAAATTGCGCCAGGGCCATATCGGCTAAACGAGCAAACATAACTACCAGCAGGCCCGCCATGGTTGCGGCCGCCCAAAGCGTAATACGAGTGCGCCAGCGCATCGATGCGAAACGACGGCGTATCAGTATTATCGGTTTGATCACTCGATGGCTTCCAGTTGCGGTTCAGCACTATGTGTTAGCAAGACTACCCAATTAAACGTTCACGTCCAAATCCCCAGCGCCGATGTTTGCACGCCTATGCTACCGAGACCGGACAGCTTTACGGTTCTCGCTACACACCTGCGCAGACGTTGGTTAGCAACTCGCCAACCTATTTACTGGCATCAAATCCAGCGCAATGACGCTGCATAAAGCCATAACAAGACGGGGCACTCCCAATGAGAGCAACGCCGCGCTTCACCCTTCTGGCCGGTACGGCAACCCTGGCAGTCGCAACCACCGTGGCACAGGCTGCATCGGTTTTTATCAATGTACCCACCAGTGCCACAAGCGTGGTTTATTATCCGATCGGGGTTGCCCTTTCACACATCTACGGTGAAGCAATACCGAGCGTGGAGAGTTGGCTTTTGCCCTCGGTGATTCGGTTGCCGACGCAGGGCCTGCTGTTGGGTGAGGCCCGGGTCCGTGGGGCTGGCGCGGGCATGGAGATCCCGCCAGACGCACAACTTCAAAACGGCAGCTGGCATTACCAACGTCAACTATCGCCCCTGCAGCCGCTCAAACTTGCTCGCACGCCGGAAGCTGGTGACTTCCAGCTGTGTTTCGATGGCACCTGCCACTTGATGAGCGAATGGGTAGGACTACCCAGCAGCAGTGACGCGTCAATAGAGCTCTGGAGCTGTACGTAAGACCAAAGCCGCGTCTGCGACTCACCTGACAAAAAACCGGTTGGATAAAAAGCGTGTATTAATCTGCATTAAGAAAAATTTAGTTTAAAGGACGGGCTGACCGGCCCAAAATCCTGTCGCCTTTAGAAGGCATGCCATGATTGCATATTGCCTGAGTAGGCTCTTAGCACTGCGCACGCCGCATGATTTCTCATTCAATCATCAGCTCGAATGTTCAGCGTTCTGACGGACATAAACGATCGCTTACCAGACCTGTGACCGCAGCCTGGTTTACCTCATAAAGTTGTTCTCAAGGGTGGAATGGCTTCGCTCCAGAGATTGCAACTGACACTGATCCCCCGATTGCTCGGGCGGACAACCCACACCCTCGGCATCTGACAGCCGATTGATTGTTCGATCCGACCGGGGAACCAAATATCTCGTTCTACCCTCGGAACAGCGGGCATCAATACAAATGCACGCAATGCGTGCCCTAACCAAGGAGGCTCTCATGGGTCAAAATCCAAAGGATGATCTACCCGTCAATCCTCAGCCCGTCAGTGAGGACGGCATCCCTGCTCCCAGCGGAGCCGCTAATCTCATTGATACCGACTACGTCATCGGTCAGGACAACATAAAGGGTGACTTCTCCTTTTCGCTCGATATCCATGGCAAAGTTTTCATCATTTCGGCAGCTGCAATATTGCTGTTCGTCATTCTGACATTAGCGCTACAGAATGAGGTCGAACCCCTTTTCAGCTCCATCCGCAACTGGCTGACCGGGCACCTTGCCTGGTTTTTCATGAGCGTGGCGAACGTGTTTGTTGTGCTGTGTCTGGCGTTGATTGTTTCCCCGTTGGGCAAGGTTCGCCTGGGCGGAAGAGACGCCAAGCCAGACCATACTTACATTGGTTGGTTTTCAATGCTCTTTGCCGCCGGCATGGGTATCGGACTGATGTTTTATGGCGTTGCCGAACCTATGTCGCATTACGCGGCGTCAATGGGTGGTGTCACTCTCGATGCGAATGGAGTTCGTACCGACTGGGCTCCGCTGGCAGGTGCTGCAGGCGATATGAAAGGGTCCGCCGACCTGGCGATGGCCTCAACGATCTTCCACTGGGGACTGCACCCTTGGGCGATCTACGCGATTGTCGCCCTGTCCCTCGCTCTTTTTTCTTACAACAAGGGCTTGCCGCTCTCAATACGCTCGATCTTCTATCCATTGCTGGGCGAACGTGTCTGGGGATGGCCGGGGCATATCATCGATATACTCGCGGTTTTCGCCACCCTTTTCGGATTGGCGACATCACTAGGGATCGGTGCAGAACAGGCAGCTGCGGGGATTGAGTATCTATTCGGTATCAAGTCCACGAACCTGAGCAAGGTTGTGCTGATCATTGGCATCACACTGATCGCCCTATGGTCGGTGTTGGCAGGTCTGGACAAAGGCGTGAAGCTTCTGTCGCAGATCAACATGGGTTTGGCGCTGTTGCTGCTGCTGTTCATTATTGTAGTGGGCCCGACCCTGGCAATTTTCAGCGGGTTCTTCAAGAATCTGGTGACCTACGCAGAGTACCTTCCGGCACTGTCCAACCCTTTCGGAAGAACTGACACCGAGTTCACCCAAGGCTGGACTGCCTTCTATTGGGCCTGGTGGATCAGTTGGTCGCCCTTTGTCGGGATGTTTATCGCCCGTGTCAGTCGTGGTCGAACAGTTCGAGAGTTCCTGGTCTCAGTGTTGTTGGTACCTACACTCGTTTCAGTATTGTGGATGACAACGTTCGGCGGAACGGCGATTGACCAAGCTACGGTCCAAGGATTTGTCGGTGTCAAGGATGCCGTCCTGGAGCTCAAATTGTTCGCAATGCTTGGGCATTTACCGCTCAAGGACATCACCTCGTTTCTGGGGATTATCCTGGTCATTGTCTTCTTCATTACGTCGTCTGACTCCGGGTCCCTGGTGATCGACACCATCACAGCTGGTGGCAAAGTCGACGCACCTGTTCCACAGCGCGTTTTCTGGGCAGTCATCGAAGGCGTGATCGCCATCGCTTTGTTGCTCGGTGGTGGTCTGGTGGCACTGCAGGCGATGGCAGTTTCAACCGGTCTGCCCTTCGCGATCGTGCTGATGCTGGGGTGCATTTCCCTGATCAAAGGCCTGATGTCTGAGCCTCGATCGTGATACCTGACAGGTGAGTTGACAAAATCTGAAATTAATTCGTCTGCGAGACGCGTAACTCTGCAAAGGAGTTGCGCTCTCGCGGGACACTATTGAGGGTCGCATGCTTCAGGAAACTATCGATTTTTTCATAAACTACCAAATCTTGGGCATTGCATTAGCCAATTGGGCCTTAGCGATTTTGGTGTCAACCATAAGCTTCCTGTGCGCCAGGACTGTGATTGGATTTTTCCTCAAAAAACTCCACTCGAAATCATCGCAACCCACCGCTCATATCAGCCACATCACGGTTGAAGTGTTGTCAGGGACCAGCAATACACTTCTACTGCTCGCATCCTTATTGATAGGTATCGGCGTACTGGATTTGCCTGAGCGCTGGTTGGGCAGAGTGAGCAGCCTCTGGTTTGTAGTGGCGGCGCTGCAAGTTGGCTTATGGGTGAACCGGGCTATTGCACTCGCACTCTCCCGGTACTTCAGACGTCACGGCACCCATCAGACGTTCGAAGGCAGTGCGCTGGCAACGCTGAGTCTGTGGGGGGCAAAAGTATTTCTATGGGTCATCGTCGTGATGTCCATGCTTTCAAACGTTGGCGTAAACATCACTGCCTTCGTCGCAAGCCTTGGAGTGGGCGGCATTGCAATCGCACTGGCGGTGCAGAATATATTGGCGGATGTTTTTGCGTCACTGTCTATTGCTGTAGATAAGCCTTTCGAGATTGGCGACTTTATTGTTGTCGGTTCGCTGTCCGGTACCGTGGAGCACGTAGGCCTGAAGACGACGCGCATACGCAGTCTGGGCGGCGAGCAGATTGTGATGGCCAATGCAGAGATGATTGGCAGTACGATACAAAACTACAAGCGACTCCAAGAACGTCGAATTGTATTTGAGGTCGCACTCACCTATGCCTGCTCCCCCGAACAAGCCAAAGCAGTGCCTAAATTGATTGAAAATATCGTCGGCCATCAGGACAAGGCCAGATTTGATCGCTCACACTTACGAACCTTTGGTGAAAGCGCCCTTGAGTTCGAGACGGTCTACATCGTACTCGACCCAAGTTACAACGTTTACATGGATGTCCAGCAGGAAATCAACCTTGGGATACTGGAGGCCTTTAACGAACTGCGTGTCACTTTTGCCCACCCTTCGCGCACGATTCATGTGGCTTCAGTCCCCAGTGAAAGCACGCTCGCTGTCCGTACCGACCACGCTGCTTAACTCTTAACTAACGCCGTTACTGCTGCAGTTGCCGCGCACTGTTTTCTTTTTGCTAACTGGACGGCCATAACGATATGGGAGACTACGGATCTGCATGGCAAAAAGGCTTGATCAAGCGTAGCAGTAGATCAATCCCACAGCGTCCCGATGGGAGTAGATGGGGAGTAATGGTTAGCTATCTGCGCCTGCAGCAACTCGGCAGTAGCAAGGGCATCGGTTAGTGCGTGATGCGCATGGTAGTTTGGCAGGTTATAGCGCACGCGGCTGTCAGCAAGCCTGATCGAGGGCTGAGGACGACGAAGAAGCCTGTCGAGCCATCCCGGTTTCTGTCTATGCATTCGTGCTTCCAGTTGCATGGTGTCAATGACCGGAAACTGCAGCCCTTCGCCGAGGTAACGGCGAAACGCCTGATCAAGAAAGCCTCGCTCAATATTACGGTAATGCACAACCATCACCTTCCCTGCCATCGTACCCAACAGGGCGTCCACAACCTCAGTCAGCGGGGGAGCCTGCAAAATATCGGTATGGGTTATGTGGTGGAAGGTGATTGATTGGTCACTCAGCTCTGAGGGAGGCTTAATCACCCGATAAAATGCCTGACCACAACGTACACGTTGCAAGCTGAACGGCATCAGCCCGATGCTGACAATGCTATGGGTCTGCGCATTGAGGCCGGTGGTCTCCACATCCATCGCCAGCAGTTGCACTTGTTCTATGGGTGTCTTTGCGTCAACGGCGCCAGCTTCATAGAAGCTTCGCACGCAAGGATTAATCGCGTTCTTAGCCAATGTTTGAAACCTGTCGGCCCAATCCACAGTTTCAGGTTTACTGACGGAGCGGCTATCCATCATTGCGACTGACGCCCTTTGCCCGGATAGCGAAACCGCAGAAAATTCTGCGCATTGCTCAACACCTGAAACGCCTCTTTAAGGTTGTGCCTTTCACTGGTCGAAAAGCGCTCCGGCTCGATGTAGTTATCCGGCGTCGCGCCCTGCTCCAGAGCGTCTGCTTGATGCCGGATGCGGACCATGGACAAAAACTCCAATGCGTAACGCAGATGCTCCACTGCATCGGGCTGTAAACGCTGGGTCGTGCTGATTGCATCAAGGCGATCAAACGAGTTCTGTGCCGTACTGCCGCATGCCAGAGCGTGGATGCGTATGAGGTCGGTAAGGGGCGCTGTTCCCCTGCCCTTCAAATTGATAATTCTCTTCTGCTGGCCGTCTGTTTCCACTACAAAAGTACGGAAGAATCCCAACGGCGGAGTACGGTTCAGCGCGATCCGGGCCATTGCGTTAAGAAATCCGGGATGGGTGCTGGATTTTTCCGCACACAACTGCTTGAGCTCGTGAACGAGATCAAGCTGGCCATAAACTCCATCGAGATCGAAAAAAATACAGCTGTTAAGCAGCGTCGCAGCATTTGGTTTTTCGATCCATTGCTCAAAGTAGGCCCGCCAGACCCTTAACGGCTGCCGCCACTGATCATTGGTGGCCATCACCCCACCCTTGCAGTAGCTATAACCGCACGCTGCGAGGCCATCACTGACGAATGTGGCCAGACTGTGAAAATAACCGTCATGCAGAACGGGGTCGAACCGATCATCCAGCACCAGAGCGTTGTCCTGGTCGGTCACCAGCAACTGTTCATCTCGAGCCATCGAGCCCAGCACCATGAAGCAGTAAGGTACTGGCGGCGGGCCCAGTTCTTTCTCCGCCAATTCAATCAGGCGCTGGGTAAAGGCCCGGCCAATACCTGAAATGGCGCTGCCAATCATGTGCGCCGTCGCGCCGTCCCGCACCATCCGAATGTAGGTGGCGCGAAGATCGCGGAGCAACGAGCGCAGTCCCGCGACAGACGTCTGATTGGATATGCGGTTGACCAGGTACAGGCTACTCTGGGACTCGTAACGGATGATATCCGACAGATTAATCAGCCCTAAGGTACGGCCCTTGTACACGACTGGCAGGTGATGAATATTACGCCTCAGCATGACCAGCATCGCCTCGAACACCGAGTCATCTGCCTGTATTGCTACGGGATCGCTGGACATGACTTCACTGATGGATGTAGATACCCCGCTTCGCCCCAAGGCAACCACACGGGTACGCAGGTCACGATCAGTGACGATACCGACCATCTTTGCTGCTTCGCCTTCACCCGCAGCCATAACCACCACACAAGAAACACTTTGTTCGGTCATGACTTTAGCGGCGTCATGCACCGAGGTATCGGATGCGACCCAAACCAGAGCACGAGAAATCAAAGCGCGACTTTTGAGCTGGATCAACTCGCTTGCACGGCCTTGAGCATCGACGGCGGACTTGAGTCTGGAATGGCCTTCAGCCTCAACGAAATCGGCAAAGGCATCGTGTTGCGCGCATAACTGGGCGAACACCTCTGAGGGAATAAAGTAAATCAGGCTGTCTTCCAGGGCCCGGGCAGGAAAGCGAACTTTGTTGCTGCGCAGCAAACCTGCCTGGCCAAAGATGTCTCCTTCAACAAGTCGGTTATAGAGCTCGCCATTTCTGCGATAAACCTCCACTGCCCCGCTGCGCACGTAGTGCAGGTCCTCAATGACCGCTCCCGCCTCAAGGATATCGCTGCCGGCCTTGAAATAGCTGACTTCTACGCGCTGGGCGATTGCATCCAGCGATGCCTGCGGCAGCGTATCGAAAGGTGCGAAGCGTTGAAGATGATCGCGAATCTCCAGTAACTCGATTTGCATGGAACCTCAAAGTTGATGAGCAAGGTGGGCTCTGCGAAGTACCCGGGCAGTATTAGTGCTCCAGTCATGCGCCACCAAATCACATGTCAGTGAGATGTTCAACCAACCCATGCCCGTGTGAAGAAGCCCGCAGGGGGAACCGACGTAATTGCTGTATTTCCTGGTAGCCAGCAACGGGTCGTCTTGTCATGGGCATTTGTGTAATATGCCCCGCTGGGTGTCACCGCAAATACGCGGCATGGCAGGTTTAACTTAGCGCAGGTCGGGCCGCCGCGCGGGGTTATCGCGCCTATGAACCTGGATCCCTCGCGTCTTGAAAAAGACCATAGTCATCGTGCAACACCAGCTGCGCTGGCTTTTCTAACCCGCTTTTTCGCTGCCGAATCCGCTGGCGGCCTGATTTTGATGGCGGCTGCGTTTGCCGCGCTCGTCGTCGCGAACTCCTCATGGTCTGAAGCTTACTTTTCAACCCTGCATATCAAACTCATTGGTCTCTCGATCGAACATTGGGTCAACGATGGATTGATGGCTATTTTCTTCATGCTGGTCGGCCTCGAAATCAAGCGTGAAATGCTCGTAGGTCAGTTATCCAGCTGGAGCCAGCGCGCACTTCCAGGCTTTGCCGCACTGGGAGGTATGCTCTTACCGGCATTGATCTACATTGCCATCAACTGGGGAAATCCTGAAACCCTGGGTGGTTGGGCAATCCCTGCGGCAACGGACATCGCCTTTGCGTTGGGCGTTTTGTCCCTGCTGGGCAAGCGCGTTCCTGTCTCTTTGAAAATTTTCCTGTCTGCTCTGGCGATTCTTGATGACCTTGGGGCAGTCGTTATCATCGCACTGTTCTACACCAGCGGTTTATCCATCAGCATGCTTATGGCTTCGCTGGCCGTGATTGTTTTTCTGCTCGTGCTCAATCGTTGCGGCGTGAAGAGGCTTTGGCCTTACCTGATTGCGGGCGGTTTACTGTGGTTTTTCATGCTCCAGTCCGGCATTCACGCGACGTTGGCGGGAGTCATTCTCGCGCTCTGCATTCCGCTGGGTGATTCGAACAACGAGCGCAAGTCTCCACTTCTCTATCTGGAGGAAAAGCTGCATCCGTGGGTTGCTTTCGCCGTCGTGCCTGTCTTTGGTTTTACCAATGCCGGAGTGTCTCTTGCAGGCATGTCACCCGGTAATCTGATTGATCCAGTGCCGCTGGGTGTAGCTTTGGGGCTTTTGCTGGGCAAGCAAGTGGGCGTGTTCGGTTTCTCCGCGCTGGCCATTCGTTCAGGTCTGGCAAAATTGCCGGAAGAATGTGGTTGGTTCCATCTATACGGCATAGCACTGCTATGCGGCATTGGCTTCACGATGAGCCTCTTCATCGGGGCACTGGCCTTTGCCGGAAATCCACTCCTTGTAGATGAGGTAAAGGTCGGTGTGTTACTCGGCTCAGTGCTTTCCGCTGCTCTAGGGGTTGCAGTTCTTCTCAGCGCCAGGCCGCTCCTGTTGGAGCCTGATATCAACCGGTCAGGTAGCCACGGACCCGATCCGCTCGATAAAGTAAGCGGCATATAGTGAGCAATTGAGGTGTTCCAGATGCAGGATCAAGTCTTCTGGCTACCCTGAAAGCGGCGGGGTTACTGCCCCGTCGCCAGTACCTTGGTCACACTTCACATTTCAAGCGCGTCAGCCAGTTCGATACCGAGCTACCTGCGGAGCTTCGCAGGCTGGTGTGGCTGAGAATGACCTGACCAGCTCTGGTGCTCTTTGTCGGCAAAGTGTCGTGCTCATCCAGTACACGAAGGCACACTGAATACCAGCCACAGCCACCCAGATCCATGTCAGAAATCGCCGTTCGCGATCGCTCGCACACCCAGTGCCATTGGGGGCAAAACTGGGGGCATTATTAGTTTTTTATGACCTGAAACTACCGTCTTAGAGCCCAGTCAAAATGTTTTTTGGGGATCCGGATAGCCTCTAGCCAAATGATCCTGCCAAGGCATCACACTACATTTTCATGGCCAGATGCTCTGCCCCCAAGAACTCAGAGCATCAGCTCAACAACAGACTCATCGCTCAACAAACAGCACCGGTGCATCAGTATCACGACGCACCGCGAAGACATTCAAAGTCATCGCCACCAACGAGTAATACCCGAACACCCCGACAAGCTCTACAAGGCCAGGCTCTCCGAACGCCTGGATTGCGTTCGCATACAAATCCTCGTTAATCCGACGCGTCTCGTACAGTGACTTACCCAGGCTGTAGACCAACTCTTCGTCCTCGCGCGCGAATTGTGGGATTACTTGCAGCCGCAGTGCTTCAATAACAGAGTCTGTGACTCCCGCCGCACGTGCGATCGGCTCATGAATCTGCCACTCGGCCTGCGACTGCCACCTCGCTGCGGTGAACAGTATCGCCAACTCCGTAAGGCGCAACTCGAGCCGCGTGCCATATCGACAGAACGCTCCCAGTTGCTGGGCATGACTGGCCAGTTCGGGACTGTGAATCCAGGCCAGAAAAGGTCCATCCAGGTTGCCCCTCGGGCCCGCAAGAATGTCCTTGAGTACCGAACGCTGGGCTTCATCCATGGATGCCTCAGTCAGTTCGCTCAGCCGCGATTGAATGACCATGACGGTATTTCCTCAGAGACTTTTCAACATAAGGTGCAGCGCACGCTTGAGTTTGTCAGCAATCTCATCATGGCGGCCTGCTTGAATTTAGCATGTAGCTTGAGCACGGGATGGAACGACGCTTCTCACCATCAATTTCAGGAAGCGGCGGCTGGAACAAATTGGCATCGTCTCGCGCAAGGTCATTTCGTCTTCGCCTTTGGCGGTCCAGTATTAGATCACTCAACTGGGTCGAACACTGCTGCAGCCATTTCTCGAAGTGCATAAGTGGACGCTCGACAAATTGCCTGATGTTGAAGCTGCACGGTTGAAGTTTGACCAGGGCGGAGAGGTAAGTTTAGTCAGGCACGGGATTAAATCATCGCAGCGATCAGTGGGTGACAGTTGATCAAGTAAAATGGGCGCCCCGCCCTGCGTAAGTTATCCAACACCGGCGTTTGGATGGAAACACTCACCTTCATTTACGTCCCATGAAAAGACGCGTGTCTCATTAGATTGGAGAAAATAACTCTACAGTGAAACAACCTATAGAAGATGAACCCTTCGAAAGCTCGGGGCCTCATATAGATTGTCGACCTTTCAGGAGTTTGCAACATGCAGAAAATCACTAAAACGCTGGTTCTAATTTTGTGCATTACCGGAACCATGTCTGGGTGCTTTGACAATTCGGACAGTGACCAGGGAACAAAAAACAATCCCGATAACGGCTCATCGGTAAGAATGGAGCAACACTAAGCAGGCGCTCCTCTTAAGTTCATCATTTGATATTCAAACACGGCGTGCATCCCTTCGGCCGTACGGAGATGAGCCCGTTTTGCGCGAGCTCTGCGGAGAAGGAACCTTCGATTTGACCGGTTTTATCGAATCCGTCAGGTCAACCGGTTACAACGGGCCTTGGGGTGTGGAAATTCTCTCGGAGAAGTTCAGAAAGAAGCCTTTGGAAGAGCTCGCTAGCGTGTCGTTCACTGCGTCAATGAGCGCGCCAAGCGCCAGGCCGTAATTCAAGTTATGGAAAGCGAGGTAATGCCAGCGGGGCTGTCCTGCTGGCGCACATACATGACCGTACGACGCTATTTTAATCCAGCGCCCCACGCTCAGCCCGCAACACGAGTTCATCCACGACACGTCGAACCTTCGGAAGCAGGTGACGCGTTTGGGGCCAGACCGCATGAATCGCCACATCGGCCGTACTGTATTTTTCCAACACCTGAACGAGCCGCCCAGCTTCAAGGTGGTCTCGAACCAAAGAGTTCGGAATCTGACAGATACCGTGCCCGGCAACCGTCATGGAAACGATCGCGTCACCATCACCCACTTCATGGGTGCCCGGTGGAGTAATCCGGATGAGTTCACCGTTTGCATTCTGGACACTCCAACTCATCCGCTGTCCGCGACGGAAGCTTACGATACAACTGTGGTGCTGAAGGTCCTCAACAGATTCAGGACAGCCGTGTTTCGCAAGGTATCCGGGCGACGCGCAAATGATCTGCTTCTGCACCGTCAGACGACGTGCAACGAGGCCACTTGAATCTTTCAATGTGCCAAAGCGAATACTGAGATCGATGCCCTCTTCGATCAAATCAATGACGGCATCGCTGAAGGTCACCGTTAATTTGAGGTCGGGATTTGCGTCCAGAATTTCCAACAGTACCGGGAGCACAACGCTGCGGCCGTAGGCTGCTGGCAGATCGACCCTCAAGCGCCCACTGGGTGTTTGTTGGTGACTGGTCAGCGACGCCTCTGCTGCCAGGATTTCGTCGACAGCTGCCGAGCAACTCGCAAAATAGGCCTCTCCGTCCACGGTTAGCCCAGAGCTTCGGGTGGTGCGATGGAAGAGTTTGCAGCCAAGCCGTTCTTCAAGCTTCGCAATGCTTTTTCCCACTGCTGACTTGGTGATGCCCAGCCGATCGGCAGCCCTGGTAAAGCTTCCTGTGCGTGCGGCTGTCACGAAGATCAGCACACCACTGAGGGCCTGTTCAATCTGCGCCATTGTAGACTTTTACTCCCTTCTGCAAGAAAGAATAGGCGGTCTTTCTCTCCATAGATCTACCTTAGCCTGTTCCCAAAGTGTTTCCTACCCATTGGGATTTGCAGTTTCTGCACCCGAACGTTCTTCGTGAACGCTTCGTCCAGGCAAGTTAAGAGGACATCACCGCGTTCCACGATCGCAGGTTACCTGCAAACAAGTAGAGAAATACTCAACTCTGTTGCTACTGAGAGCGCCTTTATCAACCTAGAAGATACGGGCAAAGTCACATCTTGAAATATCCATTCCCTGCGAGTCATTGCCGCAACAGGAAGTGGCGAGCACCCATCGCCTTCTTTCTCTCAGGCCCGCGTTAAAGCGCGACGACTCCAACTCAAAAATATACAGGATGAAGACTATGCCTTTAGCTTTATGGGCGCTGGCCCTCAGTGCATTCGGAATCGGAACGACTGAATTCGTCATCGCAGGGCTTCTGCCCCAAGTGGCCGCAGATTTCAATATTTCCATCCCCCAAGCCGGTAATCTGGCAACCGTATACGCCTTGGGCGTATTCGTAGGCGCACCTCTGCTGATCATTCTGGGTACCCGCATTCCTCGTAAACCTATGCTTCTGCTCCTGATGAGTTTGTTTGTCATCGGCAACTTCGTCACGGCAACAGCAAGCGACTTCGATATCGCACTGCTGGGTCGGTTAGTGACTTCTTTGACTCACGGCGCATTCTTCGGCATCGGTGCAATCCTCGCCGCCGACCTGGTTGCGCCGAACAAACGCGTTCAGGCCATCTCGTTCATGTTCTCCGGCTTGACGGTCGCCAATCTGGTAGGCGTTCCGGTCGGCACCTGGCTGAGCCAGGTGATGAGCTGGCGCGACACCTTCTACGCGATCACGATCGTGGGTGTGCTGGGCTTCATCGGCGTGTTGATGCTGATACCCAAAATCCCTAACCACGAGCGCCCTCAGATCAAGAAAGAATTCGCAGCGTTTGCGAACCCCCGCGTCTTGCTCGCGATGGGCATCACCGTCTTTGGCCCGGCAGCGTTCTTTACTTCAATCACCTACATCGCACCGATGATGGTCGAAATAGCCAGGTTTGACCCTGGTAGCGTGACGTGGCTGATGGTTGCCTTCGGTCTCGGCCTGTTCGTTGGCAACATCCTGGGTGGTCGTTATGCCGACAAGGCTCTGATGCCACTGCTGTACCTGACGCTGGGTGGCCAGGCAATCGTCTTGCTGATCTTCAGCCAGACCGCTCACAACCAGATCATGTCGGTAGCCTGCATCCTGCTCATGGCAGGTTTTGGCTTCGCAACCGTTTCCCCTATCCAGAAACTCGTCATGGACAAGGCCCGAGCGGCGGGCGCTCCGACCCTGGCATCTGCGGTAAACATCGGCCTGTTCAACCTCGGCAACGCCATCGGTGCCTGGGTGGGTGGCATTGTGATCGCTGCCGGCCTGGGTCTGGCGGCCCCTAACTGGGCAGGCGCCATTCTTTCAATGATTGCGCTCTTGCTAGCTTTGGCATCCGGGGCGCTGGACCGTAAGCACAGTAGCCGGTGAGTTGGCAGGACGAGAATATGTGCCGCAAATGCCCGTCCGGGCCACGGACGCCGAGCCAAGCTATTGATGTCTTGTCCATACAGCTAGCTCAAGCACCCGAAAAGCGCCTGACAACAGGTGACCTGTTTTTATACGGCTGTCACGTATTCGCAATGGCCAAGGTGGGTTTCAGGTTGATTTTCTCCAGCATGAAGGTAAAACAGTCACCATTCATCCAGCACAGAATATGGAGGGCAGCTTGTCAGGTAAAAAATGGATTCCAGCGGTCAGTCAGCGTTTTGAAGAGTCCATCTGGCGAACGGCCAACTGGCTAAATGAGCCGAACCATTGCCTCGCCTATTCAGACGACTCATTGGAGGTGGTGACTGATTTCCAGACCGATTTCTGGCGGGTAACTCACTACGGATTCATACGAGACAGCGGGCATTTTCTGGGGTTTAAAACCACGGGTGGCTTCACTGCTCAAGTGAGGATTAACGCCGAGTTCCGCGAGCTTTATGATCAAGCCGGGATTATGGTCAGGCTCAATGAGCAGACATGGGTCAAGGCCGGGATTGAGTTCAACGATGGAAATCCGATGATCAGCAGCGTGCTCACCGTAGGCAGATCAGACTGGGCGCCCGGCTCCTTTACAGGAGACCCCGACGACTTTTGGCTTCGTGTGACCGTTTCCGATGGCGTGCTGCGCTTGCAGTATTCAACAGATGGCGTGAGCTGGCCATTGCTAAGACTTGCCCCCTTTCCAGAGGCGGAAAGCTATGAGGTTGGCCCTATTTGCTGCACCCCGCAGCGCGAAGGGTTAAAGGTAAGATTTTCCGAATGGTCTTTGACGCCGCCCTTGGGGCGGGATTTACATGATTTAAGCTAACTCCGACTTATGTGAGCGCAGACTTAATCTGTAATGCCGGGCTCGTCGCGTGCAGAACCTCCGACCTTCGGTCAGTGATCGCGAGCAAACCGGCAAAACCAGCGTCGAAGGGTTGATACATCCTGCTCAGGAGATGCCAATGAAAAGCTTAATGACTCCACTGGCCTTGCTGCTTGGTATGACGGGCAGCCAGGTCATGGCTGACACCGCCTCGAACCCCTTGGTCAGTGAGCGCTGGCAGTCCCGGCCGTTGATCGTCGTAGCACCCAGCGCGAGCGACGCGTCCTGGCTTGAATTCCAGCAAGAGCTGATGAAACCTGCCAACCGCGAAGCCTTTGTCGAACGGGAGATGGTGCTGTATTCCGTGGTCAATGGCGTCGGCAAGCGCAATGATAAGGCTCTGGATCCAAAGGCCACGTCGTCGCTGCTCAACACACTGGGTGTAAAGCCCGATGGCCCGACACGTCTGCTCCTGGTAGGTAAGGACGGCGGTACAAAGGTGGACCAATACGCGCCGCTGGACATCAAGGCGATTTTCGCGACCATCGACAAAATGCCGATGCGCCAGAATCGCTAGCTTCGTGCTCCCTCAGCTCATGGACGCTGGAGCTGGCTGCTGCCCTTGGCCAGCAACCAACTGAATGCCACTGAATATCAATGACCAACGACCACTTGCCCGGACTGCCTGTCACCGCCTGCGGAACCATGGACTCGGGCTCGGGATGCAATGGCCAGACTTAGCAGTAAAAGCACCAATAGAACCCACGGAAAAGAGCTCACTCCCCATTGCCCAAGCAACACACCACCCAGTAATCCGCCCCCTGCAATGGCGCTGTTCCAGACCACGACGTTCATCGAAAGCGCAACGTCAGCGCCCTCACCTGCCGAGTCGGCAAGCGCGGTTTGCAAAAGCGTGGCAGCGCCACCGAAAGTCAGGCCCCAGATAAATACCCCGACGTAAATGGCCGCAGCTGTGTTTGAAAACAAGCCAAGCAACACCGAAACCGCTGCGAAGGTTACGAGGCTGACCAACACGGTTGTACGCAGATGACGATCAACCAGCCGTCCCGTTACCCAGATGCCCGCCAACGCGGCGACACCAAATGTGAGCAAAACCAGATCCACATCATTTGCCAGCCCTGCCTCGGCGACGAAGGGCGCGATATAGGTGTAAAGAATGTTATGAGCCAGCATCCAGGTGAACACGACGCCCAATACAGAACGCACACCCGGCGTAAAGAACACCTGACGAAGCGCCATGCGCTGTGACGAGGACTGACCGGGATAGTCCGGCACGTTGACCAGAACCCAGGCGATCAACACCAGCGTCATTCCGGACATCAATCCAAATGCCATGCGCCAGCCCATGAAACTACCCAGCCAGGTTCCCAGTGGCACGCCGAGCGACAACGCGATGGGCGTTCCCACCATGGCAACCGCCAGCGCGCGGCCCTGCAACCGGGGCACAACCATCCGTCGTGCATATCCTGCGATGAGGCTCCAGGCCAGACCCGCAGACACCCCGGCGAAAAACCTCGCGACTAACGTCAGCCAGTAATTTGAAGACAACGCAGTGATGGAGTTGAAAATCAGAAAGCCGACAATCGTCAGCAGCAGGACAGTTCTACGACGCCAGCTTTGTGTGGCGATGGTCAGCGGAATGGCTGCCAGCAGTGAGCCCAACGCGTAAACAGTCACCATCTGCCCGGCAAACGATGCCGATACTCCCAGGCCACTGCCGATCTCGGGCAGTAAACCCGCAGGCAAGGTCTCAGTCACGATGCATATGAACCCCGTCATCGCCAATGCCAGTAGCGCCCCAAGCGGAAGCTTTTCGCTCTGTTTCTCATCTGCAGTCATTCGAATCTCCCGACTAATATACTGATCGGTATAAATATAGGGAGAAGCTACGGGATGGTCAACGACTTATGTATCGATTAGTATTTAAGTAGCTTCACTCAACTACGTCTGAAGGAGATCCGGCATGGCACAGATGGGACGTCCACGCACGTTTGACCGTGACGTGGCAATCACGCAGGCGCTGCATTTATTCTGGGAGCATGGCTACGATGCGACATCCCTCAGTCAGCTCAAGGCCCACATCGGCGGAGGCATCACTGCGCCTAGCTTTTACGCCGCCTTTGGCTCCAAGCAGGCGCTGTTCACTGAGGTCATGGAGCGCTACCTCACCACCCACGGCCGGGTGACCGATAGCCTGTTCGATACCACCCTGCCGCCCAGGGAAGCAATTGAACTGACCCTTCGTCGCTCAGCGAAAATGCAGTGCGAGGCCGATCATCCCAAAGGGTGTCTGGTGTCGTTAGGACTGATGAGCGCTTGCTCGGACGAGAGCAAGGCGATTTCCGAGCCGCTCGCGCGGGCAAGAAATCTGAACCGTGCGGGTATCGTTGCCTGTATCGAACGCGCTATTAACACAGGCGAATTGCCTGCGACGGTGATGCCAGAGACTCTTGCTGCCGTGTTCGACAGCTTCATGTTGGGCCTCTCGACGCTGGCGCGCGACGGCGTTCAGCATGCCACTTTAGATGCCGCAGTGACTCAGGTGATGGGGCTTTGGGATAGCTTGCGCACCGTTGCCGAGCAATGAAAGTGAACAGTGCTGCATTCAACTGAGCACTTAGCGCCTGCAGACCTGTTTGAGAAAACGTAGCTAACAGGTTCAGGTGGCCGGCACTCGCGCAGCGTACGGATCTCAAGAATTGACTGACGTTTACCCCATACCATCCCGGGTATCACCTCCCACGCCCGCTTTTCTATAAACTTCAGCTTTCGTCTGTCAGTGAGAGCGCCCATGTCTACCAAGGTCATATCCAGAGCAGCCGAGCAAGCCGCCTCACTGGAAAGCCGTATTCGTGGCCGGTATGAACAGATGTCAGCGGTTGAGCAGAAGCTGTCCGACGTGATCCTCGCTTCGCCCGGCCACCTGGCGATGCAGACCGCGACTGAGCTGGCGATCAGTGCCGGTGTTTCCAAGGCCACTACCACCCGCTTCTTCCGCGCGTTGGGCTATGACTCGTATGAGAAGGCTCGCCGAGATGCGCGCAAAGCCAGCACTGGCGGCTCGCCTTTATATTTGCAGCATCTAGGTGAAGAGGACCACGACCCTCAGACACTGATTCAGCATCACCTGAATCAGGAAGTCACCAACCTGATCAAAACCTACGAGTCCCTCGCTCAGGCAGATCTGTTCCAGATCGCACAGGCCATCGCCAAAGCCCGTCGAGTGGTGCTGATCGGTTATCGCCACAGTCAGACCATCGCCGTCATGTTTCGCAGCAACCTCATCCAGGTACGCAGCGACATCCTGTTGCTTCCTGCACCCGGCGATTCTCTGGCCGAGTACCTCGCAGGGCTAGACGAGCGCGACGTAGCCATCTGTATTGGCTTGCGCCGTCGTGTGCCGCAGCTTGAAAGTGGCATGGCAGCAATGAATGCCCTCGGCGTACAGATTCTGTATATCTCTGATGTGCTGGCCGGTAAGCCTGCGAAGCTGGCGAAGTGGGTCATACGCTGCCACACCGAGGGCACCCTGATGTTCGACAGCAACTCGAGCATCGCGGGTATCACCAACCTCCTCTGCTCGCTGGTCGGCAGGGAGCTGTCCAGCGAAAAATCGACGCATCTGGCCAACGCCGAGGTTCTGCATCAGGAACTGGGCGAGCTGGAATAGATCCCGATAGCGACCGATACGGCACCATAACAGCACAGCCGCGCACCAGCGCGGGGCGGGCCGCCCTACTGCCAAAGCTCATGAGCACACGCACAAGAAACATTGGTTTCATTATTTTAGCTGGTGAAACCATTGTTTCTTAAGGCTTGCTGATCTTCTTTCAAGTCCGCAAGCAACGCTGGCACAGAAACTGCGATACCCCTTTAGTCTTCATACCGAACCAAAGGGCGCCATCATGAAAAAAATGTTCCCAGGTATACCGTTTGTTCTGGCTGCAATGACCTTCGGCGCCACGCTGTACGCGACAGTGGCTTCAGCCGATACACTCGATGAAATCAAATCCCGTGGCACGCTGACCGTAGCGATCGATCCAACCTTCGCCCCCTATGAATACACCGATGACAGCGGCGCGATCATCGGCTACACCCCGGCAATCATGGCTGAGGTGGCGAAGACCCTGGGCGTAAAAGTCGAATACCAGAAGATGGCCTTCAGCGGCATTATCCCCGCGCTGATTTCAGGGTCAGTGGACGCCGAAGGCTCGTCCCTCAACGTCACCGCCGAGCGGGCGAGCAAAGTGCTGTTCGTGGCGCCGTTCGGTAAAAGCGTCAATGCGGTCATGACCCGTGCCGATGACAAGCGCCTGGACCCTGCCAGCCTGAAAATCGAAAGCCTCTCCGGCTTGAGCGCAGCGGTTAAAACCACCTCCGCGCCGGAACAACTGGTCAAACAATTTAACGTCGAACTCAAAGCCAAGGGGCTGGCACCGATCAAGATCGTCGGCGTCGACAGTGTCGATCAGACACTCTCAGCGCTGATGACCAAGCGGGCCGATTTCATCCTCGACGACATCACCGTACTGGGCAGCCTGCGCAAGCAGCATCCTGAAAACCTGCGCCAGGTCGGCGAACTGGGCGACAGCCAGTGGATCAGTTGGGCCACACGCAAAGATGATGTTCGCCTGAACAAAGTCATCAGCGATCAGATCATCGCCATGAAGAACTCCGGCGAATTGCAGAAGCTGCAACAGCAGTATCTCGGGGTGACCTTCGACCTGCCTTCCAGTGACTTCATTCCTGCCAAATGAGTACCCACATGTCTTCCCCTGTCACCCAAGTCCATGTACCGGCCGGGCACGGCCGCACGTTCGAAGTCCGCAGCGGCCAATTCATCACGGTGATCGACCGTGACGGCCAGCAAGCCGCTGACTTCGTCGCCATCGTCAACGGTCAGCCCGAGCAATATCTTTCGCCCACCCACACCCGTCGACGTCTGAACTCGCTGTTTTTTGCCATCGGCGACAGCCTCTACTCAAACGCCGATGAGCCTTTATTGCAGGTACTGCATGACACCGTCGGTGTGCACGACGCCAACGTTCCAGCCTGTGACTGCACGCGCTTCAGCGTTGACTTCG
The DNA here is from genome assembly GCF_021147825.1 of Pseudomonas quasicaspiana. Classification (NCBI taxonomy): domain Bacteria; kingdom Pseudomonadati; phylum Pseudomonadota; class Gammaproteobacteria; order Pseudomonadales; family Pseudomonadaceae; genus Pseudomonas; species Pseudomonas quasicaspiana. The sequence goes on from NZ_JAGTPI010000001.1 coordinate 58,551, forward strand.
GGGTCGACGGCCATCGCAATTGCCTGGACAACATGCACGAAGGCCTGAGCCATTACGGAGTGCTGCCGGTAAACGTGCCCGAGCCTTTCAACCTGTTCCAGAACGGCCCGGTAACCGCCGACTGCCGGATGCAGGTCACCGATCCGACCAGCAAGGCAGGAGACAGAATCGTCTTTCGTGCCTTGAAAGACCTGGTCTGCGCGGTGTCCTCCTGTCCGCAGGACATCATTCCGGGTAACGGGCTGCTCGTTACTCCCATCGACATCGTCATTTCCGATGACGAACCGTCGCACGCCTGAGGCCCTCCCATGCTGATCATGAAAGACGCCATCGAAACCCGAGCGCCACTGCCACCCCAGTCCGTCAGGGTGCCCGCCGCCAGCGCCGGATCAATCCTCGTCAAGCGCGGCCAGTTGCTGCGTGTTACAGCCCTGCAAGACGGCGCCGTGGCAAGCCTTTTCGGCTTTAGCGAACTGGAGACCAGCGTCCATTTGTCGGTGCATCACACCCGGGTGTTCAGCAACTCGTACGTGCTGGGTGCGGGCATGCGCATGGTCAATAATCGTCGACGTCCGGTCATGGTGCTGGGCAAGGACAGCGTCGGTAAACATGACCTGCTAATGCCGGCCTCCACGACCGCCTTCCTGGCAGCCAACGGCTATCCAGACCAGACCGGCTGCGTGGAATCGCTCAAAGCAGAGCTGCAACGTCTCGGCCGTCAGCAACCCAAACTGCCGGACCCGATCAACCTGTTCATGAGCGTGCAGCTGGATCAGCAAGGAACGCTGAAGCCGTTACCGAACACGGTCAAAGCCGGTGACTCGGTGACCTGTCGCGTGGTGCTGGATACGCTGTTCGTAGTGTCCACCTGCTGCACGGGCATCGCGGGCAATGATCAACCCGGCGCGGTCGAATTGTCAGTGGCTGAAGACCTCAGTGAATTTCCGGTTTAATCCATGAGTTCATACGCGCAACTGCTAAATGCCCTGCCTGATCTTGCGAACGGGCTGTTGGTCACGCTGGAGTTGACGTTGCTTGCCGCCGTTACCAGCTTCGGCATGGGCCATGTCATCTGGTGGCTGCGCGGACGATCGACGCCAATGTGGCGCGGCCTTGGGCATTTGTACGTCAGCCTGATGCGTGGGGTCCCGTCGATTGTCCAGTTGTTCATCGTGTTCTTCTCTCTGCCCCTTATTGGGTTGGGTGGCAAACCCTTGCTGGCTGCGGTACTCGCCATAGGCCTGAACAGTGCAGCGTATGTCGCCGAAATCCTGCGCGCCAACTACCGCAACCTGCCCGGCGGGCAGACCGAAGCGTCTTCGGCGCTCGGGCTCTCAGCCTTTGAAACGTGGTGGTATGTCTCGGCGCCGCAAGCCTTGCGTGCCAGCCTGCCCGCGCTGGTCAATGAGTTCACCCTGGTGGTCAAGACCACGCCATTGGCGTCAGTGGTGGCAGTGACCGAATTGACCTACGCCGGGCAACTGGTGATCGCTCGCACCTACGAAGCCACCCCGGTGCTGGCAATCGTCGTCGCCGGTTACCTGCTGATTTGCTGGCCGACACTCAAGCTCGCGCGACGCCTGGAAAGTCGCTTCAACCGCTCCAGGAGGCAATGATGGATTGGTCAGCGATTCTCTATAACGCACCTGATCTGGCAGCGGGCCTGCTGGTGACCTTGCGCCTCAGCCTGATCTCGGCGTGCACCGCCCTTACCTTTGGTGCGCTGTTGGCGTGGGCTCTGCAGCGAGGTCAGCCGTGGTTGCACGCAATGGTGCGCGCCTATATCGACTTCGTGCTGGGCTTGCCGATGCTGGTGCTCATCTATCTGCTGTTTTTCATCTTGCCGGAATACGGCATCACACTCAGTTCACCGGTAGTGGGGGTTACCGCATTGACCCTGTATTACGGGCCGTACATGGGTGAAGTATTACGTTCCGCATTTGGTGGCATTGCCCGGGGCCAGTATGAAGCCAGCGCCGCGCTGGGGCTGCGTCCTTGGGAAACCCTGCGTCATGTGCTGCTCAAACAGGCACTGCCCGTGGCGCTACCGCCATCGATTGGCTTGTTGATAGGCCTGATCAAGGACACCGCGCTGCTCTCGGTAGTGGGCGTGGAAGAGTTCATGTACGCGGCCAAGCAAGCCATCTCCACCAGCTATGCCCCACTGGAAATTTACCTTGTTGTCGCCCTCGCCTACTGGCTGATCACCCTGTTGCTCGATACCGCCGCGGGCGCTGTTGAGCGCCGTCTCAATCGCCATCGTCTGGCCCGAACCTGAATCTGAACTGGAGTTTCCCATGTCTGTAATGCCGACTTCCTCCCTGACCATTCCCGCTGGCCACGGTAAAGCTGTGCGCCTGAAAGCCGGGCAATCGGTGCGTGTGATCAATACCCACGGCACCCAAGTGGTGGACTGCTGGGCCTGGAATGCCTATGACCTTGAAGAGTTCATGTGTATGGAAGCGACCCGGGTATGGACTCAGCACCTGAATCCGGTGGTGGGTGACAGCTTCGTCACCAGTGCGCGCCACCCGATCCTGACGCTGGTTGAAGACACATCGCCCGGCGTGCATGACACCTTCATGGCAGCCTGCGACCGCCGTCGTTATGAACTGCTCGGCTGCACTCACTATCATCGCAACTGCAGCGATAACCTGTTCGAAGGCATGCTGGAACTGGGCGTGACGCCGCCGCGACGGAACCTCGCTTCGTTCAACATTTTCATGAACATCCGCGTTCAGCCAGACAACATCACCCTGGCCACTTTGCCCACAGTCACCAACCCCGGTGACTACATCACGTTGCGCGCGGAGATGGATTGCTTCGTCGCGTTTTCCGCATGCCCGCAGGACATCGTCAACATTCAGGGCCAGGGCGACAACACGCCCAAGGACGCTGATTTACAGATTATTGACCAGGCATTTCCAGCCATTCAGGTGAAAGGCCCCTGGGTGCCGGACCACGTGAAGTCAGCGCAACAGTGACCAGCGCTTTGCGCGACATTTCAGAGGTAGCGTCATGAAGATTCCCCAACACGCATTCGAAAAATACCTGAACCTGGCAGACGCACGCCTGGGCGCAGTCGCCTTGTCCGTCACGGATGACTGGTTCGCCGACGTCAATCGTCTGTTTCAGCACGCGCCCGCGGTATTCAAGGCCGATGTATTCGACAACAACGGCAAATGGATGGACGGCTGGGAATCCCGCCGCAAGCGCCACGAAGGTTACGACCATGCGGTGATCCGCCTGGGTGTGGCGGGCACGCTCAAGGGCGTAGACATCGATACCTCGTTCTTCACCGGCAACTTCCCGCCGTCGGCATCCATTGAGGCCTGCTTTCTGGAAGGCGCCGATCCCGACGAAAATACCGTCTGGACCGAAGTGCTCGGTGCAGTGGAGTTGAGCGGTGACAGTCACCATTATCACGCCATCAACGACGATCAACCCTACAGCCACTTGCGCCTGAACATCTTTCCCGACGGCGGCGTCGCGCGGTTGCGGGTCTACGGCATCCCGCACAAGGACTGGTCAAACATCCATCCGGACGAGAACGTGGACTTGTGCGCCGCCCTCAACGGTGGTCGCGCCATCGCCTGCTCGGACGAGCATTACGGCCAGATGGGCAATATCATCAATCCCGGTCGCGCCGCCGTCATGGCCGAAGGCTGGGAAACCGCCCGACGTCGCACACCGGGTAATGACTGGGTGATCGTTGCGTTAGGTGTGGCCGGAGTCGTTGAACGCATTGTGGTCGACACGCTGCACTACAAAGGCAATTATCCGGATCGTTTGTCGATCCAGGCCGCCTGCGTAAAAGGTGGCACTGACGGCCAGATCGAAACGCAAAGCCTCTTCTGGCGCGAGCTTTTGCCGGAGCAAAAAATGGAGATGGATCGAGAGCATTTCTATGAGGCAGAACTGGCCAGCCTGGGAGCGATCACCCACGTACGATTGAACGTCTTCCCGGATGGCGGCGTTAGCCGATTGAGGCTGTTCGGCAAACCGGTGGCTGGCGCTGTTTAATGACATGAACGATAAGATATGGGGGATCCGTAGCGTGATGTCGCCATCAGAGCTGCCCCCCATCGGCGAAGAATGTGCAAAAACGCGCTGGAGCATGAAAATCGAGATTGTGGACGGATTTGATTTGCTGCCATCGGTGGCGATCAGGTTTCCACTGAGCGATGGGGAATGCCAACCTTTCAAGCCAATTTCAGTGTACTCAACCGAATCATTCCCCCCATGGCGGACGAGGCGACCAAGCCTCCACAAGCTTATCGATGAAGAGTCGAATTTTTGGTGAAAGATGCCGCTTGCTAGGGTAGATCACCCGAATAGGCTCTTCGGCCTCTGCATAGGCTGCGAGCAATTGAACAAGCTTGCCGCTTCTCAAATCCTCGTTAACCACGTAGGAGGGAAGAGTCGTAATGCCAAGGCCAGCGACAGCTGACTGATGCAATGACTCAGCGCTGTCCATCTGTAACCTCCCACCATGGAAAACGGGTACAGAGCTACCATTCACTCGATAATTCCAGGGAAGCAATCGTCCCCCGCTCACAAAATGCAGGCACTCGTGACCGGATAAATCTTCAGGCGTTTCAGGTGGGGCATGCTCAGCGAGATACCTGGGTGAAGCGCAGGTAATCATTTGTTGGTAAGCCACTGTGCGCGTCAGCAACCGAGAATCTTCCTTGGGAGGCCCAATCCGAATGGCCAAATCAAAACCCTCATCAATCAGGTCCACCAGCCTGTCGGAAAAAGCGATATCCACGCTCAATGATGGCCAATCCTTCAGGCAACGCTCCACGTGCTGGAGGACGTGGAGCCTGCCGAGTGCAACCGGCAGGCTAATCCGCAGTCGTCCACTGGGTGTCGAGCGACGAAAAGCAAGGGCATCTTCTACGTCGTCCAGATCCTGAAGAACCCCCACACAGCGCTCATAAAGAACCTGACCGTCATCCGTCATGCTCAAACTACGCGTGGTGCGATTGAGCAAACGTACCTGTAAGCGAGTTTCGAGTCTGACTATCGACTTCCCCACCGCCGAGCGTGTGAGGCCGAGGTGCTTTGCCGCTCCAGTGAAGCTCCCAGCGTTTACCGAACTTACAAAGGCGGCTATATCGTTCAGGTTGTGAAGTTCCATGGAGCCTCTGCAGTCTCAAGGTTCGGGCTATTTGGCACCTGCTATGGGGAACCCTATTCCCCAATTCCAAGCATAGTATCTCAATTAGCTAATCCACCGCCCAACGATCAATTGAGGTTTTATGAAAACTGAAGTACAAGCAGCCGTCCAAACCTGGGCCAACAGCCTTGGCGATCTGGTACCCGTTCTGAAGGGCATCGACACCACCACAAAAATGAGCGACATCCGCGACTCCTACGCAAAGATGCTCGCGCAAAATCCTGCGCCTGCTGGCGTCAAATTTGAATCAGTCGACATGGGTGGTGTGCCTGGCACACTGGTTACTCCAGATGAAGTCAAAACCGATGCGGTATTGATGTACATCCACGGCGGGGCTTACATTGTCGGGCGTCCAGACGGCTATCACGGGATCGGCGGCAACTACGCAAAAATGCTGGGTGCTCGTGTTTATATGCCGGACTATCGCCTCGCCCCAGAGCATAAGTTTCCCGCGTCCATCGGCGACACATTGCGCGCCTACGAGTGGTTGCTGGAGCAGAAAATCCCGGCTAACAAGATTGCATTTTCTGGTGAGTCAGCTGGCGGTGCGATGGTTGTCAGCGTGATGGTGGCGGCGAAATCCAAAGGACTTCCATTACCTGCGGTTGGCTCATCCATTTCTCCGTGGGCAAACCTTGAACATACCGGCGCCTCGATGAGCAATCGTGAGGGGCTGGATCCTCTGAACTCCAAGCCAGTGCTGGATATCCTTGCCAGAGCGTTCCTGGGCGACACATTGGCCAATCATCCTCTGGCCTCTCCTGTATTCGCGGACGTCACAGGTCTTCCGCCAATTTTGGTTCAAATCGGAGAAAACGAGTTGATGTTGAGTGATGCGATGCGTCTCGCAACTCACCTTGCTGACAACCGCGTTCGCGTCAATCTGGAAGTATGGCCAGCGATGTTCCATGCCTGGCACTTCTACGCCACCCTGTTGCCGGAAGGTCAGCAAGCGATGGAGAGTTCCGTTCGCTTCATTGAGATTGGCCTGGCAGACGCTAGTCGCTAAACAGGCAAATAGACCGCGACAGTTTTCTCGGCTGTCGCGGTTAACCCATAGACTGGATTTGTCCGGCGTTCAGGCTGATAGCATCGCGATAAACGTTCCCGGGCTTCACACTTTCTTCCCGAGAAGTTGTTTTCCGAACAACTCAATTAGCCAGACGGAACGCACCTCCGAACTTCATCAGACCAGTTTTTTTTCGAAATAGACGCGTTCGAAACCATGCTCGGTGCGCCGCCCCACCTCGATATAGCCAAGCCTGGGGTAAATCAGGAGGTTGTCCGCCATCTTCTCGTTGGTATAAAGATGCACTGCATTGATTCCGAGCTGTCGGCTGGTTTCTTCACAAAAGCGGATCAGTGATTTGCCTACCCCGCGTCCTGTTGCGCTGGGCATCACCGCCACATTTTCCAGCAGCACATGCTGTTGCTCGGCATAAAACACCACGAAACCTTCAAGCGTGGCGTTTTCATCGGTTGCCACGTAAACGATGCCCGCCGCGATTTGCGCCGCAAAGTCGGCTGTCATGGGCGCAGGTTTGCGACCGATTGCAGGTACATAGCGGGCGTAGGCCTGTTCAGCGCAGTGCCTTATTGCAGGCTCATCTTTTGCTTCAGCGAGACGGATCAAAAATATACCTTCTGTGAGGGACATGGCGTGCGATTGATACTCTGGCAGATCATAAGCGCAGATGTCGACAGGCTGTTTTCGGGCGACCGGAGTCGGACACACCATGTAAATCGCCAGTTTTTGATAGGCTTATATGAAACCTTAAATGACTTTCCGATACGCTATGGTCAGTTCAACCCTTGAGCCCCGCATGAATATCATCAGCGCAACAATGTACCAATCGAAACACACGAGAGCGCCACACCCGGTGCTCACCATTGACTCCATTCCACTTGCGAACTGGGTTAAAGGCGTCGTTTACGACGGTGAGGGCAACGACGAAACCAACGGACTGGTTCCTGCGCAAGGCTGGTTGATTGACGACGATGACTCGAACTACGCGTGGAAGATTCTCGAACCTGTCATGGAAAACTGTTCGACCATCGTGCCACTGTTGGTCTGTTCGGACGACATGGACCTTAGCTGCACGGTTGCGGTGGTTGAGCAAGTGATACGGGGTGACACCGTCATTTGGGAGCGTTTTGGTCGAGCCGTCGATACCATTTCCGGCGTCATCACTGCGGTGGACTGGAATCAGATGAATCAGCGAGTGTCTTTCCCTAGAGCTCAGTTTCAAGAGGCGCTGTCAGAATTCAAAAGGCTGACCGAGCACGAGTGGGCCTGAGTGCGATCGGCCAAAAGCGGTCAGACGATTGTCGGTCGCCGCTTCACATGCCCCCTCTGGACACGCAATCAAGCTGAAGCACTCTCTGACGCGTTCTCAACACGAGGCCAGGTATGTTCGATCACTCCACCTACCCTGAAATCGCTGAATGGTTCGCCAGCTTCGGATTGGACGAGGTCTCATACAGTGTCTGCTCCTTCGATCTGAGCAATGAGTCCCCCGAACACTGGTTCTATAAGCGCAACAAGCTGCGGCCCGACAGCCTGAAACTCGATCTGAACATCCCGGCCAACGGGAACTGGCGGGTCGACCTGTCTCGACATGACAATCTGTTCAACGTTCAGTGGCGCTCGAATGACGACCTGCGCGTCGAGTCTCAGGAACTGCGCTACCGCAAGCTGATCAAGTGGCCGCGATTGCACAGCCTCATGGACTTCCCCCTGCTTGCCGAGCAACTGGAGCAGTGCCTAGGGGTGCACTTCTTGCGTCATGCCAATGTCGGGGCGCGCTTGCTGGAACCCGAGGTCCTGGCGCGCAATCCAAACATCCGGCAATGGTTGGCACCCTGTGCCGACACTTTGGGCTGGAACCGGAAAATGCAGCCGGAATAAGGTGGTACCCGAACCGCTGGGCAACAAAAGCGGTTGATCTACAGACTTCACTCTCGGGCAGTAAGCTCGATTGTCTGATGGATGATTAACCCTCCAGTCGCCCACCCATCAACTCAATGCACGAACGAGTACCCAATGGATTGTGTCATTCGAAACGCGATAAATACGGACGCCCCCGCCATCAGCAGGATTATCGTGGCAGCACTGCGCGAATCCAATGCTCAGGATTATTCGTCAGACATCATCGAGCGCGTACAGCAAAGCTTCTCACCCACGGCGATTCTGCACTTTATGACCTGCCGCCAGGTGTATGTCGCGTGCTTTGATGATCATGTCATTGCAACCGCAAGTCTTGATCAAGACATCGTGCGGAGTATGTTTGTTGAGCCGTCCCATCAAGGGAAAGGCATAGGCCATCGACTGATGTCGAACCTCGAAGCCGTCGCAACGCAGAGCGGGATCAAACGGTTGCGGGTGCCCTCCTCAATCACGGCCGAAGGGTTTTATCTGTCGCTGGGCTTCCAGAAGCTCAGGGACGAGTTCCACGGCGCAGAGCGCACGATCATCATGGAAAAAGTTCTGAACAAGTAACTTCCCATCCAATCAAAAATCCTTAAGCCGCCTTTAAGTGCAAGAATCTTCGCACTGGATCGTTTTGGAGATCACCATGCTTCGCGCGTTTGAACAATGGCTCGACCCCTTCCCGCCTGATGAAGTACCGCCACCGCCCGACGGCCTGGCGCGGTTTCTGTGGGCATGCACGCGGGGTGCCCGTGGCTACATCGTTGCGTTTGCGCTGCTCAGCGCAGGGGTATCGATTTACGAAGCCTGGCTGTTTTCATTCCTCGGGCAGGTCGTGGACATGCTGTCGACCTGGCAGGCCGGCGGCGATGCGGCCGCTCAGGAAAGCCGCGTGCTGTGGAGCATCGGCATTATATTGGTCACCAGCATCGGGCTGGTGGCGTTGCGCACGATGGTGCAGCACCAGGTCCTGGCGATCAATTTGCCCTTGCGGCTGCGCTGGGATTTCCACCGGTTGATGTTGCGACAGAGCCTTTCTTTCTTCTCCGACGAGTTCTCTGGCCGGGTTACCACCAAGGTGATGCAAACGGCGCTGTCCGTGCGCGAGGTACTGTTTACCCTTATCGAGATCGCCCCCGGGATCGGGGTTTATTTCATTGCGATCATCGCATTGGCAGGTAACTTCGACCTGAGGTTGATGCTGCCTTTCATTGCCTGGATCGCGTTGTTCGGTCTGGCCATGCGGTACTTCGTACCTCGCCTGGGCAAAGTCGGCCAGGAACAGGCCAATGCGCGTTCATCAATGACCGGACGTGTTTCGGACGCCTACACCAACATCACCACGGTAAAGCTGTTCTCGCACTCGAAACGGGAAGCGCATTTCGCGCGTGCAGCGATGGAGGACTTCAAGGTCACTGGTTTGCGCCAGATGCGTCTGGTCAGCCAGTTCGAGATCGTCAACCAGGCTTTGGTGGTGGCGTTGATCATGGGTGCAGGTGGTTACGCCCTGTGGCTGTGGCATCAGGGTGAGGTCGGCACAGGTGCTGTGGCGGCGATTACCGCCATGGCGTTGCGCATCAATGGCATGTCCCACTGGATCATGTGGCAAATGACATCACTGTTCGAGAACATCGGCACCGTTCAGGATGGCATGGCCACTTTGACCCGCGGCCCCAAAGTTCAGGACGCGCCAAACGCGGCCACGCTGGTGACAAAGGGCGGCGCGGTCACCTTCGACAACGTGAGCTTCAACTACAACGGCGAACGTCAGGTGCTGGATGCCCTGAACCTGACTATTCGTCCGGGCGAGAAAATCGGCCTGGTGGGTCGCTCCGGTGCTGGTAAATCAACCCTGATCAACCTGCTGTTGCGTTTCTATGACGTGGACAACGGCACGATCAGCATCGACGGGCAAAACATCGCGCACGTTACTCAGGACAGCTTGCGCAGCGCCATTGGCATGGTGACGCAGGACACTTCCCTGCTGCACCGCTCCATCCGAGACAACATTGCCTATGGTCGGCCCGACGCTACCGACGAGCAAGTCCGTACTGCCGCGGTCAACGCCCAGGCCGATGGGTTCATCAGCCAGTTGAGTGATAAGCAAGGCCATTCCGGTTACGACACCCTGGTGGGTGAGCGTGGTATCAAGCTGTCGGGCGGCCAGCGCCAACGCGTGGCCATTGCCCGGGTGATGCTCAAAAACGCCCCGATCCTGCTACTTGACGAGGCCACCAGCGCGCTGGATTCGGAAGTCGAAGTGGCGATTCAGGAAAGTCTTGATGAAATGATGCAGGGCAAAACCGTGATTGCCATCGCTCATCGCCTGTCCACCATCGCTGCCATGGACAGGCTGATCGTCATGGATGACGGTCGTATCATCGAACAAGGCACCCACGCCGAGTTGCTTGCCAAGAATGGTACCTATGCGCGGCTATGGCACCATCAGAGCGGCGGTTTTCTGGGAGAAGATCAGGGCGTAGTCGAGACGACGGAATAAGCTTGAGCTGCGGTTGATTGGTTAATTTGCGACTTGATTAACATGCATAGAATCCAGCGCTGCCGTCGACCAAAAACGGCAGCGCTGACCCTTTCAGCGCTTGAGTTTGCGCTTGTTGCGGTACTGGTCGATGACCACCGCAATCACGATGATCAAGCCCTTGATGATGTCCTGAATGTAAGCATCCACGCCGACAAAGGTGAACCCGCTGGCCATTACGCCAAGGATCAGCGCACCGATTACCGTGCCGGTGATGCGCCCTACTCCGCCCGCCAGACTGGTGCCGCCGATAACCGCGGCAGCAATCGCATCCAGCTCGTAGGACATGCCCATCCCGGCCTGACCGGTGGCCGCACGTGCCGAGGCCACGACACCGGCCAGCCCCGCGAGCAAACCGGCGATGCTGTAGACGATGATCAAATGACGCTTCACGTTGATCCCCGACGTGCGCGCCGCCTGCATGTTGCCGCCAATGGCGTAGGTGTACTTGCCGTATTTGGTGTAGCGCAAAGCAATATGGAAAATCACCGCCACTACCAGAAAGATAATCACCGGCATCGCACCATGACCAATGGCCGTGTACGAATCCGAAAGCATGCTCACTGGCTGGCCTTCGGTGTAATAACGGGCCAGGCCACGGGCCGAAACCATCATCCCCAGGGTCGCAATAAACGGCGGGATACCCGTGACGGCGATGATGCTGCCATTGATTGCGCCCGCCAGTAGCCCCACACCAAGCCCCATCGCCACCGGGATCCAGACCGGTAAGTCCGTCAGGCTGGGAAACACCGCCCGGGAAAAGTCAGAGGTTTGCGCCAGGCTGGCGGCAATCATCGCAGACAACGCCAGCACCGAGCCCGAGGACAGATCGATGCCCGTGGTGATAATCACCTGAGTCACGCCGATTGCCAGCAGGCCGATAATCGATACTTGCAGGATCATCAGCACCAGGCGCTGGGAGTTCATCAGGAAGCTTTGATCGCGCACGATCCAGCCGAACAGTTCAAACACCAGACCAATGCCGATCAGCACAAGGAAGATGCTGAGTTCGGTAGGCATACGTCGACGATTTTTGGTCGGCACTGTGGCCGATTTGTTTTCCGTTATTGCGTTCATAGCCCGTCACCTTTTTTATTCTGCTTATTCTGTGGATCAGTGGAGCGCCGTCATTCCGGAAGCCAGTTGCATGACTTTTTCCTGGGTCGCTTCATCGCGATCAAGGATGCCCATCAGGTCGCCCTCATGCATCACCATGACCCGGTCACTCATGCCCAACACCTCCGGCAACTCAGAGGAAATCATGATCACTGCCATGCCTTCACTCGCAAGGAAAGAGATCAGGCGATAGATCTCGGCCTTGGCGCCGACATCGATGCCACGGGTGGGTTCGTCAAGGATCAGAAGGCGCGGGTTGGTCATCAGCCAGCGCGCCAGCAAGGCTTTCTGCTGGTTGCCACCGGACAGCGTGTCGATGCACTGTTCAAGGGAGGGGGTTTTCACCCGAAGTTTCTTGCACATGTCCTCGCACAACACGCGCAGGGCTTTTTGTTGAATAAAGCCGTGGCCCGAATAATGCGGCAGCACCGCCATCTCCATGTTTTCCAGCACCGACAGGCATGGGAACAGGCCACTTAGCTTGCGATCCTCGGTCAGCAGGGCAAAGCCTTTGTCGATCGCCATGTGCGGATCGGTAATACGCAGCGCCTGACCGTCGAGAAGTATCTCGCCGCCACTGGCGGGGGTAATGCCAAAAATGGTTTCCGCCACATTGGTACGACCCGAGCCCATGAGTCCGGCGATGCCCAGAATCTCGCCAGCGTGCAGATCAAAGGATACGTCCTTGAACACGCCATCCAGGCGCAGGTCTCGTACCGATAAGAGCAAATCGCCGATGGGCTTCTCGCGCACCGGAAACAACTGGCTCAGCTCACGGCCCACCATCATCGAAATAAGGCTGTCGCTGTTCATGCTGTCGGCGCGCTGCAAGCCGATGTAACGACCATCGCGAAATACCGCTACCTCATCAGCAATAGCGAACACTTCGTTCATTTTATGGGTGATGTAGATGATGCCTTTGCCCTGAGACTTCAGGTCGGCAATGATCGAAAAAAGGTGGGCCACTTCCTTCTCGGTAATGGCCGAGGTCGGCTCATCCATGATCAGGATGTCGGAGTCATATGACACAGCCTTGGCAATCTCAACCATCTGCCGTTCGGCGATGCTCAGGTTGCCCACATGCTCCTCAGGGTCGAGATTGATGCGCAGGCGCGCCAGCAGTTGGGCGGTACAGCGGTGCATTTCACGGTGGTTGACCATGTGCAGGCTATTGAGCTGCTCGCGGCCGATCCAGATATTCTCGGCAATGCTCATGTGGGGCATCAGGTTGAGTTCTTGATGGATCATGGCGATCCCGGCCTTCTGGGCCGACAGCGGTGTTTCAAAAACTATCGGTTTGCCGCGCAGACGAATTTCACCGGCATCAGGCTGGTAGATACCGGCGATGATTTTCATCAGCGTCGACTTGCCCGCACCGTTCTCACCCATCAGCGCCAGCACCGAGCCCGGTCGCACGCGCAGTTGCACATCGTCCAGAGCAACAACGCCGGGAAAACCTTTGCTGATATTGACGATTTCCAGCAGGTAAGGCTCTTCCGGCAGCCGGGGCTGGATGGCGGGAGGCTGCGAGACAGTCGCTTGAGCGAACATAAAGCGGTACTCCATCTGCGAGGCGGCCGAAGCCGCACTGTCAGCTGATTGTTTTGTTGTTATGCCAGGGCTATTTGAAGTCTTTGACGTTATCCGGAGTGATCAACTTGAACGGGATGACAATGTTCTGTTCGATCGTCTCTTTCTTCGCCATCCGGCGTGCCGCCTCAAGGGAGCCGACGCCCTGGCCTTTGGCATCCTGAAACACCGACACGGCCATCTCGCCTTTGGAGATCGCGTTCAGGCCATCCGGCGTACCGTCCACACCTGCAATCAACACACTGCCAGGCTTGGTGCCGGCCGACTTGAGCGCCATGGCTGCACCAATTGCCATTTCATCGTTATTGGCAAGCACCGCGTCAAACTCACGCCCTTGGGTCAGCCAGTCGTTGACCAGCGTCATGCCTTTGTCGCGCAGCCAGACGCCGCTTTGTTCCTGCTCAATTTTGATGCCCGGGTACTTGGCCAGAACTTCCTTCACTCCCTTCGTGCGGTTGGTGGTGGAGTTGTTCGCCAGGTCACCCAACAGAATCACGATCTTGCCCTTGCCGCCGAGTTTGTCGGCGATGTACTGCATTTGTAGCCTGCCCGCTTCTTCGTCATTGGACGTCACAGCGGCAACGCCCTTGGGCAGATCAGCCTGGTCGGGACGGCGATTGACATACACCAGGGGGATACCCGCCTCGATTGCTTCCTTGCTGATCCGCGCCGTGGACGCCGTATCCACCGGGTTGACGATGATTGCATCGACTTTCTGGCTAATGAAATTCTCGACCTGACTCAGTTGCTTGACCACGTCGGCACGTGCGTCTTCGAACTGCAGTTGCACACCGTCGCCCTTGGGATAGGACTTGGCTTGCTTGTCCATGTGCTCACGGACGTTGGTCAGATAGGTGTCGTCAAACTGCGACATGCTCACGCCGATCTTCAGATCGGCAGCCGTGGCAAATCCGCTGGCGAGCAACAGGGACAAAGCCAGCGCGGTAAAACGGATCGGGGTCTTCATGAACGGTCTGTCTCCAGTATTTTTGTTTTTAAGACGTTGCGTTGATCAGAGCGGGTCGTGCGAGGTCAGCAGTCGAACCACTGGTGCACCTGGAATACAGGGAATCCCGGCGTCTTTGTGTTCGACACGCAGCATCTTGGGAAGGGGGAAGAGGAATGGCCGGGCGCTTGGCAGAACGCGGGGCTTGCAGACAGGGCATTAACTCGCAGTACAACGTTGAAGACTTTCATCTGACGGTACCTGGTTGTTTGATCTTGTTTTTGTAGAGTCGCCCAAATCAGGTTCGGGACGTACTTCATGCAACCTGAAAAAGACTTTATTGGAAAATAATTTCCATATCAATATATTTTAGAATTTAATTCCATTTCTTTATTGAAGCCACCCGTGGGGGCTAGTCGTTCATTGAAATAAAACCCGTCACGCAGCAGAGGCAGACTGCCTGCGTGCACGTTCTGACCGGCTCTCATCAATAAAATCAGCCGTAGAAGCGCGGCCGTTCCGGCAAGCTGACCTTCACAATCTGCTCACTGCCTTGCGCTTCGATACATGCATCTGCGGCCACCGCTGCCGCAAACCCATCCCACGCAGAAGGTCCGCCGACTTGCCCGGCTCGCACTCCATCGATAAAAGCCTGCAATTCCACGTCATAGGCACCAATGAAGCGATCCTTCCAGTCCATCAGAATTGCGTTGGACAGCTTTGCCCCACTGCGTAATTGCACTTGGGACGGTTCAGGCAATTTGGCGATACCGGTCTCCCCCACCACTTCGCACTGAATGTCATAGCCGTACTGGCAGTTCACGAACACCTCTACATCAATACGCGTGCCTCTGGCGGTTTCCAGTAGCACGATCTGCGGATCACGCAGATGAGCCAGGGCTTTGCTGGACTTGCGCGGAAATACCACTTGCACCGACACGTAGTCATCGTTGAGCAGCCACCGCAACACATCCAGCTCGTGGATCAGCGTGTCAGTGATCGCCATGTCGGTCCTGTAGTGCTCGCCCACTGTCGGGTTGCGGTGCGCGCAGTGCAACATCAACGGCTCGCCGATCTGGCCGCTGTCGATCACCGCTTTCAATGCGCGATAACCTTCATCGTATGGGCGCATGAAACCGACTTGTACCAGGCGCTTGCCGTGAGCCACTTCTGCGTCGACGATAGCGCGGCAGCCAGCAGCGGTGACTGCCAGAGGTTTTTCGCAGAACACCGGTTTGCCAACGGCAATGGCGGCGAGCACAAACTCTTCGTGGCTCGGCCCCCATGAGGTCACCAGCACGGCATCGACCTGTGGCGAATTGATCAGCGCATGTCCGTCGGGGTACACCTCGGCGTCCAGCTTGAGGTCGGCAATCACCCTGGCGGCCTGCTCGAGGTCTATGTCGGTGACCGCAACGACCTGGCTATTAAGCAAAGTCTGGCTGCAACGACGAATATGGTCACGGCCAATAGCGCCGGTACCGATCACTCCTAGCTTCAACGACATACACAGTTCTCCGATCAAAAAATAACTGACTGATTTGGAATTCATTTCTGTAGGAGCGCGCTTGCCCGCGATTGCATTGGGTCAGGCAACACATTTTTCGCCGACGCACCGCATCGTCTCAATGCGGACCAAACCAAGCGCGCTCCTACAAGTCCCCGTTTGCAGCGCGACAGCGTGGTGCCGGGAACGCCGCGGCGACTCTTGCTTTTAGTACTGTCGGGCCTTGGCCAACTGCTCATTAACTTTTTTCGCTGCGGCATTGGTGCGTTCGCTGGTGGACTCCTGCGCCACACCCACCCGCCACCACGACAGGTAGCCGTGGATCATGGTCTTGGGCAGTACCTTGATATCAATCAGGGTCGAGACGGTTTGAGTACGCGCATCGGCCAAAGAGGCCTGCAGTTGCTCGACGGTGCTGACCTTGTAGGTCTTGCAGCCATAGGCCTGCGCGCTCATGGCGAAATCCACTGGCACCAGGCCGCCATCTAGCTTGCCGCTCTCAGGGTCGCGGTAGCGGAATTCGGTGCCAAAACTGTCCATGCCATTGCCGATCTGCAGGTTGTTGATGCACCCGAAAGCCATGTTGTCGAGCAGCACAACGTTGATCTTGCGCCGCTCCTGAATCGAGGTGACCAGTTCTGAATGCAGCATCATGTAAGAGCCGTCACCGACCAGGGCGTAGACCTCTTTGGTGGGGTCGGCGAGTTTCACGCCAAGGGCGGCGTTGATCTCATAGCCCATGCACGAATAGCCATACTCGACGTGGTAGGTGTTGACGCCCTTGCTGCGCCACGCGCGCTGCAGATCACCCGGCAGGCTGCCGGCCGCAGCGACGATGATCGCGTCGTCGGCCAGCGTTTCATTCAACACGCCGAGCACCTGGCTCTGGGTCAGGCACGAGCCAGTCAACTCGATGAATTCGCGCAATACCGCACGATCAAGACGGTCATCAACCTCTGGCACGAAGTTGTCGCCCTGGTAGCGAACCTCATAAACGCGGTCCACTTCTGCCTCCAGCTGCGCCTTGGCAGTGCTGATCTGCTCACCCCAGCCGGAACGGTAATCACCCAATAGGTCAGTCAACGCCTCAAGCGCGAGGTGTGCGTCGGACAGCACTTGCACGCCGTCCAGTTTCAACGCGTCGCAAGGGTTGATATTGATATTGAGAAACTGCACATCCGGGTGCTTGAACAGCGACTTCGACGATGTGGTGAAGTCGGTATAACGCGTGCCGATGCCGATGATCAGGTCCGCCTGCGGCGCCAAAAGGTTTGCGGCAAGGCAACCGGTTTCGCCGATACCGCCAAGATTCAGCGGGTGGCTGGAAAGCACTGCACTTTTCCCGGCCTGGGTTTCGGCAAACGGGATATCGAAACGCTCCGCAAATGCCTGAAGTGCAGCATTCGCGCCGGAGTACTTCACCCCGCCACCACAGATGATCAGCGGACTGCGTTTACCGCGGAAGGCGGCCAGAGCATCCCCTATCATCGCTTCAGTCGGTGGCCGACGATCCAGACGATGCACGCGTTTCTGCAGGAAGTAATCGGGATAGTCCCAGGCTTCGGCCTGTACGTCCTGCGGCAGAGCCAGGGTGACAGTGCCGGTTTCTGCCGGATCGGTCAGTACACGCATGGCGTGGATTGCCGCTGTCATCAACTGTTCTGGGCGGTTGATGCGGTCCCAGTATTTGCTCACAGAACGGAAAGCGTCGTTGGTGCTGATGCTCAGGTCATGAAACTGCTCGATCTGCTGCAACACCGGATCAGGCTGTCGACTCGCATACACATCGCCGGGCAACAGCAGCAGCGGAATACGGTTGGCCGTGGCAGTTGCGGCAGCGGTGAGCATATTGGCCGCGCCCGGGCCTACCGACGAGGTACACGCGTAGATCTTGCGCCGCAGGTGTTGTTTGGCAAAGCCGATGGCGGCATGGGCCATGCCCTGCTCATTGCGCCCCTGATGCACCACCAGATCGCCGCTGTACTGCTCAAGGGCCTGGCCGAGGCCGAGCACATTGCCGTGGCCGAAAATCGTGAAGACTCCGGCGACAAACTTGCTCTGCACACCATCGACTTCGATGTATTGGTTATCCAGGAACTTCACCAGGGCCTGAGCCATGGTCAGTCTCGTTGTAGTCATGTCGCGCCCCCTTATTGGTTTTTCTGGAGGACGCAGCAGGCGCCCGATGCCTGCTGAATATCCACCGGGGAACGCTTGAGCGCGTCCCTCCGGTCAAGGGCAAAACGTAGAGACGTTTGCATTATTGTTGTGCTCCACTATTTGTTATGCGCCACTATTTGTTAAACGCCACTGGGAAATGTCACTTGGCAGTCGGCATGCTGAACTCAGGGCCCTTGGCAATACTGTCAGGCCAGCGTTGCATCACGCTTTTGTAACGGCTGTAGAAGCGAATGCCCTCTTCCCCATAGGCGTGATGATCGCCAAACAACGAGCGTTTCCAGCCACCGAAGGAATGCCAGGCCATGGGCACCGGGATCGGCACGTTGATGCCGACCATGCCCACCTTGATGCTGCGGGCAAAGGCTCGGGCAATGCCGCCATCGCTGGTGAAGCAGGACACGCCATTGCCGAATTCATGGGCGTTGATCAAGGCCACTGCGCTGGCGAAATCTGCCACGCGCACAATGCCCAGTACCGGTCCGAAAATTTCTTGCTGATAGATGCTCATTTCCGGGGTGACGTTATCGAACAGCGTCGCCCCCACGAAGAACCCGCCCTCGGCGCCCGGCACCTTGAAGCCACGCCCGTCGACAACCAGTCTGGCGCCCTGGGCCACACCCTGATCGATAAAACCCTCGACTCTGGCCTTGTGCTCCCCTGTGACCAAGGGCCCCATATCGCTGTCGCTGTTCATGCCGTTGCCGACCTTCAGCCGGTCGATGCGCGGCAGCAATTTGTCGATCAGCTTGTCACCGACATCGCCAACCACAACGGCAATCGAGATCGCCATACAGCGCTCACCTGCCGAGCCGTAGGCTGCGCCAATCAACGCGTCTGCCGCCTGATCGAGATCAGCGTCGGGCATCACGATCATGTGGTTCTTCGCACCGCCCAAGGCCTGCACGCGCTTGCCGCGTTGGGTCGCCTGCTGATAGATGTACTCGGCAATCGGCGTTGAGCCGACAAAGGAAATCGCTTCGACGTCCGGATGCTGCAGCAAACCGTCGACCGCACTTTTATCGCCTTGCACCACGTTGAATACGCCCTCGGGCAGTCCGGCCTCGGTGAGCAGGCGCGCCATCAGCAAACTGGCGGAAGGATCGCGCTCGGACGGTTTGAGGATGAAACAGTTACCGGTGGCCAGAGCCATCGGGATCATCCACAGCGGCACCATCACCGGAAAATTGAACGGCGTGATGCCGGCACATACGCCCAAGGGCTGGCGCACGCTCCAGTTGTCGATACCCCCGCCGATGTTGTCGCTGAAACGGGTGGTCAATAGATTGGGCGCACCGCAGGCGTACTCGACGATCTCGATACCACGAGTCACCTCACCTTTGGCGTCGGAAAAGACTTTGCCGTGTTCGCGGCAGATGATCCCGGCCAACTCGTCATGGTGCTGTTCAAGCAGCTCCTTGAACTTGAACAGCACCCGCGAACGACGCAGGGATGATTGCTCCGACCATTCCGGAAACGCCTTGAGGGCCGCGGCGACGGCATCATCGACGGTCTTCTGGCTGGCCAGGCCCACGCGCGCCTGGACCTCGCCCGTGGCCGGATTGAATACCTCGCTGAAACGCTCGCTTGCGCCGTCCTGCACCTGTCCGTTGATGTAGTGGCCGATTACCTTGATGCTGCTCATTGTTCTTGTTCTCCGTCGAAAAGGTTAGAGATCGAGCAGCCAGCTGTGCTGCGGGTCATTATGGAAATGCCAGGCGCGTTTGGGACCGGCCATCACATTCAGGTAATAAGACTCGTAGCCATACGGCACGCTCACCGGGTGATAACCCTTTGGCACCACTACCAGATCGCTGTTTTCCACGGCCATTGCCTCGTCGATGCTGCGGTCATCGGTGTAGACGCGCTGGAACACATAGCCCTGAGGCGGATTGATCTGGTGGTAATAGGTTTCTTCAAGAAAGCTCTGGTGCGGCAGGTCATCAGTGTCGTGCTTGTGCGGCGGGTAACTCGACGAATGCCCGGACGGCGTACGCACCTCTACGACCAGCAGTGAATGCGCTGGCTCGATGTCCGGCAGGATGTCGCACACATAGCGAGTGTTGGCACCTTTGCCGCGCACGCTGCGCTTGCAGGCTTCGGGTCGAATCAGCCGCGGCTCATAGCCCTGCGCACCCGGCGCAGCGCAGACGGCGATCTGCACGTCGCTCAAGGCAGTCACCTGAGCACTTGTGCCCGGCGGAAGGTAAGCGGCAAAAGGCGACTTGTCGTCAAAGACCGACTGACGATCCCCCAGATTTTGCCAGTTGAAGGACTCACCCTCGATGTTCACGCGACCGCAGAGCAGCACCAGGCAAAGCTCCTTGTCGCCAGCACTGACCGGCAGGGTTTCGCCCAGACTCAGGTGGTACGCAGCGAAACCTACGTAATCCAGACGGCCGTCTTCCAGGGCGACCATGGTTTGTCCATGTTTGTTGCTTTTGACCAACAGACTCATTGTCCAACCCTCTCGTTGAGAAGTGCACGCAAAGTGTCATAACCCTTTTTGGCGTAGATGTAGCTGGGCGCCACGGCCGGGTCCTGCTCGGCTTCCACCACCAGCCAGCCCTCGTAGTTCGCTGCGAGCAGTACGTCCAGCAACGACGCGAAGTCGATATCGCCATCGCCGGGCACCGTGAAGGTGCCGTTGACGATGCAGTCAGGAAAGCTCCACATCTGGTTACGAGCCAGTTGCACCACTGGTTTGCGCACGTCCTTGAAATGGACATGACAGACACGATCGATGTGTTTGCGCAGCACTTCGATGGGCTCGCCACCGCCCATGTAGCAATGGCCCGAGTCAAACAGCAGGCCCACTTCAGGGCCCGTCCGGCGCATGAGCTGGTCGATGTCTTCAGGGGATTCGACGTAGGCGCCCATATGGTGGTGGTAGGCAAGACGCACACCTTGCGACAAGGTGAAGCGCGCCAGTTCGGTGAGTTTGTTAGCGTAATCTTGCCAGGCCTGCTCACTATGAAAGCGTGGTCGTTCGATAAGGCGGATGGGTGAACCCTGGATAGAGTCGGCGACTTCGCCATAGACCAGCACCGAAGCGCCATTTTGCCTGAGCAGGTCGAGGTGTCCGGCAATGGCATCGACCTCTTCGGCGACCGAGCGCCGCGCCAGACGGCTGGAGTACCAGCCGGAGACCAGAGCCAGGCCGTAAGGCCGCAGCACATCACCAACGCCCTTGGCGTCTTTGGGAAATTTGCCGTTGAGTTCGAAACCTTCGTAGCCGATGTCCTTGCCTTCTGCAAGGGCAGTGCTCAAAGGCGTTTCACCGCCCAAAGCCGGCAGATCGTCGTTGCTCCAGGAGATCGGGTTGATGCCAATTCGGATTGCGGGCATGGCTGCACCTTTTATTGTTATCAGAAAGCAATGAGATCTGCTTTATTCCGCCTCAGGCCCGCGCGCTGCGCCAGGCATTGATCAACTGTTCGAAGGTGGCCTGCACCTTCTGGATCAGGGTTTCATCATCAATGTCACCCGCCATCCACGCCCGGCTCGGCTCCTGAAAAATCGTGCGACCCACAGCAAAACCACGGCAGGTTGTGCTCTGACTGGCTTGCCTGAAGCCATCAGCAAGGGATTCGATCGACGCGTTAAGCCCCAGCAGTACAACGCCGCGGCAATACGCGTCGCGCTCCTGAATCAGTTCGTCGAGCTTTTTCCATTCCTCGGCTGACTGTGCCTCGATCTTCCACCAGGCCGGGTAGATGCCCAGGTTGTAAAGGCGCTTGATGCTGCGATAAAGCACATCGGGATAAGTGGACGGATGATCCTTGGGCGGAATAACTTCCAGCAGCAATTCGTGACCGCTGACCAGAGAAGCCTCGTACACCGCCTTGAGTTGCGCCTCCTGCTCCAGACGCAACAAAGGTTCGTCATCGGGATGAAACTGCACCAGACACTTGATGATCTGCTCCTGAGGCCAGGCGATCAGGTTGCTGCCAAGCGAGCGCCCGTGCTCAAAGCCCAACGGACGCGAGTTCTGAATCTCCACCGGACGGGCGATCCACCATCCGCGGCCAGTGGCAGCATTGAGCGCATCCTGACCGAAACGCTGGTCGGCAAGCAGGCCCACATCAGCCTCGACACCCTGCGCGTGCAATTTTTGCTCGACCCGCTCCACCGCCTGAATAAACAGCTGCTTGATAGCGGTAAGGCGCGCCGGATCCTGACCGGCCTTATGCGCCAGGTCCACGAACTGCCAGCGGTGGTCGAAGGCAAACACGAACAGCTGTTTCCAGGCCTTGCGTGGCACCGTAACCCGGTGCAGGCGTTGCAGGATCGGGTCCTGATCCGGGCGAGTGATCGGAACCGGGCTGCTGAACAGATACTCCAGCTCAGCGGGGGTCGGCATGGCGGGCGCACAGGCGTGACGGGAAACGACCAGGCCACCGCAGGCATTGGCCAGCTGGCAGCAACGCTCGTCGCTGGCATCGTTTAACCAGCCACTGAGGAAGCCCGACATAAAGGCATCGCCCGCACCCAGCACGTTAAGCACTTCAACCCGCACGCCGGGGTAGACTTCACCGTCCTGCAACCGTGCCGGGATAGCACCATGAATCACCGTACAGCCTTGCGGGCCCAGCTTGACCACCAGGGTCGCCGAAGTCACTTCACGCACGGTACGCAAGGCGGTCAGCAAATCCTCACTGCCACCGGCAATCAGAAACTCTTCTTCAGTGCCAACGATCAGGTCGAAACGCGGCAGAATCTTCTGCACATGCTGACTGACAGTCTGGTCGGCGACAAAACGGGTTTCTCCATCCGCCTTGCCCGCCAATCCCCACAACACGGGGCGATAGTCAATGTCCAGCACACGCCGGACGTTGTGCCGCTCGGCGTAATCCAACGCCTGGACGCTGGCTTTGTAAACGCCATCGGTAGAGAAATGCGTGCCGGTAATCAACAGTGCTTTGCTGGAAGCGATGAAGGCTTCACTGATGTCTTCAGCGCGCAACGCCATGTCGGCGCAGTTTTCACGGTAGAACACCAGAGGAAAGGTTTCGCGGTCCTTGAGGCCCAGCAGTACCAGGGCGGTGAGGCGTTCGGGATCAACCTTGATGCCACTGACGTCACAGCCTTCGCGAGCCAGGGATTCCAGAAGGAAGCGACCCATGTGGTCGTCCCCTACCCGGCTCAGCATTGCCGACTTCAACCCCAGCCTGGCCGTGCCGAATGCGATATTGGCGGAAGAGCCACCGAGGTATTTGGCAAAACTGGACACGTCCTCAAGTCGCGCACCGACCTGCTGTGCATAGAGGTCGACGCCCAGGCGCCCGAGGCAAATCAAATCCAACTGACGCCCATTGGCAAAACGAGTCTGGCCCATGCTGGCTCCTGTTATTTTTATAAGCCTGCGTTGCACCGCCATCGAGACGGCAAACGCTCTTGGTGCAATCAGACTAAAACGTTCAGAAGCACCAATCAATATTTATTCCATAGTTATTTTATATGGAATTTATATTCCATACATCCCGCGTATACTCCTGGTGCCGACCCACCCTGTCTGTCGGTCAGGGTCGACGTGATGCCAAGGTATTTTTTTACGCCTACCCTGTAGACTTGCGCCACCCATCAGCGCACCAGAATAAATAACAAGCAGAAGGATTGCCCATGCCCCGCACCGATCAGCCGGCCAAGCCAGAGACGACTCAGGAAGACGTTCTCGCCAGCCCCCCGATCAATGCCGAACGCCTGTTGCAAATGATCACCGATGAGTACGAAAGTCTGCCGCGCCAGCTCAAACGCATCGCCAGCTACATGAGTCAGCAGAGCGACCGGATCATGGTTGACCGCATCAGCGACATTGCTGGCGAATGCGAAGTGCACCCTTCAGCCATCGTGCGCTTTTCCCAGCGCTTCGGGTTCAGTGGGTTCAGTGAAATGCAGGCGCTGTTTCGCGAGGCGTACACCCACAAGACCACGCCGGTACAGAACTATCAGCAACGCATCCGCAGCATGATCGTCAATAAATCGCAGAAAGCCAGTGGCGGCGACCTGGCACGAGAATGCGTCAACGCAACGCTGTCTGGCATCGAACGGCTGGGCATGGAACTCGACGATGCTGCCTTCGACAAGGCGGTAGACCTGGTGGTCAATGCCGACAACATCTACGTAGTCGGCGTACGTCGCTCCTTCGCTGTCGCCGACTATCTGGTCTACAACCTGCAGCACACCAACAAGCGCATTCATCTGATCTCCGGTCTGGGCGGCAGCTATCGCGAGCAGATGCGCAGCGTGCGGGCCAATGATCTGGTGATCGCCATCAGCTTCACGCCGTATGGCAAGGAAACCCAGCATTGCTTGCGCATTGCCCAGCATCATCAAGCGAAGACGCTGATTATCACTGACAGCAATCTGTCGCCGCTGGCAAAGCGCGCCAGTACGGTGTTATTGGTCAATGAAGGAAGTTCGTTCGCATTTCGGTCTTTGAGTGCAACATTATGCTTGTGTCAGGCGCTGTTTATTGCCGTGGCGTATCGGCTGGAACTGAAGGTCGATGAGATTCATGAGCAGTTGGGGTTTGAAGACTGACCGAGCGATCAAGGGCGAACCTCGCAGGACCGCCTTAAGGCGGGAGGACGTCGGGAGATTCACTGGATTTCTTTCGCCAGAAAAGCTGTCCTCCCGGCTAAGACCGCCTTCCGTAAATTTTTATTCCATTAATTGTCATAAGAGAATATTTATTCTATAAATCACCCCTCTGAAAATAAAAATCAAAAAGGGTGAGTCATGCGTAAACTCGGAATCGGGCTTATCGGCACGGGCTTCATGGGGCGTGCCCATGCGTTGGCTTTTCGAAACGTCAGTGCAGCTTTCGAACTGCCTTTCACGCTTCATCTCGCTGCCCTGGCCGATGCCAATCCCGCTCGCGCGCAATCGTGCGCGACGGCCTGGGGGTTTGAACGCGCCTATGGCGACTGGCAACAGTTGATCGATGATCCTGCGGTCAATCTGATCGCCATCACCACCCCCAACCACCTGCACTATCCGATGGCCATGGCCGCGATTACCGCTGGCAAGCCGGTCTATTGCGAGAAACCGCTGGCGGTGAGTCTGGAACAGGCCACTGCCATGCACCAGGCGGCAAAGGATGCAGGCGTGGTCACCCGTGTCGGCTACAACTACCAGCACAACCCGGTCATGGGGTTGGCAAGACAGCTGATCAAGAACGGTGAACTCGGTGAGATCATCAGTTTTCAAGGCGAATTCAGCGAAGACTTCATGGCCGACCCTGCGTCGCCCTGGTCATGGCGCTGTGAGGCTGCACACGCGGGAGGTGCGCTAGCGGATCTGGGCAGCCATTTGCTGGGCATGGCGCGGTATCTGCTCGGCGATATCGAAGCGGTATGCGCCGACCTCCAGACCGTGCACCGCCAACGCCCGGCCACGGCCGGTAGCCCGGAACTGCGCACAATCGCGGTAGACGACCTGGTCCATGCGCTGCTGCGTTTCACCAATGGCGCGCGCGGCACCTTCAGCAGCAGCTGGCTCAAGCACGGCTATAAAAACCATTTGAGTTTTGAAGTAAGCGGCACCAACGGCACGTTGTCGTTTGATCAGGAGCGCTTGAACGAGCTGCGTCTTTGCCAAATGGGCCAGGCAGGTTTTCAGCGTTTACTGGCGGGCCCGGACCTGCCCGGATATGCAGCGTTCAGCCCTGCGCCGGGTCATCAATTGGGCTACAACGAGCTGAAAACGCTGGAAGTGCATGAGCTGATCATGGCCTTGGCCGGCCAGGGACAGCTCGGCACTGATTTCGGACAAGCGCTGGAAGTCGAGCGACTGGCGTCGGCGATTCGACTCGCTGCTCGCGAACAGCGCTGGGTCAACCTTGGAGAGGTCTGATCACCGAAAACCAGGGTCGGGGTGGGAATCAACCCAATGACCGGTGCTCATCTGATCTTCACAACGACCTTGCCTTTGGCGCGCCCCGTGGCTAGATATTCCAATGCTTGCTTTGCCTGCTCGAACGTAAAGACCTTGTCGATCACCGGTCGAACATGCCCGGACTCAAGCAGCTTACCGATCTCGCCCAGTTGGGCGCCGTCGGGGCGAACGAAGAGGAATGAATAGGCAACGCCTTTGCTTTTCGCGAGCCGGATGATTTTGCGGCTCATCAATCCAAAGACGAAACCGAGGAAGGCATTCAATCCGCGAGCCCTGGCGAACGCTTTATCCAAGGGGCCAACCAGAGAAACGATCCTGCCGCCAGGCTTGAGGACATCAACGGACTTTGCGATCACGTCGCCTCTGAGCGTACCGAGCACCAGGTCGTAGTCATGCAGAACGGTCTCGAACGCTTGTTTCTTGTAGTCGATCACTTCATCTGCGCCGAGGCTGCTGACGTTCTGCACATTAGGCGTACTGGTGTTGGTGGTCACCTTTGCGCCGAGGTGTTTCGCAAGCTGGATCGCGAAGCTGCCAATGCCTCCGGACCCGCCCGGGATAAACACTTTCTGGCCCGGCTGAAGATCGCCGCGCTCTTTGAGTGCTTGCCACGAGGTAAGTCCTACCATCGGAATGGACGCCGCTTGAACGAAGTCCAGATTGGCAGGCTTCAGCGCGGCAGCGCTTTCCGGTACGACCGCACACTCAGCAATTGACCCGGTACCGAGGTCGAACAGGCTGGCATAGATCTCATCCCCGACCTTGAAACGAGTCACCCCGCTGCCTACCTGAATCACCACGCCTGCCAGGTCACTGCCCAGAATGGCCGGCAGTTGAAACTTCAGAACAGGCTTGAAAATACCGGTAGGGATCATGTTGTCGATGGGGTTGATCCCGGCAGCATGCACCTCGACCAGGAGTTCATTGGGCTTCAAGACTGGAAGTGGCACCTCAGCAAAGCCAATTTCCGGGGATTTGCCGTAGCGTTTGAAGGTCAGCGCTTTCATAGAGCCTTGATTCCGGGAAGGTCTGGAATGATTTTGTGTAGTTCACGAGCACCGCGAGGCAGCGATGGCGTCCTGTCTGATACATCGCCATCGCGGCCTCGCGGTGCTCGTGCGCTCCGACAGATCCAATGTTTGCTTCGCAACAGCGCGGTGTCACGACACCGGCGCGGCTCGCGTCAACACGCAACAACCATTAGGCTTTCGGCTGATAGCGCTCGGCGGCATTGGCCTGGCGGATATCCGACAGCAATCCCTGGCGCGCGGCATCCAGTGCATCCCAACGCTCCGCGACATGCAGCGGCGGGATGGTGACGAGTTCGCGCCGATCAAAGCCGACAAGCGCCGCGTCGACCAGTTCTTCAACGTCCATCACATCAGCGATGGTATTAACGTCGATTCCCGCCCTCTCCCATATCTCGGTACGCGTCGCCGCAGGCAGTACGGCCTGGACGTATACGCCACTCGGCGACAATTCCAGATTCAGGCCTTGAGACAGGAACAGAACGAACGCCTTGGTAGCGCCGTAAACCGTCATACCAAATTCCGGCGCCAAGCCCACTACCGAACCGATATTAACGATTGAGCCAGTACCCGTCTGGGCAAAACGCGGGGCGACTGCGGCGGCCAGACGGGTCAGCGCGGTGATGTTCAAGGTGATCAGCTTTTCAATAGCGTCAGCTTCCTGCTGGACGAAACCGCCCGACTGCGCCATGCCAGCGTTGTTGATGAGAATGCCGATTTGAGTGTCTTCGCGCAGACGAGCTTCCAGCGCGGTAAGGTCTGCAGACTGGGTCAAATCTGCCTGAAGTACCTCAACAGCAACGCCGTTTTCTTCACGCAGTTGTAAGGCCAGCGTATCAAGGCGTGCCTTGTCCCGCGCAACCAGAACCAGATCGTGGCCGCGACTGGCGAAGCGTTTGGCATAGATGGCGCCGATGCCGCTGGAGGCGCCAGTGATGAGTACAGTTGCAGGCTTTGTCATGGGAAAAGTCCTTCAAATAATCGGGTTTTACAGGGTTGGAAAACAGGCGTTTCAGCCGGCAATACTGGGGTTAGCCGAGGCATCCGCCGCACAACTGCCATAGAGCGTGTCTCGATTGAGCTGCGCCTGAGGCGATGTGGTTTTCTGGGAAGCAACGAGCGTTTTGCCGGGCATTTTTGTTTGGCTTCTGGCGTGAGAACGGAGCCAATGATTACGGTCACAATCTAAAATGTCAACATTTTGATGTCGAACGACATCAATGTATAGTGTTGAGCTCATGTTGGACAAAACTGCTGGATGAGCGATGAAAGTCACCAAGCAACAGGCGCAGGCAAATCGCGCACATATCGTTGAGACCGCGTCGGCCCTCTTTCGCGAGCGCGGTTATGACGGCGTTGGCATTGCCGATCTGATGGCCGCAGCGGGCTTCACTCAGGGAGGCTTCTACAAGCACTTCGGCTCGAAGGCAGATCTGATGGCGGAGGCAGCGGCTTGCGGCATCAGCCAGTCGGCAACGCTGACAGCCAGTACGTCAGTGAAGGAGTTCATGGAGTTTTATCTTTCCCGCGAGCACCGCGACAACCGCGCCACGGGTTGCACCATGGCCGCGTTGTGTGCAGATGCAGCCCGCAAGGAAGAAGAGGTCCGCGCAACGTTCGCTGCGGGCATCGAAACCCAGCTGGCCGTGTTGCGCGATGGCGCCGGGCAGTCGGAGGATGAAGACTCTGCTCAGGCAAGAGCCAGGCGACTGGCCATAATGGCGCAAGCACTGGGCGCTATCGTCTTGTCGCGGGCATGTCCGGATGACTCGCCATTGGCAGATGAAGTTCTGGCGGCGAGTCGCGAGGCTATTCTCGGGAAAAAGTTTTCCTGAATACTGCATTCACTGCATGGCTTAAATCCTGAGTGCAGCGCTTTGTCCGATTCGAACAGGTTGGCTATGGTCTCAGGCTCATTAGCACTGGTGGGACCGAATTTATTCGGGAAAGCGATCTTTCAGGCGATACGAATGCTGCGTATGCACCGGCCTCTTCGCGAATGAATTCGCTCCCACCGGGATCAGTGCTTGCAGGCGAACATTAAGTCTTTCACAGATACCGTTTCAGGCGGATCGCAAATCCCTGTGGGAGCCGGGCTTGCCCGCGATAAATGAGACGCGGCTGGAAGACACACCGCGTTATCCTTTATCGTCCGCATGCGGCTCGGCCCAGGCGCCGCTCACAGATATAGGTAATCACCTGTAGGAGTGAGCTTGCTCGCGATGAACGATGACACGGTCTAGCTGACAAACCGAGTCGTCTGCATCGTGGGCAAGCCTCGCTCTCACAGGTTTACAGGCCAACATATAACCTCCCACAGGGATTGTGTCAGGAGCCAAAATGGAGTCGCCAGAGTTCGCTCAAAACGGCACTGCATCAAGTAATTCGAGCTAAGCACAGCGAAGGCAGTCACGCCCGGCATGCTTGGCGGAATAAAGCGCGGCGTCAGCGGCCCCGATCAAGGCTCCGGCGCTGACGTGAGGCGCGACGGCGGCCGCGACTCCCAGGCTGATGGAGACTCGAGCACCTTCGCCCAGTGCCGGGTGCGGTACATCGAGGGCAGCGACTGCCGCTCGCAGCCTCTCCGCTAACGCGCTGGCTTTGGCGAGATCGGCATTCAGCATCAACACCAGAATCTCTTCACCACCGAAACGAAACGTCAAAGCCCCCTCTTTTTTAGCAATCTGCTGGATAGCGCCGCTCAACAGTTTCAAACAGATATCGCCCTGCGGATGACCATAACTGTCGTTGTAGATTTTGAAGTGATCTATATCCAGGAGGATGACCGCGACTTTTTTGGGCGAGCGCGCCGCGTGATCCCAGACCGAGGTCAGCACTTCGTCCTGATACCGGCGATTGAACAGTTGAGTCAGGGCATCAGTGCGGGCCATTTCCATCAATTGCACCTGCAACAGACGTCCTTGCAAGGCGAACAGATAGCTCATCCGGCTACCACGCTCAAGAAAATACGATGCCATCAACAGCAGTGCCACTGTCGAAACAAACAACAACGCATTGGCTTGCCAGATCAGAAAATCAGCGATATCTGCCATGTAGGTCGTTACAAGCTGGATGACCAGCATCAGGCTCATCGCCAGCGCGGCGTAACGCAATGGCAGTTGCTGGATCATGGTGCAATAGACCATGAGCAGCAGCATTCCCAACTGGTAGTGAAGCCGATACGGACTGTCGCTATAGATCATCACGATCAGTGGCATCAGCGAGGCGACGACAGTGCCAGTCGCCGCAATGGCTTCCAGCGCCCAGCGCTTTTTCAGACGCTGGATCCACAACAGGAAGACGATAAACATCGGCGTGATCAGGCACAGCCTGCCGAGTGCTACGTAAGCAAATACATCGCGCAGTGTCAGCCAGTCGCTGATCAGGAACAGGTTGTAAACCAGTCCTCCTCCAATGCCGACGATGGTGATGAATTGACGCCGCTGTTCCAGTGTTTCGGCCTCGTAGCGTTGCTCAAGATCGTCACTGAAGCGCAATGCACGCACCCCTGACGCGATGGTCTGCTCGACCTCGATCAGAATTTGAGGATCCTTGGCACTTGGGCGATCCAGGAGGGTATTGAGCATGGGGCACCGGAACAGCAAAGAGAATTCGGTTGGATAGCGCAATGCAGCCTGCTGCTACCCTGATAACCGGAGCGATCTGTAAAGACGACCGCTCCGTTCACACGTCATGAGATGAGTGTTGTCAGCCACGTTCTACATCTTGAAACGTGACACCACCATTCGTAGCTCACCTGCCAACGTCGACAGCTCGTTGGCAGTGACGGCGTTATCTTCTATCTCTTCCCTGAGCGCTTCGCTCCCGTTGCGAATTTCGGTGACGTTACGGTTGATGTCTTCAGATACCGCATGCTGCTGTACAGCCGCACTGGCGATCTGGGTATTCATCCCGACAATCCGCTCGACACCCTCGTTGATTTCATCAAGGCTGGCCGCTGCCTGATCTGCAGAGGCAATACAATCCTGCGCCCGGTGCCTGCCGGCTTTCATTTGCTCCACCGCCGCGGTTGTTGCCAGTTGCAACTCCTGGATAATCCGGCGGATTTCTTCTGTCGAATTCTGCGTGCGTGAAGCCAGGGTCCGAACTTCATCAGCAACCACCGCGAAGCCACGGCCCTGCTCCCCTGCACGGGCAGCTTCGATGGCAGCATTCAGCGCCAACAGGTTGGTTTGATCGGCGATGTTGCGGATAACCTCGATCACGCCGCCGATTTCCTGGCTGTGCACGGCCAGCGCAGAGACCTTCTCGGCGCTGACTTCAACTTCACTGGCCAGTTCTTCAACGGTCAGTCGGGTGTCGCGCATGACTGCAAGACCTGTGCTTGACGCCTGGCTGGCTTGCTCGGCGGCACGTGCGGCGCCCTCGGTATTCTGCGCAACATCCGCAACACTCGCGGTCATTTCATTGATGGCCGTGGCAACCTGTTCGGTCTCACCCTGCTGGGAGGTCATTGAGTGTCTTGCTCGCTCGATTGACAATCCGAGGCGTTGAGCTGCGTCCGATACGGATTGTGAGCTTTGTTCAACCTGAGTCAGCGATGTGCTGAATGCCTGTGCCATATGGTTGAGGCCATTGCCAATGTCCGCCATCTCATCTTTGCCCTGCACTTTTGCGCGGGCCGTGAGATCGCCTTGCGCAATCAGTTGGGTAGCACTCAGCACGCTATCGATTGCCCGGCGCATGGAACTGTAGATCCCGCTGAATGCGTAGATCAGCAACAGCCCCATGAACGCCAAAGCGCCCAGAATCAGCATTCTTTCGCCTGACTTCTCTTCGATACGCTGATCCAGCAAAGCCGACAGAGAATCCTGCAGCATGTCCTGGGCCTTGTACAAATCGGCCACTACAGCGTTGCCTTTTGCTGGCAGGTCCTGCACGCCACTGATGGTGTCGCTGGTCGAAGCGATCAGCGAATCAAGGTCGTTACGGAAACTGTCCAGATTCACCAATGCGTTGGTCACAGGGAGTTGAATCCGGTCAGCCAGAGCGGGTTCCTTGCGACGCAACAGATTGAGGCTCTGTTGCAGTTCTATGCGGATCTGCGCTTCAAGCTTCAGCAGTGACTGCAGCGTAGAACGTGTGCCGTCAGTCAACGGTTGCCCGTTGCGCAGACCGCTGGACAAGCCCCGTAGTTGTCCCACTACGTTGATCTGGCGAGGTAGCCTGATTGTGCTCTGGTCGATCATGAACAGCGAAGCGTAATCCTCATCCAGGACCATGCCGGAAGTGGCAGAGACGAAATAGATGAAGTTCAGCGTCTGAACAAGCTGATCATTCCAGTCATCGAATGCCTTCCATGGGTTGGCACCCGGCCTGGCCTGATCGATGAGGCGCTGAGCCCCGGCGCGCAAACGTTGCACGCGGTCGCCGGTTTCCAGCGCCATATTGTATTGACGGTCAGTGGAATCAAGCTTTGAAAAAGCATCCAGCAGCTTCGCCTGGTTGGCCGAGAAATCAGCCTGGACCGTCGGATCGCCACTCAGCAAGCGGTTGGTAAGCGCACGTTGCATCATCGATAGGCGAAGTACCGGGGTGACGTCCATCAAATAGCGCTGGCCCACTTGTTCGGAATGCACCCCATCGATGCTCGCATTGATCTGGCTGACGATTCGGCCACCCAGCAGCGACAAGGGGATGAGGACTATTAATGCAAGCAAAGCGAATTTTGCGGGAAAACGTAAACGGCTGGACAGGTACACGGCAGGTGCAAGGATGTTCATGAAGATTCTCACAGCCCTGATGGGCAATATTTTCTTGATGGGGGTGAGAACGATCCGTTTCTCTAAACAATCAGGGACTTCTTTGGCCCCTTGAAGCGCACTTCGAACGATGATTTCACAAGCTAACTCAAATACTGGCTATGAGACATCATTCAGGTTACAGCTCCGACTCGCGGATTCTGTAAAAAGTTGCGCGGCTTGATTATGTTTCGGCTGAATTTCGATTTTTATTGATCTTTATCGACGAATGGCTATGTGCCACCTCGAATATCTACAATCAGGGTGCTGCTGCCCATGCGCGGGTGTATTAGGTAGAGCGCTGTTATACGCGCCGCAGCCTCATCAATTACTTTCATATCTTTTCTTTATAGAATGCCGATAACGAATAATATCAATATTCCAAAAAAGCATTTCCAACGCTTTTATTATGCAAATACTATCCAGTGCAGACGACATCGTTCCAGCTTTCACACCTTTCTATCAGGCCAACTCATCTGCACCCTCGCCACGGGCCAGTGCCAGTTCAATGGACACCGCCCGACATGACAACGACGCTCGCAGCAAGCGCTGCCAAAACGTTTCCGCTTTCAACACTCGCCGCCGCTCTGTTGCTCGGGGCATTCTCGCCAGTCGCCGAGGCCGCCGACGACGAATCCCGGCTCAGTACAGTGACAGTGATCTCCACCGGCGTACGCGGACAACAACGAACAGTGGCGGACAGCCCGGCGCCTATCGACATCATCAATAGTGAGCAGTTACTCAAGACCGGTCGCGCGGAGCTTTCGGAAGCCATCGCGAAACTGCTGCCCTCTTTCAACTTCGGCACCAACATTGCGGGCTATAACTCGGTCACACGGCCATTGAGCAACCGTAGCCTTGGCCCCGCCTACACACTGGTATTGGTCAACGGCAAGCGCCGCCACAATGGCGCAACAGGCCAGCGCGGTTCCATCGATAACAGCGGTGCCAACGCGGTGGATATCGACCTGATCCCGGTCAGTTCCGTGGACCACATCGAAGTGCTCAAGGACAGCGCCGCGGCACAGTACGGTTCCGATGCAGTCGCCGGGGTGATCAACATCATTCTTAAATCCGGTGATTCTGGCGGACACTATGAAACCACCTACGGCAAGCTGTTCTCCGGAGCCGGGGAAACCATCAAGATTGCTGGCGACCAGGGTTTCACCCTCGGTGAAGAAGGCTTTTTCCACTTTTCAGCCGACGCTCGCAAACGTGGCGAGGCGTCCTGGAACAACAAGGCTGACAGCAGCGTTCGCGCGTTCAGCGACCCGGTAAAAGAGGCGGCCTGGGATCGGGTCGCGATCAAAAACGGCGATCCGGATCTCAAGGCCTTCAACCTGGCCTACAACGCCGAACTGCCCCTGGAAGACCTGACGCTGTATTCCTTCACAACTTACGGTGAGCGTGACGCCGAGGCTGCCAATTACTTCCGCTTGCCCACCGGCACCGCAGCAGTACCGGAAGTATTCCCCGACGGTTACTACCCGCTGAACAACATCAAGGACACGGATTACCAGTTCCTGTTCGGTGGCAAGGGCGAAGTGGCTGACTGGAACTGGGACCTGAGCACCACTTACGGGCGCAACAACGTTCATCACTCCAGCGACCTGAATATCAACCCGTCACTGGGCACCGCGTCGCCCACCCGATTCGACAACCTGGCGACGTTTCGCTTTGAGCAATGGGTCAACAATCTGGACTTTACGCGTCGCTATGACAGCCTGTTCCAGCTGACCTCGCCGGTGCAGGTATCGGCAGGCCTGGAACATCGCTGGGAACGTTTCAGTACCTTTGCGGGGGATCCCGAGGCTTATATCACTGGCACCTATCCAGCTGCATCGGGCGCGCAAGCGGCAGTCACCATTCGCCCGGAGGATGAGGTCAACCTGATTCGCAATAACTATGCGGGTTACCTGGATCTGGGCTTTGATCTGACCGATCGCTGGTTTCTCGACGTTGCCGGGCGGGTTGAACATTACGACGATGATTCAGGCAACACCTTCGGCCTGAAGGTGAACTCCCGCTATGAACTGACAGACACGGTCGCCGTAAGAGGCACAGTCGGCACCGGTTTCCGGGCACCCTCCCTGACCCAGATCGGTTATACGGTTGCAGACAACCGGGTCGCCGTCGATGTGAACGGTAACGTGGTACCCGCCGTGACCCGGCTTACTCCGTCAGGCAGCAACCTGGCCAAAGCCTTGGGCGGCGATGATCTGAAGCCAGAAAAATCGCGCAACCTTGGCTTGGGTTTGACCTGGCAACCAGCACCACGCACTAGCGTCACGGCCGATGCCTACCTGATCGACATTGATGACCGCATTGCCCTGACCAGCAACATTTATGATCAGGGTAATGGCGTCATCAATGGCATTCTCGCCGCTCAAGGCGTTCCTTCGGGAACCTGGGTCAACTATTACACCAACGCGTTCGACACCCGCACACGCGGACTGGATATCGTTGCTGACCACACCACGGCATTGAATGGCTGGGGTGATGTGCGCTGGAGCCTGGGGTTCAACTGGAACAAGACCACTATCGAGGGCGTGACCGACACCCCCGCCGCGCTGGGCAGTTCGGGCGTAACCCTGGTCGGCCGGGACCGCGAAGGCGACCTGACCGAAGCCTCACCCAAAACCAAATGGATTCTGGGTGCCAACTGGAAAGTCGAAGACCTGGCGGTCAACCTGCAGACCAGCCGCTACGGGGCCGTCAAGACACTGGCCGTCAACCCAGGAGGCGACCGGAGTTTTGGGGCCAAATGGATTACCGATCTGGATATCAGCTACACCTTTATTGACCAACTGACGGTGAGCATTGGCGGCACCAACATCTTTGATGTGCGGCCGTCGAAAAACGCTGTGTACAGCAACCTTGGTCTGGCACCTTATGGCAACCCGCCGTTCTACCCGGGTGGCGGGTACTGGTACACCAAGCTGGCTTATGATTTTTAGTTGATTAGTGATACTGCGCTATTTATCTGCGAATGAGGATCTGTGGGAGCAGAGCTTGCTCGCGATAAGGCTGGAAGCGGTCCAAAGTGAATCGCGTCCAGCCTTATCGCGAGCAAGCTCTGCTCCCACAGGATTCTGCGCAACTCCGCAAACCATCGGATTATTACTGGCAGAGACATACTCAATATCATTCCGAATGATATTAACTTTTGTTTCATTCGATTCGTGCAATACAACCCTCAAGAACAGAATCCGCCCATCTTAATATTCCGGCGGACATTCCCATGGCTCAGAAATTCAATCAATTGCGCTTCCCTCTCGCCGCGTTGGCGTTGGTGGTGATCAGCGCTTGCGGCGGAGCACCTGAAGCGACGGTCGCGCCTGCTGCCGCTAAAGTCAGCGTGGCGAAAGTGCTGGAGCAACCCGTCAACGAATGGGATGAATTCACCGGACGCCTCGAAGCACCGGAAACTGTTGAAATCCGCCCGCGGGTTTCCGGCCAGATCGACTCAGTGGCTTTCACTGATGGCGCACTGGTCAAGAAAGGCGATGTGCTGTTCCAGATCGACCCTCGCCCTTTCCAGTCTGAAGTTCGCCGCCTCGAAGCTCAGCTGCAACAGGCTCGCGCTACTGCAAACCGCAGTGACAACGAGGCCCAGCGCGGCGAACGCCTGCGTACCAACAATGCCATTTCCGCCGAACTGGCCGACTCGCGTACCACCACCGCACAGGAAGCCCGCGCCGGGGTAGCCGCCATTCAGGCGCAACTGGATCTGGCAAAACTGAACCTGAGTTTTACCCGCGTGACATCGCCGATCAGTGGCCGTGTCAGCCGCGCCGAAATCACTGCCGGTAACATCGTCACCGCTGATGTCACCCCGCTGACCAGTGTGGTTTCCACCGACAAGGTCTACGCCTACTTCGACGCTGACGAGCGTGTCTTCCTTAAATACACCGAGCTGGCGCGCAAAGGCCAACGTGGCCAGGCCACCCCGGTGTACTTGGGTCTTTCCAATGAAGTGGGTAACCCGCATCAGGGCCAGATGAACTTTGTCGACAACCAGGTCAACCCGCGGACCGGCACCATTCGTGGTCGCGCTGTGTTCGACAACAGCGATGGCAGCTTCACTCCAGGCCTGTACGCACGGGTCAAGCTGGTGGGCAGCGGCGTTTACTCAGCGGTGCTGATCAATGACGAAGCGGTGGGCACCGACCTCGGCAAGAAATTCGTACTGGTCATGGGTCAGGACAACAAGCCGACGTATCGCACAGTCGAACTGGGTCCGAAAGTCGAAGGCCTGCGAATCGTACGCAGCGGCCTGAGCAAAGACGACACCATCGTGGTCAAGGGCCTGCAACGCGTCCGTCCCGGTCAACCGGTCACACCGGAAGAGACCCCGATGGCCAGCGCCGAGACGCTCGCTGCACTGCTCAAACAACGCCAGGCTCTGGAAGCCAGCAACCTGCCGCAAGTGAAGCCTAAAGCACCTGAAAAAGTTGCCGGCATCTCCGCGCCACGCGGTTAAGGGAAACCACTGATGAACTTCTCTCAATTCTTTATTTCGCGTCCGATCTTCGCGGCAGTACTGTCGCTGTTGATTCTGATCGCAGGCTCCATCTCGCTGTTCCAGTTGCCGATCAGTGAATACCCCGAAGTTGTGCCACCTACCGTCGTCGTTCGCGCCAACTTCCCGGGCGCCAACCCAAAGGTCATCGGCGAAACCGTAGCCGCTCCGCTGGAACAGGCCATCACCGGCGTCGAGAACATGCTGTACATGTCCTCGCAATCCACCGCTGACGGCAAGATCACCCTGACCATCACTTTCGCACTGGGCACTGACCTGGACAACGCGCAGGTACAGGTTCAGAACCGGGTCACCCGGACCGAACCGAAACTGCCTGAAGAAGTGACGCGCATCGGTATCACCGTGGACAAGGCGTCGCCCGATCTGACGATGGTGGTCCACCTGACCTCGCCGGATAAACGCTACGACATGCTGTACCTGTCCAACTACGCGATCCTTAACATCAAGGATGAGCTGGCGCGCCTTGGCGGTGTCGGTGACGTGCAGTTGTTTGGTATGGGCGACTATTCGCTGCGGGTCTGGCTGGATCCAAACAAGACCGCCTCGCGCAATCTGACCGCGACCGACGTTGTGAACGCTATTCGCGAGCAGAACCGTCAGGTCGCTGCGGGTCAGTTGGGCGCGCCGCCCTCGCCTAGTGCTACCAGCTTCCAGATGTCGGTCAACACCCAGGGCCGCCTGGTCAGCGAAGAAGAATTCGAAAACATCGTGATTCGCTCCGGAGCTGACGGCGAGATCACTCGTCTGCGCGATGTCGCCCGTGTCGAGCTGGGTTCCAACCAGTACGCCTTGCGCTCATTGCTTGATAACCAGCCTGCAGTGGCGATCCCGATCTTCCAGCGCCCTGGCTCCAACGCCATCGACATCTCCAACGAAGTTCGGGCGAAGATGACGGAGCTGAAACAGAACTTCCCGGAAGGCATGGATTTCAGCATCGTTTACGACCCGACAATCTTTGTTCGCGGCTCGATTGAAGCGGTTATTCATACGCTGTTCGAAGCGTTGATCCTGGTTGTGCTGGTGGTCATCCTGTTCTTGCAAACCTGGCGGGCCTCGATCATTCCATTGGCAGCTGTGCCAGTGTCATTGATCGGTACATTCGCCGTCATGCACATGTTCGGCTTCTCGCTCAACGCGCTATCGCTTTTCGGACTCGTGCTGGCCATCGGTATCGTGGTCGACGACGCCATCGTAGTAGTGGAAAACGTCGAACGGAACATCGGACTCGGACTGAACCCCGTTGAAGCCACCAAACGGGCCATGAAAGAAGTGACAGGACCCATCATCGCCACGGCGCTGGTGCTCTGTGCGGTATTCATCCCGGCTGCGTTCATCTCCGGATTGACGGGGCAGTTTTACAAACAGTTTGCCCTGACGATCGCGATTTCCACGGTGATTTCGGCCTTCAACTCGCTGACCCTTTCACCGGCGTTGTCCGCCGTGTTGCTCAAGGCTCACGACGCGCCCAAGGATCGCTTCTCACGTGGCCTCGACAAAATGTTCGGGAGTTGGCTGTTCCGCCCGTTCAACCGTGTGTTTGAACGCGCCAGTAATAGCTACGTGGGGATTGTCGGGCGTGTAATTCGCAGCAGCGGCATTGCACTGGTGCTGTACGGCGGCCTGATGGTGCTGACTTACTTCGGTTTCGCCACCACACCGACCGGTTTCGTACCGCCGCAGGACAAACAGTACCTGGTAGCTTTCGCCCAGTTGCCGGACGCTGCCAGCCTGGACCGTACCGAAGACGTCATCAAACGCATGTCCGACATCGCCCTCAAGCAGGACGGCGTGGAAAGTGCGGTAGCGTTCCCGGGCCTGTCCATCAACGGCTTCACCAACAGCCCGAACGCTGGCATCGTGTTCGTGACCCTAAAACCTTTTGAGGATCGCAAAGACGCCAGCCTTTCGGCAGGCGCCATCGCGGGTGCACTGAACGGCAAGTTCGGCGAAATTCAGGATGCCTACATGGCGATCTTCCCGCCGCCACCCGTACAAGGTCTGGGCACCATCGGCGGCTTCCGCCTGCAGATCGAAGACCGTGGCAACCTGGGTTACGACGAGCTCTATAAAGAGACGATGAACATCATCGCCAAGAGCCACAGCGTGCCGGAACTGGCCGGGCTGTTCACCAGTTACACCGTGAACGTACCGCAGGTCGATGCTGCCATCGACCGTGAAAAAGCCAAGACCCACGGCGTGGCGATCAGCGATATCTTCGACACGCTGCAGGTTTACCTGGGCTCGCTGTACGCCAACGATTTCAACCGTTTCGGCCGTACTTATCAGGTCAACGTTCAGGCTGAACAACAGTTCCGCCAGGACGCCGATCAGATTGGTCAGCTCAAGGTGCGCAACAATCTGGGCGAAATGATTCCGCTGGCAACCTTCATCAAGGTCAGCGACACCGCAGGGCCGGATCGAGTCATGCACTACAACGGCTTCATCACCGCCGAGATCAACGGCGCTGCGGCTCCGGGTTACAGCTCGGGTCAGGCTCAGACCGCCGTGGAAAAACTGCTCAAGGACGAACTGCCTAACGGCATGACCTACGAGTGGACCGAGATCACGTATCAGCAAATCCTGTCAGGCAATACCGCACTGCTGGTGT
Source organism: Pseudomonas quasicaspiana (assembly GCF_021147825.1). Taxonomy (NCBI): domain Bacteria; kingdom Pseudomonadati; phylum Pseudomonadota; class Gammaproteobacteria; order Pseudomonadales; family Pseudomonadaceae; genus Pseudomonas; species Pseudomonas quasicaspiana. The sequence continues at coordinate 98,378 of NZ_JAGTPI010000001.1, forward strand.
TCCCGCTGTGCGTACTGTTGGCCTTCCTGGTGCTGGCTGCTCAGTATGAAAGCTGGAGCCTGCCACTGGCGGTGATCCTGATCGTACCGATGACATTGCTGTCGGCCATCACCGGGGTGATTCTGTCGGGTAGCGATAACAACATCTTTACCCAGATCGGACTGATTGTTCTGGTGGGACTGGCCTGTAAGAACGCGATTCTTATCGTCGAGTTCGCCAAGGACAAGCAAACCGAAGGCATGTCGCCGCTGGAAGCCGTACTGGAAGCGTGCCGCCTGCGTCTGCGTCCGATTCTGATGACGTCCTTCGCGTTCATCATGGGGGTTGTGCCTCTGGTGTTCTCCAGCGGTGCCGGTGCAGAAATGCGTCACGCCATGGGTGTAGCGGTGTTCTCGGGGATGCTCGGGGTCACCTTCTTCGGCCTGCTGCTGACGCCGGTGTTCTACGTGCTGATTCGTAACTATGTCGAGCGCAAAGAGGCTCGCAAGGCGGCCAAGGTACAACGCCTGCAAAACCTGAACCCGGAGGCGCATTAATGAATTCGTTAAAGCTGTTCATGCCCAGCCTGCTGGTTCTGGCGCTGGCGGCGTGCGCTGTCGGCCCTGACTACAAGGCTCCCGACACCGCCGCTGCCAAGGTCGCTTCGGCGACCCAGGACAAGTTTGACCGCAGTCATCAGGAAACCATCTGGTGGCAGCAGTTTGAAGATCCAACCTTGAACCAGTTGGTCGCCAAATCGTTGAATGACAACCGCGAACTACGTGTCGCCTTCGCCCGCCTCAAAGCGGCTCGGGCAATCCGCGACGACGTCAGCAATGACGCCATGCCTGTTGTTACCAGCCGGGTCAGCAGTGACCTGGGCAAAGGCCAGCAGCCAGGCATCACTGAACGCCGGGTCAGCAGTGAACGTTACGATCTGGGCCTGGACATGGCCTGGGAGCTCGATTTGTTCGGCCGTATTCAGCGCGAGCTGGAAGCCAGCGAAGCCGACGAGGACGTCGCCGAAGCCAATCTGTACCAGCTTCAGGTCACACTGACGGCCGAAGTGGTCGACGCCTATGGCCAGTTGCGTGGTGCGCAATTGCGTGAGGCCATTGCTCGGGAAAACCTGAAAAACCAGCAGGAATCCCGCGGCGTTACGGCCCAACTCCGCGACGCCGGGGTAGGCAACGAGCTGGATGTCATGCGTGCCGATGCGCGTCTTGCCGCCGTCGAAGCCTCGGTTCCGCAATTACAAGCCGAACAGGTGCGTCAGCGTAACCGCATTGCAACGTTGCTGGGTGAGCGTCCGGAAAGCCTGAGTGTCGACCTGAGCCCGGCGAAACTGCCGGCGATTGCCAAGGCGCTGCCTATTGGTGATCCAACGCAGGTGTTGCGTCAGCGCCCGGACATTCGTGCGGCTGAACGTCAACTGGCCTCCTCCACTGCGCGTATTGGTGTGGCGACGGCTGATTTGTTCCCGCGCGTCAGCCTGAGTGGTTTTCTGGGCTTCACCGCTGGCCGGGGATCGCAAATCGGTTCGTCAGCCGCCAGAGCCTGGTCGCTGGGGCCAAGCATTTCCTGGGCTGCGTTTGATCTGGGGAGCGTGCGGGCACGGATTCGTGGCGCTGATGCTGATGCTGAAGGTGCGTTGGCGAACTATGAGCAGCAGGTGTTGTTGGCGCTGGAGGAGTCGGAGAACGCATTTAGCGACTATGACAAACGTCAACAACGCCTGGTCTCGTTGATTCGTCAAAGTGAAGCGAGCCGCGCTGCGGCTAATCTTGCCTCGATTCAGTATCGGGAAGGCACCGCAGACTTCCTGGTGCTGCTGGACGCAGAACGCGAGCGTCTGGCGGCCGAGGACTCGCAGGCTCAGGCCGAGATTGAGCTATATCACGGCATCGTCGCTATCTATAAAGCACTGGGCGGAGGCTGGCAGCCACAGGCTTGATGGATTGAATGCTTAAACCAAAAAGCCCCGCTCCTTTTGGACTGCGGGGCTTTTTGGTGTCTGGCGTTTGGTTATTCTTGGGTACATATCCGTTACTGCGTTATTGGCTTCTATTGGTTGCGCCCTTACGGCGCCTCACTTTTGATAGAGCGCAAAAGTAAGCAAAACGCTCTTGCCCCACCACTCGGTCCCTCGCCTAGGCTCGGGATGCCCGCCCGCAGATCCTGAACCGTGGACCGCCGCAACGGGCCATCCATGGCCCAATGCGGCTAACCCGGCATCCTTGCCGGGTTGCCCACGGTTCAGGATCTGCGGCGGCCAGCGTGGTTTCACGGGGCGCCTAAGATCAAAATCAAAAGCGCGGCGGCCTGATAGCCGACCTGATGTTGGACTTTACCGCTGTTTTGTAGGAGCTGCCGAAGGCTGCGAAGCGGTGTGCCAGACGAGGCTTGTGTTGGATGGGCTGCCGTCTTGCGAACAAGTTCGCTCCTACCGTTCCGGGGTGAAACACGGTCCGGGGCGTTACCGCTGTTTTCGCTCTGCTTTTGATCTGCTTTTGATTTTGATCTTAGGCGCCCCGTTAAACCACGCCGGCCGGAATTCGACATTGCTGCGTGGGGCAAACCGGCAGGGATGCCGGTTTAGCCGCCTCAGGCCATGGATGGCCGGTGGCGGCGGCCCCACGCAGCAATGTCGGATTACGGGTATGCCGAGCGACAGCGAGGGACCCAGTGGTGGGGCATACCGGCAAGAGCCTTTTGCTTACTTTTGGGCTCCTTTCAAAAGTGAGGCGCTGTAAAAGCGCAACCAATATCAGCCGTTACCGCTACAAAGGATATGCACCCAGGAAAGGACGTGTGAAGAACTCCACGCTGAGTTCCCAACTCCACACTGGAGATGAAACGCCATGTCAGCTAGCATCGCTTTTTTTGTATCTGCCAGGACTGCCTGCCCATGAAAATCGTTTCATTCAACATCAACGGGCTTCGCGCCCGCCCTCATCAGTTGGCAGCACTGATCGAAAAACACCAGCCCGACGTCATTGGCCTGCAGGAAACCAAAGTCTCGGACGAACAATTCCCCCAGGCCGATATCGAAGCGCTGGGCTATCACGTGCATTTCCATGGCCAGAAAGGCCACTACGGCGTCGCGCTGCTCTCCCGCAAAATGCCTCTGGCGATGCACAAAGGCTTCGAAACAGATGATGACGAATCGCAAAAACGTTTCATCTGGGGCACATTCGCTGACGACAACGGACAACCGATTACCATCATGAACGGCTACTTCCCACAAGGAGAAAGCCGCGACCATCCGACCAAATTCCCCGCCAAACAACGTTTCTACAGCGACCTTCAGACACTGCTGGAAACCCGCTTCAGCAACGACCAACCACTGATTGTCATGGGCGACGTGAACATCTCTCCGGAAGACAGCGACATCGGCATTGGCCCGGACAACGCCAAGCGCTGGCTGAAAACCGGTAAATGCAGCTTTCTTCCTGAAGAACGCGAATGGATGGCACGTTTGAAGAACTGGGGGCTGGTGGACAGCTTCCGCCACCTGCACCCGGAAGTCATCGACCAGTTCAGCTGGTTTGACTACCGTAGCCGCGGTTTCGAGGATCAACCCAAGCGCGGCCTGCGCATCGACCTGATCATGGCGTCCAATGGATTGCAGCCTCGCATCAAGGCAGGCGGAGTGGATTATGAACTGCGTGGCATGGAAAAGCCGTCGGACCATGCGCCGATCTGGCTGGAGTTGAGCTGATTCCCAACTGATGGCGTGAGACCGGTGTTAGCCGGAAGGCTGCATTCCTGCTGACACATGTACAGCATATATATCGGCCTCTTCACGGTTTAAACCGGTCACACGTCGTAACGCACCTGCACGAACCCAACTGTCATCTTCCCGTAACCAATCCGACTTAATCTCCCGGCACTTTCCTGATATTTAAGGTGCCGCACATGCTGCGCGCTGTGTCTTTGCTGGCCGCCCTCGCCTTGTTGGCGTTTGACGCGACAGCCAGTCTCCCCTCATCCACACGCGACGATCCTGTGCTACGCATTCATGGCTCCAACACCATCGACGCGCAGCTGGGCCCCGCACTGGTTGAAGGACTCATGCGCAAACAAGGCTTGCGTGCCGTGCGTACCGAACCCGGCCCCTCGGTTAACGAACTGCGGGTCGTAGGCACGAGCGCTGATGGCAAGCCGCTCAAGGTTGAGATTGCCGCTCATGGCTCCGGCACCGGATTCAGCGCACTGAAGGCCAGTACAGCTGACATCGCCGCGTCTTCACGCCCGATCAAGGAAAAAGAAATCCAGGATCTCGCGGAAATCGGCAACCTGAAAAGCCCAGGCGCCGAGCAAGTCATCGCCATTGATGGGGTCGCGGTGATCCTGCACCCCGGCAATCCCATACGGGAACTGACCACTGAGCAACTGGCCCGCGTGTTCGCCGGGGAAATCCGTAACTGGCAGGCGTTGGGTGGCAAGGATGGGGAAATCCATCTTTATGTTCGCGACGAACAATCAGGCACTTTCGAGACGTTCAAGGAACTGGTCCTGCTCAAGTACGGCAAGACACTCGCTGCCGGTGCGAAGCGCTTTGAGTCCAGCGAACAACTTTCCGACGAGGTCAGTGGGGATCGCAACGGTATCGGGTTTATAGGCCTGCCCTACGTTCGACACGCGAAGGCTGTAGCAGTGGCTGACGGCGAGTCGCGACCGATGTTGCCAACGGTGAGCCTGATTGCCACCGAGGATTATCCGTTGTCGCGACGTCTGTATCTTTATCTGCCGATCGAAGCGCGCCAGCCCTGGGCAACTGCGCTGGTGGATTTTGCCCAGAGCGCGGAAGGTCAGGCGATCGTCGCGCAAAACGGCTTTGTCGCGCAGACGGTACAGACCATCAAGGTTCAGGCCACGGCGCAAATGCCAAGTGAATACCAGACACTGACCCGGGAAGCCGAGCGTTTGTCGGTCAATTTCCGCTTTGCCCAAGGCAGCGCCAAACTGGATAACAAGGCTTTGCTGGACGTGCAGCGGGTCGCGGATTATCTGAAACAGCATGGCAAGCTCGACCGGCGCGTTACCCTGGTTGGCTTTGGCGACGCCAAAAGCGATCCCCAGCGCGCGCAACTGCTTTCCAGGTTGCGCGGCATGGCGGTTCGGCGGGAGTTGATGAAGAGCAATATTACCTTGCGGGAAGTGGTCGGTTTCGGTGACGAAATGCCCGTGGCCGCCAATGATCTGGATGACGGTCGTATCAAGAACCGGCGGGTGGAGGTCTGGGTGGATTAATGGGGTGTTGCCGATAATCTGATGTGAGTCTCCAGGCCTGCCCCACTCCGGTGGGCGAATTCACTCGCGAAAGCGCCTTCCCGACGAAGTGGAGCGGCGCCCCGATCAATCCCACCTGGCAATCCAGGCTTGAGATCATGATCAACCTTTGGAAGCCCCATTAAGACTCCCGCTCGGCTATCCTCCCAAATACCAGAAAAGCAAGAAAAGGAGGCATTGTGAACCCATCATCAGAAGATGAGCCTTCAAAGCCTCAAGACAGCAAGCCACCCACATTCTGGCAAATGCTGCACAGCGTTCTGGCCGCCGCATTCGGTGTGCATGGCGGGAAAAATCGGGAGCAGGACTTTACTCACGGAAAACCGATACATTTTGCAGTCATAGGGCTGTTGTTCACCCTGTTCTTTGCAGCGCTATTGTTCGGTGCCGTGCATCTGGTCCTTTACTTCGCCCTGAGCTGAAGACACTGGCGCATGATGGGGCTGACTCGACAAGAATGAATAACCTGTTCCAGCAGGTTTGCCCTCCAGACTCAAGGCACGGAAATCAACGCCGTAATCATCGCGTTTGCTGTCGATACGGATCTGTTTCAAATCACTGATACGCACTTCTTTCATGACAAGGGCCAGGCGAGCACCGATACTTTTCCGAGTCGCCAGATCACCAGCATCGTAATCATGCAGGATAACCATCGCCAACCCACCCAGCATGAAGTGCCCGCCGGCCAAAGCGCTGATACGCCCATCCTGTAAAGCGTCCAGGGATTGCGGCGACCAGTTGATTGAACTGAACAGCACACTCTTGCCCGGTTCCCGGCCGGTAGCTCGGGCTGCATCCATAGCGCCGAATGCCATCTGATCATTCGCAGACCAGACCAGGCTGATATGCGGGTAGCGCTTGAACAGCATCAGCGCTTGCTCATAAGCCCGATCGCGTCGCCATCCGCCCAAAACGATCTGCCTCAGACGGATTTCAGGATGCTCGGCCAGCGCACGGTGCAAGCCCTGCTCGCGCTTCAAGGAAACCGGTGTGGTGTTGGTACCCGCGAAGGCGAGCATTTCCATCGTTTCGCCTGCGGCTAACGGCGCATGCAGGCCAATAAGGCGTTTAGCCGTCAGGTAACCACCCTCCTCGTCATCCCCGACCAGGCTGCCGATAAAGTTTGGATAGCGTTGCGGCAGGTCGCCAAGAATGCGCAACTGGTCAGCGGTCAACGTGTTGTTTACGGCAAAAAGCTTCACATCGCTGCCTTGGGACAAGCGAAGAATTTCAGGGGCGATATTGAGCTCGTTCGAGAACATCAAATAATCCGGACGACTCTCTCCCTGCAGGGCATCCCGCGCCAATTCAACCAGTTTTCGCGTATCACGATTGCTGTAGCGCACGGTGAGGCTCATGTCGAGCCGGGTTGCCGCAGCCTGCATGAAGCGCGCGTAAGTCGACCAATAGCCGTCCGATGACGGACCGGGGCTTAGAAATACCACTGAAGCAGCGCTGGCTGAGTTCAGCCAGCAACCTAAAGCAATAGCGAGCACGCCGCAGAAAAATCGGGTCATACCAACAAGCCTTGAGAAGTAGTCAAAGATCAATTGAAGATCTTTGATTAGCTATCGGCCGCTGACCCGATTGTCTGCACCGTGAAATTTAGCTGATGGCGATTATTAGTGACTGACCCAGAATAAGGCCGCGCCCATAACGAGGATAATAATGAAGAAGATAGCCCAGGCGTCGACATGGCTATCTTTTCTGGACATTTTCGGGTGATTGCTCATACACATTGCCTCTTGTCTGTTTTATTAGTGGCAGCACGGATCAAACAATGAGTCTTTGGTCATTTCAGGTCAGACTCGACCCTAGTAAAGCCGAGGGATGCCCTTACCACAAGCAGGGTTAAAGGCGTCAGACCGAATGCTTATCACTTTTAGCTATTTGCATATATGTAAACGCCACTTTTGCGTATATCCGCAAACTGGTATCTTCCCCCGGCTCCGTAAGGAGTGCGCGGCCGTGCGCGCAGATTTGCTGTGGTAATTGCCTGAGAACAGGACCTATATGTACGTATACGACGAGTACGACCAGCGGATCATCGAGGACCGTGTAAAACAGTTCCGTGATCAGACCCGACGCTACCTCGCGGGAGAACTCAGCGAAGAAGAGTTTCGCCCGCTGCGCCTGCAAAATGGCCTCTATATCCAGCGTTTTGCGCCAATGCTGCGCGTGGCAGTGCCTTACGGCCAGCTGACCTCACGCCAGGCACGGATGATGGCAAAAATCGCTCGCGATTATGACAAGGGCTACGCGCACATCAGCACACGGCAGAACGTTCAGTTCAACTGGCCCGCGCTGGAAGACATCCCCGATATCCTGGCTGAGCTGGCAACGGTGCAGATGCACGCCATTCAGACCAGCGGCAACTGCCTGCGCAACGTCACCACTGATCAGTTCGCCGGCGTAGCGGCTGACGAGTTGGTTGACCCGCGCCCTTGGTGTGAAATTGTCCGTCAATGGACAACGTTCCACCCGGAATTTGCCTATCTACCACGCAAGTTCAAGATCGCGATCAACGGCTCCACCAGTGACCGCGCCGCCATCGAAGTTCACGATATTGGCCTGGAGCCGATTCGTAACGAAGCAGGCGAGCTTGGCTTCCGTGTTCTGGTTGGCGGTGGTCTTGGCCGTACGCCCGTCGTTGGCGCCTTTATCAACGAATTCCTGCCGTGGCAGGACCTGTTGAGCTATCTCGACGCGATCCTGCGGGTTTACAACCGCTACGGCCGTCGTGACAACAAGTACAAGGCGCGGATCAAGATTCTGGTCAAAGCACTGACACCGGAAGTCTTCGCCGAGAAAGTCGAGGCGGAAATGGCCCACCTGCGTGGCGGCCAGACCACATTGACCGAAGCTGAAGTGCATCGCGTCTCCAAACACTTCGTCGATCCTGAATACAAAGCGCTGGAAGATTTCAGCGCAGAGCTTGCAAAACTGGATCAGGACCACCCGGGCTTTGCCCGCTGGCGCACGCGTAACACCCTGGCCCACAAGAAGCCGGGTTATGTCGCCGTCACCCTGTCCCTCAAGCCTACCGGTGTTGCACCGGGCGACCTGACCGACAAGCAACTCGATGGCGTCGCTGATCTGGCCGATCGTTACAGCTTTGGCCAACTGCGTACCTCTCACGAGCAGAATATTATTCTTGCCGACGTCGAGGAGTCTCAACTGTTCACGTTGTGGCAGGAACTGCGTGAGCAAGGCTTCGCCACCCCTAACGTGGGTTTGCTGACCGACATCATCTGCTGCCCTGGCGGCGATTTCTGCTCGCTGGCCAACGCCAAGTCGATCCCGATTGCCGAATCCATCCAGCGCCGTTTCGACGACCTGGATTACCTGTTCGACATCGGCGAGCTGGACCTGAACATTTCCGGTTGCATGAACGCATGCGGTCACCACCATGTCGGCCATATCGGCATTCTGGGCGTGGACAAGAAAGGCGAAGAGTTCTATCAGGTCTCCCTGGGTGGCAGCGCGAGTCGTGACGCCAGTCTGGGCAAGATCCTCGGCCCTTCCTTCGCCCAGGACGCTATGCCGGACGTGATCGAGAAGCTGATCGACGTTTACGTTGAAAAACGTAACGAAGACGAGCGCTTTATCGACACTTACCAGCGTATCGGCATCGACCCTTTCAAGGAGCGCGTCTATGCAGCGAATAATTAAGAATAACGAAGTCATCGATGAAACCTGGCACTTGCTGCCCAAGGAAACGTCCTTTGATGAGTTGTCCAATTGTGACGACCTGATCGTCCCGCTTTCGCTGTGGCGCGAGCACGGTCACGCCCTGGCTGCCCGTGACGGCGGCCTGGGTGTCTGGCTGGACAGCGATGAAGAAGCTGAAGAAATCGGTGCTGATGTCGACAAGTTTCAGGTCATCGCCCTGAACTTCCCTGCCTTCACCGACGGACGCAGCTACTCCAACGCCCGCCTGCTGCGTGATCGTTATGGCTACAAGGGTGAATTGCGCGCTATCGGTGACGTACTGCGTGATCAACTGTTTTACCTGCATCGCTGCGGCTTTGATGCGTTCGCGATTCGCGCTGACAAAGATCCCTACGAAGCACTCGAAGGCTTGAAGGACTTTTCGGTGACCTATCAGGCTGCAACCGACGAGCCGCTGCCGTTGTTCCGCAGACGTTAAGTTTTTCGTTGCACGATCAAGCCCAGGTCTGGATTTCCAGCCTGGGCTTTTTCTTTTTCGGTCGGAGCGACCGGGATAGCACACCACCTTGTTCATGAGGCGGCATTCAGGCTCGACATCTCGCGAACTGGTTCTTCTGCCGATCACCAGAACTGTGGGAGATTCTATATTGGCCTGCAAACACAAATCCGTGGGAGCGAATTCATTCGCGAAGGGGCCGGTACATTCGATGTATCTGCACCGTCAGGAACGTCGCCTTCCCGAATGAACTCGGTCCCACAGGCTCTTCATGAGCCGAGTCGTGCGCAATCCCGTGGGAGCGAATTCATTCGCGATGGGGCCGGTACATCCGATGTATCTGTGCCGTCAGGAATGCCGTCTTCGCGAATGAATTCGCTCCCACCGGGATCAACGCTTGCAGGCGAACATAGAATCTCCCACAGGGATCACCCAATCAGCCGACGCGATTTACCTCTTACACAGCGTTATCGTTTTTCACGGGCGAACTTCGCTGTAACAGGCCCCCGATCAATCAAACCCCATTGGCTGCAAGGCCTCCTCCCACCCACTCCGCCTGGGTCAATTGTGTCATCAGCTCCTCTTCATCTCGCTGCCGCTGTTTCATAATCGCGTCCGCCTGATCTTTGTAAGCCGCGTCCGACATGGGGCGTTCGCTTTGCAGATCATCAAGGGCCTCCATACGCAATGCAGTAGCGCGCTGACAGGCTACAAACTCATCGGCGTACTGGCGTTTCAAGTAGTCAATCCAGAAATCACGTCTTATGGCAAAGGCAGTCAGTTCCTCGGGCGTTTCACGGCTCAATACGTATTGTTCAGCCCTGCTCAGCGCATCATCGGTAACGTCCGCGGAGGTGGAAAACTGCATGGTGCGGGAGCTGATCGGCAACTCCAGGCGACTGGCAAGGCCGACACGATAAGCCAACTGCACTTCAACATCCTCGGTGAAGCCGACGCGTGCGGCGGCATCCAGGCGCGCAAGACCATCGACTTCTTCAAGACGAAACAGCCCCCGTAACAGCTTCAGCAATTGCGGACCTTCTCTCCCGCCAGTTGCCAATGAGCGGGCGCGACTGACAAGGACCTCCAGTTCCATGTTGCTGAAAATCACGGCCGCACCGTCGACGCAGGTTTCAGGGAACGCCGCCATCGCGATCAGTCTGGAGCGCAAAAGCTCATCTTCGGCCCCCGCCTCCAGAAGATCCCAGACCCTTTGCGTGACGGCTGCACGACTCAAGCTGAAATCTGCAGAGCCCTGCAAGCGCGAGATAATTTCAAAGAAGTCAGCGGCATGCATCTCGCTCCAGAACAGACTCCATACAGCTCGCCGATGCACACGCTCCATCGCAGGCGTCTGAGCCAGCCAGAACTCTACGTTGTCGGCCACTTCAGTAAAAATCATCGGGCCGCCAACCGAGCCGATACGGATTCGGGTGCCAATGGAAAGAGGATTGCCGTCCAGCAGCGTGTGATCCGCTGCGCCGGGCATTTCGAAGAAGGACTCAGGCAGCGTCGTCACCTGATTGCCGCGCAGGTCCAGTGCCACCAGACCGGGAATATCGAACACGCCGGCGGGAGCGTCCACAAGGCCGGTCCCGCGCAGAAAAAGATTGAGCAGTTGCGGCATGCCCCGGACATCAAGCAGCGGCCCAATGGGATTTCGGTCAAGGTTGAGCAACCGCAGGTTAGGCAGACGTCTGAGCGTTTGCACCATGTCGGCAGTAAGCACGATGCGGTTGTTGGCAAGGGTCAGACGAGTCAGGTGTCGCAGATTGCGAATACCTGCGGGTATCACGGACAGGAAGTTGTTTTCGACATTCAGCCAACTCAGTCCGGGGCATTTAGCTACAAGGGCGCTTACCGACTGTTGCGACATATAAGTGCGCGAAAGATTAATAGCCGTGACATGGCTAAAGTCGCCGGGCAGATAAGGCAGATCGCCAATCACCAGACCAGACAGGTCGATCATATAGCCATTGAGGTGCCGGGCAGCAACGCCTGTGACCGGTGTTTGGCGCTGCCAGCAGCGCTTGATGATGTCAGCCGCATTGCGCCGGGACATGCTGGATACCGGAATCGAATGGGTTTCAGTCACCGGTCGCCAGCCCACCGGGCCGTTGACCCAGCGCTCAAGGCTGCGGTCCAGCGCCTGAAAGTCCATCGACAGTCGCGCCAGCTGTATCTCGATTGAAGTGCCGCTGGCGCGCAGGCCGGAAATAAACTCAGCGGTCTGCTGCGAGGTGAAGCCGGGATAAAGCGCCTTGACCTGTTGGTGCAATGAAGTTTGGGGCGCGCCCGTACTGACGAGAGATACGGCGTTGTCTTCCATTCCACCCTTGAGGCCACCGAGATCAATGTCCCACTGATCGGTGTCCAGCTGCTTGATGAAAGGGCCAACCCTGCCCGTTCCATCCGGAGCAGTAATACGCCACTGACGCGCAGACTGCGCCCAGCAAACTTCGTAAGCCTTGTCATGAATCGCCACGAAGTAATGCCCATCTGCATAGTGGATATCCAGCATGCCATTGGGCCCATGCACAGTCGGCTCGCCCAGCAATGACGCGGGCGGTGCCTCGAATGATTTCAAGGACTGACGCAGGCCGGAATCCAGTGATCGCAGATTGGGAGGCGCCATTTCGAAGCGCAGACGCGGCCCGCTCCCAGGCACTACGCGTTGCCCGGCCAATGATTCTGTCTCATCGACAACAGTCAGCGGCTCAATGGTTGATGTTGCATCAGACAAACCGACAGCGACTTTGACAAAGCCTTCCGCGGCCAATGGCAGCGCGTTGAAGACGCCAAATTCGATGCGCTGCGCTGCTCGTTTGCGCTCTTCAAAGGTTTTACCTTGATTTGCCTGAACCGCTCCCACGCCGATCAACGTGGTGGAAAGACCGATAATGAACGGCACAGCCTCAGGCACCATCAGCGCGATCAGCCCTGTAAACACCAGACTGCGCGTCAGGCCTTCGGCCAATCCCTCGAGGTGTGCGTCGCTGCGGGTATGGATAACCGACCTGGCGTCAGCCCTCAAGCGCGCTTGCAAACTGTCACGCACGGCGTCAAAGGGATCACCGACAATCTGTTTGCCCGCGTGCACATATTGGTGCGGCGGCCAGCTGCCGGTGGCTCTGTTAAGCCAGTGCGGATAGGCAGCTACACCCTCCAGGGCCGTATACAAGCCACTCAGGAACAACCCGTCGCTGTCGTCTCGCTCTTGAAAATGCGCCGCCAGGGCCAGACGTTTGGCGGGCTCGCGGCATTGGGTCGCCAGCCAATACGAGAGTTTGCTTTCATTTTCAAAACCCTGCAGGGGCGATGAATTTCCAGGGATATACAGCAGCGTGCGGTTACTGCGTTTGTTCTTGATCAGCAGGATGTCGGTAGCGGTGTAGTGATGGACTTTCAACGGTGAAACGACAATATGACTTGCGACTCGAAACGACTCGGCAAGCCTTACCGGTGTGAGCGTTTCCCAACGCTGCGCTGCCGTAAGGCCCGCGGATTCAAGTGCCAGTTGCCAGTCAACCTCGCTTAATGTTTTTTCACGCACCTGCAGGAAAGCGGCTTTGATAAAGGCTGCTTTAGCCAGGACCGGAAATGACTGCGCATGTGTCGAGAGCAACTGCTCGATGTAATCACTGTAGAGAGTGCGCAGGTCCGTGTCTTTGACGAACTGCTTGAACTGGTCAGGGCTGATACTGATGTGAGTTGAAGCGTCATAGCGCTGTGGCATGGTTCGCTTGTAAAGCCCTTCATAAGTACGCACCGTGAAATTCGGCAACAGATTCTCGACCCGTTTCAAGGCAATGCCGCCGGGCCTCCAGACCTGGACGACATCCAGAAACCTGAACAGACTTGAACGACGCTGTACATGACTCAGCAGCGCCTCAGTCAGCGTCAGCGACGTCTGCACAACTGCCGGATAAGGAGCGTTAGCGGGTGGCGAGTTGAAACGAAGTGTTGTCAGGCAAATGGCGTCCGGATCAATGTCCATCGCCCAGTATTGAGTGGCGTGTGCTTTGATCAAATCTCGGGCAAAGCTCGCCGGGCCTTTAATAACAGCCCCATGAGCGCTGACGAAAGTATCCAGAAGCGGGTTGTTGGCGAGGTAGTCGACGGGTGTCGGCATTTTAGGCAATTTCCTTATTGCAAAGAGACTGCCAGTCTTGTCGATATAGCGGCGCGGAGTGGCCTGTATAAATACCGCGCGTTGATTTATTCGAGACAATAAAAAGCGCCGCCTGCAATTGCAGGCGGCGCTCGAAGGTTTTACCAGAAACGTTGTTGAGTCAGACGACTCCACCAGCCCAGGAGGAGTCGGTCCACTGAACCGGCCGCAGCCATGCCCATGCGCTCTTGCAGGCTTTTACGCTGCACATAATGCAAGTGGAACACTTCGGCGGTCTTGGCGCGCTCACCGATGTACTCGTCGCTGGTCTTGAGCTCATCGACCAACTGCTTATCGAGTGCTGCAACGCCCAGCCATACCTCGCCGGTGGCCACTTCATCAATGGCCAGTTGCGGACGGTAATTGGCAACGAAGTTTTTGAACAGGTCGTGGGTGATGTCCAGATCCTGTTGAAATTTCTCACGGCCTTTTTCGGTGTTTTCGCCAAACACAGTCAAGGTGCGCTTGTACTCACCAGCGGTCAGCACTTCGAAGTCGATGTCATGTTTTTTGAGTAGACGATTGACGTTAGGCAACTGCGCGACAACGCCAATCGAACCCAGAATGGCGAAAGGCGCGCTGATGATCTTGTCTCCGATGCACGCCATCATGTAGCCACCGCTAGCCGCCACTTTGTCGATACAAATGGTCAGCGGGATGCCGGCCTGACGAATGCGGGCCAGTTGCGAAGAGGCCAGGCCATAGCTGTGAACCATGCCACCGCCGCTTTCCAGACGCAGAACCACCTCGTCCTTGTCGGTGGCCAGGGTCAACAGCGCTGTAATCTCGTGACGCAGGCTCTCAGTGGCAGAAGCTTTGATATCGCCATCGAAGTCCAGCACGTAGACGCGGGACTTGGGCTCGGCCTGCTTCTTGTCCTTCTTGAGACTTTTGGCCTGCTCTTTACGCAGCGCCTTGAGACGATCCTTGTCCAGCAGGGATTGCTCAAGGCGCTCACGCAGGGCTTTGTAAAAATCGTTGAGTTTGGTGACTTGCAACTGCCCGGCTGACCGACGGCGACCTTTGCCGCGCATAGAAGCAATAGCCACCAGCACAATGACGATAGCGACAACCAGGGTGACCGTTTTGGCCAGGAAGCTGGCGTAATCGGCTAAAAACTCCACAGAGACTCCTCACTTGGATTGCGCCCTTACCATTCAAGGGTCGCGGATGGATCAAGCATACCGGTGCGACCAGATGGCGACCAGCCGCCAATCGTTTCATAATGGCCATTCAAACAAGCGTATGTTTTTTCATTGACACGCCTTAGGCATCCTCATAACCTCGCAAACACTTCAACGTACCGGGAAACGGACGTGGGCAGCATCTATCTGATACGACATGGACAGGCATCCTTTGGTGCCGACGATTACGACGTGCTGTCGCCGATCGGCATTCGTCAGTCAGAATTACTCGGTGCACATATCGCCCGGACCAACTTCAGGTTTGATCGCTGTATCACTGGCAGCTTGCGCCGTCAGCAGCACACTGCCGAACTGACGCTGGGTCAACTTGATGCTGCCGGGCTGAAAGCTCCGGAACTGGAAATCGATCCAGCGTTCAATGAATTCGACGCGGAATCCGTCATCCGCACCCTGCTACCCACTCTTGAAAACGAACCCGAAGCGTTGCACGTGATGCGTAATGCCGCTCAACACCGTGCCGAGTTTCAGCGCCTGTTTTCAATGATCGTCTCTCGCTGGCTCAGCGGTAGCCACGACGATGAAGGCTTGCAGAGCTGGCAGGCATTTGTTGCTCAGGTTCAGGCTGGATTACGTCGAATACTTGAGCGGGCTGAACGCGGCGAACATATTGCCGTGTTCACCTCGGGCGGCACCATTACCGCCCTGCTCCACCTGATTACTCAAATGCCGGCCGAGCAGGCTTTCCAGCTCAACTGGCACATCGTCAACACCTCGTTCAGCCACCTCAAATTTCGTGGTCACGAGGTTGCCCTGGCAGGCTTCAACAATTTTGCACACTTGCAACTAATCAATACGCCGGAACTCATCACTTATCGGTGATCCAGGCAAACCTTGCAGAACAACCACTAGAAAGGACCGAACCATGACCTCCGTAGCCGACGCCGTTCAAGCCATGAAAGCCAAGTTCAACCCAAGTGCCGCCGCTGGCCTGGACCTGGTTTTCGGCTTCCGTATCGATGAAGACAAACATTTCTCGCTGATCGTCAAAGACAGCACCTGCGAGCTGCAGGAAGGTGAAAACCCTGATGCGCAGGTCACGCTGGTGATGGACGGCGAAACGCTGGAAGGTATTGTCAGCGGCGAGACCGACGGCATGCAGGCGTTCATGGGCGGCAAGCTGCGCGCTGAAGGCGACATGATGCTGGCGATGAAGCTCAGCGAATTGTTCCCGGCCTGATTGCAACGCTCTGAACATGAAAACCGAAGCCTGCGTGCTTCGGTTTTTTTTTGGCTGTTTTTTCTGGGTTTCTATAAAAATACAACTACCTGATTTCAATAATTTTCTGTAGGAGCTGCCGAAGGCTGCGAAGCATTTCTCCTGATACACCGCGATCGCAGCCTTCGGCAGCTCCACAGGTCACCCGTTTGCTGCGTGACAGCGTGGGGTCAGGGATACCAAGGCTATTTCTACAGTATCAAGCCCATCAAAACCGATGATCAACCTGCAACACGGCGACCAATAAGACAGTTTGAACATTGTTAGCTACATTCGATTAGTCAATGATCTACGCGCACCATAATAAGCAGAAGGGATAAGCATGGCGCTTACTGACCAGTCCACAGAGATCCGTGCAGGCGAAGAGCTGGATGCCGCGCTCATAGACCCGTACCTGAAAGCGCAGATTCCCGGCCTTGAAGGGATACCGCACATCAGCCAGTTTCCCGGTGGCGCGTCTAACCTGACGTATCTGCTGCAGTACCCTGATCAGGAGTTCGTACTGCGACGCCCGCCCTTCGGCCACAAAGCCCGGTCGGCCCATGACATGCGGCGGGAATTCCGCATCATCAACCAGCTCAAGGATGCCTTTCCATACTGCCCGAAAGCTTATCTGCACTGCGTGGATGAGTCAGTGATCGGTTCCGAATTCTATGTAATGGAGCGAATCAAAGGCATCATTCTACGTTCGGACTTGCCAGCGGATCTGAACCTGGATGCCAGCCAGACCCAAACCCTGTGCAAGAGCTTCGTTGACCGCCTGGTGGAATTGCACCGCGTGGATTATCAAGCCTGCGGCCTGGGAGACCTGGGCAAGCCCGAGGGCTACGTGGAGCGCCAGATTCGCGGCTGGACGGAGCGCTATGACAACGCCCGCACACCGGATGCGCCCGAATGGACGCAGGTCAAGGCATGGCTCTCGGATAAAATGCCTGCTGACCACCCTGTACCCGCCATCGTCCATAACGACTATCGCTTCGACAACGTACTGCTCGACCCCGCCAACCCGATGCAGATCATTGGCGTGCTGGACTGGGAAATGACCACCCTCGGCGATCCGCTGATGGATCTGGGCAACACGCTGGCTTACTGGATTCAGGCCGACGACCCGGCCCCGGTGCAGTTGATGCGGCGTCAGCCCAGCCATGCGCCGGGGATGCTCACCCGCCAGCAATTCGTCGACTATTACGCCGAACGTTCCGGCATCCGCATCGATAATTTCGATTTTTACTACACCTACGGACTGTTCCGCCTGGCCGGGATCGTGCAGCAAATCTACTATCGCTTTTTCCACGGCCAGACACAGGACAAGCGCTTTGCGCAGTTCATTCACATGAACAAGCTGCTTGAGCACATGAGCCTGCAGGTGATTGGCAAATCTACGCTCTGACTGCAACCCGACACTGCGACCCGATAAGGAAAACAACATGTCCAGAACCGAGCTGTTCGACCTCGACGGCAAGATCGCCTTCGTCTCAGGAGCCAGCCGCGGCATTGGCGAGGCCATCGCCAGATTGCTCGCACGGCAAGGCGCACATGTGATTGTCAGCAGCCGCAAGATCGACGGCTGTCAGCACGTGGCAGATGCCATCATCGCCGATGGCGGTCAGGCGACGGCAATGGCTTGCCATATTGGTGAGATGGAACAGATCACCGCGGTGTTCGCGCAGATTCGTGAGCAATTCGGGCGGCTGGATATTCTGGTCAACAACGCGGCCACCAATCCGCAATTCTGCAACGTGCTGGACACTGACCTGGGCGCATTTCAGAAGACCGTGGATGTGAATATCCGGGGCTATTTCTTCATGTCGGTCGAAGCTGGCAAATTAATGCGCGACAACGGGGGTGGCAGCATCATCAACGTGGCTTCGATCAACGGCGTTTCTCCAGGGGTTTTCCAGGGTATCTATTCCGTCACCAAAGCGGCGGTGATCAACATGACCAAGGTGTTCGCCAAGGAATGCGCGCCTTTTGGCATTCGCTGCAACGCCCTGCTGCCCGGTCTGACCGACACTAAGTTCGCCTCGGCACTGGTCAAGAACGACGCGATACTCAAGACCGCCCTGCAGCAGATCCCGCTCAAGCGAGTGGCAGACCCTTCTGAAATGGCCGGTGCCGTGCTTTACCTGGCAAGTGCGGCGTCCAGCTATACGACGGGTGTGGCGTTGAATGTGGATGGCGGGTTTCTGTCCTGACTGCGCGCGGGGAAATCGTTCGCTGCCTACGCTTCGATTAACTCTGTGGGAGTCGGGCTGAACCGCGATCAGGCTGGAAACAGCTCTCGGATAGACCAAGGTGTTCTTATCGCGGGCCCGGCTCCCACAGGTTTTGCGTAATCTTGCTCCACCTTTCCAACTGCGCCACTACCTGCAGTAACATACGCCGCTTCCGGGCAGCCTTTTCTGCCCGACTGCCAAGTAAGCCCTTCCCATGCCTTTTGAACTGAGTGTCGAACCGGGCACCCTCGCGGTGCTGGTTGTCGTTGCCTTTGTTGCCGGTTTCATTGATGCCATTGCCGGAGGCGGCGGCTTGCTGACCACCCCGGCGCTGATGACAGCGGGCCTGCCCCCGCATCTGGTGCTGGGCACTAATAAACTCAGTTCGACCTTCGGCTCGGCGACTGCGAGTTTCACCTTCTACCGGCGCAAGCTGTTTCATCCTCGGCAATGGACCCGTGCCCTGATCGGGACCGCTGTCGGCGCACTGATCGGTGCAGCGATCGCTCAGTACCTGCCCGGCGAATGGATCAACCAGATGCTGCCGGTGATTGTTTTCGGTTGCGGGCTCTACCTGCTGTTCGGTGGCACGCCCAAGGCGCCGTTGAACAGCGATGCGCCCATCAAGAAAAAATGGCAGTTGCCTCAAGGCCTGGGGCTGGGTTTTTACGACGGTGTTGCTGGTCCGGGAACGGGTGCCTTCTGGACGGTCAGCTCACTGCTGATCTACCCGCTTGATCTGGTCAAGGCCAGTGGCGTGGCACGCAGTATGAATTTCGTCAGTAACGCGGCCGCGCTGTCGGTGTTTATCTTTTCCGGTCAGGTGGACTGGCTGATCGGCTTGAGCATGGGTATCGCAGTGATGCTGGGGGCAGCGCTTGGCGCCCGTAGCGCCATCAAAGGCGGGGCGAAATTCATTCGCCCGGTGTTCATCACGGTCGTGCTTTGCCTGACCGCCCGCCTAGCCTGGCAGCACTGGTTCGGGGGCGCCTGAGCGCTGCGCCAGATACAGTTCGATCAGATGCCGGGCGATGGAGCGGCTGGCAGGCAATGGCGGTAGGTCATTGATATTGAACCAGCGTGCGTCTTCGATTTCGTCCGGCTGGGGCACAATTTCGCCACTGTCGAATTCGGCATGGAAGCCCAGCATCATGGAATGCGGGAACGGCCAGCACTGACTGCCCACGTAGCGAATGTTTTTCACCTTGACCTGCACCTCTTCCATGACTTCCCGGCGCACGCAGTCTTCGGCGGATTCACCCGGCTCAACAAACCCGGCCAAGGTGCTGTAAACCCCGGTCACGAAGCGTGGCGACCGCGCCAACAGCACTTCATCGCCCCGGGTAATCAGCACGATCATGCTCGGCGAGATGCGCGGATAGAAACGCAGGTTGTCATGCTCGCAATACATGGCACGCTCCCCCGCCACCTGCACGGTGGGACGTCCGCAACTGCCACAGAATCGATGCTCCCGTGCCCAGGTGCTGATCTGGGCGGCGTAACCCAGCTGCTGGAAGACGTCGTAATCACCGGACAACATGAACTGACGCAACCCTTGCCAAGTGCAGCCTTCGACTTCAACGGGGTCTTTCAGAACGTATAGATACACCGGCTCGCCATCAAAATGGCCAATACCGTGCTCACTGATGAGGGGCAGCGCCTGTTGCTTGAGCCACTCACGAGGAAACATTGCCCCGTTACCATCCAGCAGGAAACCTTGCTCGCTGTGCACAACAGCCCAACCGCCCGGAGTCTGAACATCCAGTACAGCGGTGGTCCAGCGACTGGGGACTGACATAAGAACTCCCTGATGAGTTGATCTGATTCTCGCGCTTTTTTTTGCTCTAGTTGTCGAAGACAGGCTTCTGCTTGCTCATCTGCGCAACCATGGCCGTATTCAAGTCCGCCGATTGCAGCATGGCTGCGTTCCAGATGGCAACGTGCTCAAGCCCGTCATCGACACGGTGATCACGCATGTAGCTGATCATTTCCTTGGTTCCAGCAATGGCGATTGGCGACTTGGAGGCGATTTGCGCAGCGATGCCCAGAACACCTTCGAGCAGCCTGGCGCTGTCGGCGAAAACGCGGTTGACCAGGCCAATCTCGCGGGCTTCCGCGGCTTCTACAGTCCGCCCAGTGTAAGCCAGTTCGCGCATGATACCGTCCCCGATGATGCGTGGCAGGCGTTGCAATGTGCCGACGTCAGCCGCCATGCCCATATCGATCTCACGAATCGCAAACTTCGCGTCCTCGGCGCAATAGCGCATGTCGCACGCCGACACGAGGTCAATGGCACCACCGAGGCAATAACCCTGAATGGCTGCAAGTACCGGCTTGCGACACTGGTCGACCGCAGTGAACGGGGCTTGCAACTGCCGAATCTTGCGTCGCAACGTCCGGGCATTACGCCCGGCGTCCTTACCCAGCTCGTTGGCGACCGAAGCCAGCAGTGTCAGATCGATGCCAGAAGAAAAGTGCTTGCCCGCCCCGCTCAGCACCACGACGCGAACTTCATCGTTCTCATCAATCCACTGGAAAATCTCAATGATTTCAGACCAGAATGCAGCGTCCATGGCGTTGACCTTTTCCGGTCGATTGATCTGCACGTGGGCGATGTGATCACTAAGCTTTACGACAAAGGATTGGTAGTCAGACACGGAGGTTCCTCTCTTGATTTTTCTTGTTCTAGCCACGACTCGATTCAGCCAAAGACTATATCAACACTGGCCGTTACGCGATAAGGCGGCAGTTGTGCCATACGCTGGATATCCGTCCCGAAACCCCGCTGAAAGCGGGCTGCACGGTGCGAAAGTCTGAACGCTCCCGACACTCAGCGGTCCGTTAATAGGTAAGTGATAGTGAGCTGCGTCATAGGCATTGACAGCGCAGCGGCCGATTTCAAGGCTATGCCACACCCCTAAGGTCGCAAGAGGGCGATTCTTGACTACATCAAAAGCAGCAACCGGTATTGTGGGCCTCGATGACATTCTGGCGGGTGGTCTTTCCCGGCGGCATGTGTTTCTACTCGAAGGCGAACCCGGCACAGGCAAGACGACTGTAGCTCTGCAATTTCTTCGTGCAGGTGCCCTTGAAGGCGAACGTTGCCTGTATATCACCCTGTCAGAAACCGACATCGAACTGCGCGATGGCGCAGCTTCCCATGGCTGGACTCTGGACGAGAACATCGTTATCTACGAGCTCACGCCACCTGAAAGTCTGCTCGATGCAGACAATCATCAAAGTTTGTTGTATTCATCGGACCTTGAACTGGGCGAGGCAACGCGTCAGATTTTTGAAGTGGTCGAACGCGTGAGACCTACCCGGGTCGTCATCGACAGCCTTTCGGAAATCCGCTTGCTGGCGCAAAGCTCCCTGCGGTACCGACGGCAGATTCTGTCCATCAAGCATTACTTCACCCGCTATGACGCGACGGTGCTGCTGCTGGATGACCTGACCACCGAAGCACTGGACAAGACGGTGCACAGCGTCGCCCATGGCGTGATTCGCCTGGAAGAACTGAACCCGAATTACGGCGCCGAGCGCCGTCGCCTGCGAGTGGTCAAATATCGCGGGCAGAAATACCGCGGTGGCTTCCACGACTTCACCATCAAGGGTGACGGCATCCACGTTTTTCCTCGGCTTGTGGCTGCAGAACACCGCACCCGATTCGAACGCGGAATACTGTCCAGCGGCGTGCCTGAGCTAGATGCATTGTTGGGCGGCGGCATCGACGGGGGCTCCAGCACCTTGATTCTGGGACCAGCGGGTACTGGTAAATCGCTGATCTCTCTGGTATTCGCGGCTGCAGCTGTGGCCCGCGGCGAACGTGTCGCGCTGTTCATTTTCGACGAAGAGCTCGGCCTGCTGTTCACCCGCATGCGTAAGGTCGGCGTCGATCTGGAAGCGCTGGAAAAGAGCGGCAACCTGCTGATTGAACAGGTCGACGCCGCTGAACTGTCGCCGGGCGAGTTCGCTCACCGGGTACGTGCCAGCGTCGACGAAAAGCAGATCAAAACCGTGGTCATCGACAGTATCAACGGCTATACGGCGGCCATGCCGGAAGAGAATGCACTGATTCTGCATATGCACGAACTGTTGCTCTATCTCAATCGCCAAGGCGCCTCGACATTCATGACCGTTGCGCAACATGGCCTTGTGGGTGACATGCGTGCTCCGGTTGACATCACTTATCTGGCCGATACGGTCATGTTGTTACGCTACTTCGAAGCCCAGGGTGAAGTGCGCCGCGCAATCTCAGTCATCAAGAAGCGTACTGGCACTCACGAATCTACCATCAGGGAGTATCGCATCAGTCATCAAGGCCTGAGGATAGGCAAACCGCTCTCAGCGTTTCAGGGTGTGCTCAGCGGCATTCCTCAATACGCCGGATCAAACAGTCCCTTGATGCAGGATGACGAGGAGTGAGCACCCTCGGACTGCTATCGGAAAGGGCAATTATCCTGGCCCCACGGGGCCGGGACAGCCAGATCGCTTTAATGATTCTGCAAGAGGCGGGTTTCCCCGCCCTCGTCGCCCATACCCTTGCCGACCTGAGCGCTGAGCTGAGCCTCGGCGCGGGTATGGCGATCATCGCCGACGAGGCCCTGCGCGGCAAAGACATCGGCATTCTGGTGCAGACCCTGGAGCGCCAGCCGCCCTGGTCGGACCTCCCTGTGGTGCTCCTTACCCATCACGGCGGCCCGGAAAAGAGCCCTTCGGCCTACCTGGGCACCATGCTGGGTAACGTGACCTTCCTTGAGCGCCCTTTCCATCCCTCCACACTGGTCAGTCTGGTCACCACCGCAATCCGCGGACGTCGGCGACAATACGAAGCCAGAGCGCGCATGGAAGACCTGGCGGAAGGCGAGCAACGTTTACAGAACGCACTCAAAGCCGGACGTCTGGGCTCATGGCAACTTGAAGCCGAGTTCCTGACCCTCGACTGCTCGGATATATCCCGCTCTCATTACGGGCGCAGCGAGAGCGAGCGCTTTGACTATGAAGACTGGCTCGACGCGGTCTTCGCCGAAGACCAGCCTCGCATGCAATCGGCGCTGCAGCGCAGCCTGGACAGCGGCGACGATTTCATCATCGAATATCGCAACGTATGGCCTGATGGCTCATTGAATTGGGTTGATGTCCGGGCGCGTGCCATTCGCGCCAAGAATGGCCGGGTCAGCTCTTTGGCAGGGGTGACGTCTGACATCACCGAGCGCAAGCAGGCTGAAGCGCAACTGCGACAACTCAACGAAACCCTTGAGCAGCAGGTCGAAGAACGTACCTCCCAGCTCAAGCACAACGAAGAAGTGTTGCGCCAGTCGCAGAAAATGGAAGCGGTTGGCCAATTGACCGGGGGCATTGCCCACGACTTCAATAACATGCTGACCGGCATTATCGGCAGCCTGGAGTTACTGCGAAGGCGTCTGGCTCGCGGGAATACCGAAGACCTGAACAGCCTGATTGACCTGGGCGTTACGTCCGCCAACCGTGCCGCCGCCCTGACCCATCGATTACTTGCCTTCTCCCGCCGCCAGTCACTGGACTCCAAACCGGTCGAGATGAATCAGTTGATCAGCTCCATGGGAGAGCTGCTCAACCGAAGCCTCAACGAGAGCATTCGTCTGGAGCTTCACCTGCACGAGCAGCTGTGGACTGCGGAAGCCGACCCCAACCAACTGGAAAGCGCCCTGCTCAACCTGGTGCTCAACGCCCGGGACGCCATGCCTGATGGCGGTCTGTTGATCGTTGAGTCGTCCAACGAGAGTCTGGACAGATCCTTCACCAATGCCCACGAGAACCTGCTGCCTGGCGATTACGTGGTGCTCAGCGTCAGTGACACCGGTTACGGCATGCCGGACAGCGTAATCAGCCGCGCCTTCGACCCGTTCTTCACGACCAAACCCATTGGTCAGGGCACCGGGCTCGGTCTTTCGATGATCTATGGCTTCAGCAAGCAGTCCCACGGCCATGTCGCAATCAAAAGCGAAGTAGGCAAAGGCACCACGGTTCAGCTATACCTGCCACGCTTCAAAGGCCAGCAGACTCAAGACGAGCAGATCATCCACAGTCCGGAGAGCTTTGCCAAAGAAGGCGAAACGGTGCTTATCGTTGAGGATGATGCCGCCGTCCGGGTATTGGTCAGCGAAGTTCTGGGCGAATTGGGTTATGCCTACGTGGAGGCGGGTTCCGGACCTGAAGCCGTGCCTATCCTGGAGTCCGGCCAGCGTATTGACCTGCTGATCAGCGATGTCGGTCTGCCGGGCATGAACGGTCGGCAACTGGCCGAAATAGGCCGTCAGTTGCGTCCGAATCTCAAAGTGCTATTTATCACCGGTTATGCCGAGCACGCGGCCGTCAGAGCGGGCTTTCTCGATGATGGCATGCAGATGATCACCAAGCCGTTCGCCTTTGACAACCTGACGTCCAAGGTTCGGGAGATGATCGAGGAGTGAATGACTGTTGCGGCGCCATCAACCCGATAGGTGATGGCGCAAGGAGATGATCGATTCAGGCCAGAAGCTTTTCGATCTGGGAATGCAGGGTCTCCATATTGAATGGCTTGGCCAGAATCGGCGCCTTTTTCGCAATGGGGCTGCCGGACTCGACGATTTCTGCCGGATAACCGCTGATGAAGATAACCTTCAGTTCCGGCCGAAGTTTCACGGCAGGCTCTGCGATCATCACCCCTGATATCCCCCCAGGCAGGCGGTAATCAGTGATCATCAGATCCAGATGGGGCTTGGTGGCAAGAATTTCGAACGCCTGCTCACCGTTCTCCGCCTGCAACACTCGATAGCCCTCGCCCGACAGATAGTCGGCAAGCAACATCAGGATCAGCGGCTCGTCTTCGACGATGAGGACGACATTTTCTGCATCAGAGCTCATGGAACTGCCTTCGGTTAAATAGCTGCCATTACGACCATGATGATGGCCGTAGGTTGCGTAAATATCGGATAAATCTGACGTTGATTTCTTGCGCTGCTAAACCGGCAGGCAGACCCTGAACATAGAGCCTTCGCCTTCTGCGCTTTCCACAACAATGCGCCCACCATGAGCAGACACAATCTGGTCAGAGATAAACAAACCGAGGCCCAGTCCATGCACCGCATGGTTGGCAGCAACCCGTTCGAATTGCTGAAAAATCCGCTGCTGGTTTTCGGCGCTGATACCAATGCCCTGATCATGGACCTCAACCCGCGCCTCACCGTCCTCAGCGTAAACGCGGACCTTGATGGGCTTGCGGGCGCCATAGCGCAGGGCGTTAGTCAGCAGGTTGGCAATCACTTGCTCGATGCGGAACTCGTCCCACACACCGATGACTGGCTCTTCAGCCTTGAACGTCACACTGGATTCGGCCGCTGCAATCTGCGCGGAGAAGCTTTCGAGCAGGTTACTGACCAGTTCGGCAAGATCGAAGGCGCTGGTGCGGATCGACAGCTTGCCAGTGCGAATACGTGAGACATCAAGCATGTCTTCGATAAGGCGGATCAGGCTCTGAATCTGGCGCTCGTCACGATCAACCATGGCCCGCAGCTTTTCCATGGTGAACGCTGCGGCGTTGTCTTTGGCCAGGTGCAGCTTGCGCAGCTGGGTTTCCAGAATCAGTCCGTTCAGCGGCGTGCGCACTTCATGGGAGACGATTGACATGAAGTCGTCGCGCATCCGCACGGCGTGCTCCAGTTCGTTCTGAGTCACCTGCAGCTTTGCCAGCAACTGCTCCTGCTCTCGACGACTCTGCTCCAGCGCTTCGACCTGCAGTTTCATCGCCTTGCGTTGGCGATACAGGTCGACGAATACATTGACCTTGCTTTTGACCGCATGAATGTCCAGAGGCTTGTGCAGAAAATCCACAGCGCCGCTTTCGTAACCCTTGAAGGCGTAGTTGAGCTCGCGCCCTGCGGCACTGACAAACACAATCGGAATATTTTTGGTGCGATCCGTGCCGCGCATCATTTCCGCGAGCTCAAAGCCGTTCATGCCCGGCATCTGAACATCGAGGATGGCCATGGCAAATTCGTGCTCAAGCAGCAACGACAAGGCCTCATCGGCCGACAAGGCTTTATAGACCTCACGATCTTCGCGCTTGATCAGCGCTTCGAGCGCCAACAGGTTTTCCGGCAGATCATCAACGATCAGCAACTTGGCTTGAATGTCACTCAGCATGCAATTCGTTCCAGCTCGACCAACAGTTGGCCTATATCGTTTAAAGGCAGGAGGTAATCAGGCTTATGAAGCGCCAGGGCGGCATCAGGCATGGTGCGCGCCTGAGCCTCGTCCGGATCCTGAACCACCGTCATGCCGCCGGAAAGCTTGATACACGACAGACCATAGGCGCCGTCGTTATTGGCGCCTGTCAACAGGAAACCCGCCAGACGCGGCCCGTAGGCATCCGCGGCTGACTGAAAAAGAATGTCGATACTTGGCCGGGAATGAAATACCCGATCCTCCTGACTCAGCGACAGGCTCAAATCATTTTCCACCGACAAGTGATAACCCGGCGGCGCGAAATAAAGCGTACCAGGAGCAATATCTTCCTTATCGTCCGCTTCTTTTACCTTGAGCGGTACCCGCGCCTGAAAAACCTGAGCCAACTGACTAATGCGCTTTTCAGGTACATGCAGCACAGTCAGGATAGGCAACCGATAACCGACCCTCAGCGATGCAAATATCTTCAGCAGCGCATCGACTCCGCCGGCGGACGCACCTACCACAATGGCGTCTACGACCGGCAGTGGTGAGTCAATTACGTCATTGCCAGAGAATGATCTTTTCATGTCTTGCGGTAGATCCGTTCCGGTTTGACCAAAGGCTCGAAATGGCTGCTGTAGCCGGAAAAATCCAGCGTTTCCTTGCTGCCCAGTACCAGAAACCCCCGGTGACAGAGCGACTCATGGAAGAGCCCGAACGCGCGATCCTGCAATTTCTTGTTGAAGTAAATCAGTACATTTCGGCATGAAACCAACTGTGTTTCGGAGAACACGCTGTCAGTTGCCAGACTGTGGTCAGCGAACGTCACGTTTTCACGCAGGGTTTTGTCGAATATCGCGTAATCGTAGGCGCTGGTGTAGTAATCGGAAAACGCGCACTGACCGCCAGCCTTCTGGTAGTTATCGGTATAAGCACGGACATTTTCCATAGAGAAAATCCCCTGCCTCGCCTTGTCCAGCGAGCTCGGGTTGATATCAGTGGCGTAAATGATCGTCCGGTCCAGCAGGCCCTCTTCGCGCAGCAGAATGGCCATCGAGTAAACCTCTTCGCCCGTGCTGCATCCGGCAATCCATACCTTGATTGACGGATAGGTGCGCAACAGCGGAACTACCTCCTGACGAATCGCCAGAAAATGCGACGGATCGCGAAACATCTCGCTGACCGGGATCGTCAGAAATTGCAGCAATTGCATGAAGGCCTGAGGGTCGTGAATCACCCGTTCCTGCAATGCAGAAATAGTCGTGCAGTCAAACTGGCGCAGCGCGTGACTGATGCGGCGCTTCACCGATGCGCCGGAGTAGTCACGAAAGTCGTAGCTGTACTTGAGATAAATAGCCTCAATCAACAGACGTATTTCGATGTCCGTGTTTCTGTCTTGAGACATGGCGGAACCTTTAGGTGCGGGCTGGATGCTCAGCTTGGGCTCATCCAACTCAAATACGTTCCATTTTGGGCAGCCAGACACGTATCAGCGAGAACAGTCGGTCCAGGTCAATAGGTTTGGCCAGATAGTCATTTGAGCCAGCCTGCAGACAACGCTCCTGGTCATCCTTCATGGCTTTGGCAGTCACGGCGATGATCGGCAGCTTGCGCCAGCGTGGATCCTTGCGAATCTCGATGGTCGCTTCATAGCCATCCATCTCCGGCATCATCACGTCCATCAACACCAGATCGATATCTTCGATTTCGTTCAGCTTGCTGATGGCCTCGAAGCCGTTACGCGCAACTTCGACCACCGCGCCCTTGTGCTCCAGCGCGCTGGTCAGGGCAAAGATATTACGTACGTCATCGTCGACGACCAGAATCCTGCGCCCTTCAAAGACCTTGTCGCGACTGCGCGCGGTCTTGAGCATCTTCTGGCGCTCGTTGGAGAGCTGCGACTCAACCTTGTGCAGGAACAGCGTGACTTCATCGAGCAAGCGTTCGGGTGAGCGCGCGCCCTTGATGATGATCGAGCGTGAATATTTCATCAGCTCGGCTTCTTCATCGCGGGTCAGGTTGCGACCGGTATAGACGATGACGGGCGGGAACGAGCAGATTTCATCGGTGGACATACGCTTGAGCAACTCATTGCCCAGCATGTCTGGCAACTTCAAGTCGATGATCATGCAGTCATAGATATTGTCGCGCAGCAGGTCCAGCGCATCCTGGGCGAAACCTACTGCGGTGATTTCAATGTCGTCGTCCCCGATCAACCGCGCAATGCTGTCGCGTTGCAGGGCGTCATCTTCCACCAGCAGGATACGTTTGACCTTTTGGGTCAGCTTGGATTCGAGCTTGGCGAAGACATCCTTGAGCTCTTCACGGGTGGTCGGCTTCACCGCATAGCCCACAGCGCCCATGTGCATGGCCGCTTCCTGACGATCTTCAACGGAAATCACGTGAACCGGGATGTGTCGCGTTGGCGCCAGCTCTTTCAGGCGCTGCAAAACCGTCAGCCCGGAATGATCCGGCAGGCGCATGTCCAGCAGGATTGCGTCCGGGGTGAACTGAGCCGCCAGGTTGAAACCGTCATCGGCGGCATGGGCAACAAGGCAGTGGTAACCCAGCTCGTGAGCCAGGTCGAAAAGGATTTTGGCGAAAGCCACTTCGTCTTCAATCACAAGAATGCAGCGCTTGCTCGACGGCAGCCTTTCCCGGTCATCGGCGAAGCTCGGCACAGGCGCTTTAGCGGGTGTCGCGGGAACCGCTGCGGCAGCCGGCGGCAAAGATGCCGATGCATGCACAGGCATAGCAGACATAACCGGCGCTGGGGTTGGCGCAGGGACTTCGCCATATTCCAGCTGCACCGACTCGACATACTGTTCAGGAAGAACCAGGGTGAAGATACTGCCCTGCCCCGGCTCGCTGGTCACGCTGATCGAACCACCGAGCAGGCGCGCCAGATCCCGGGAAATGGACAACCCCAGACCGGTGCCGCCATAACGACGGTTGGTGGTGCCATCAGCCTGACGGAAAGCTTCGAAGATACTTTCCTGCTGCTCCGCGGCAATGCCGATCCCGGAATCACGCACAGTAAAGACAATCCCTGCGCCCGGTTGACGCGAGACGATCATGCTGACAGTGCCGGTCTCAGTGAACTTGATAGCGTTCGACAGCAGGTTTTTCAGGATCTGTTCCAGTCGCTGGCGATCGGTGTAGAGCATGGTCGGTGCACCGGCCTGAAGCTCCACATGGAAATCCAGCTTCTTGTCGAGGGCCAATGGCTGGAACATATTGCGCAGCCCTTCTACCAGACGAGACACGCTGCTGTTTTCCGGGCGCATGTCCAGCTTGCCGGCTTCGACCTTGGAAATATCCAGAATATCGTTGATCAGGTTGAGCAGATCATTACCGGCTGAATAGATCGATTCGGCAAACTTGACCTGTTCGGCGGTGAGATTGTCCGTCGGGTTTTCAGCCAGCAGCTTGGCCAGAATCAACGAACTGTTGAGCGGCGTGCGCAGCTCGTGGGACATGTTGGCAAGGAATTCGGATTTGTACTTGCTGGAGCGTTGCAGCTCGTCAGCACGATTTTCAAGCTCGACCTGAGCAATGTTCAGCTCTTCATTCTTCCGATCAAGCGCATCACGCTGCTCGGAAAGGACCTGAGCCTGATCAGCCAGTTGCTCGTTGGTCTGCTCAAGTTCGGCTTGCTGGGTTTCCAGATGCGCCTGAGACTCCTTGAGAATCCTCGACTGCTCCTCCAGCTCCTCGTTGGCGGTGCGCAGCTCTTCCTGCTGGACCTGCAGCTCTTCGTTGAGCTGTTGGGTTTCAGCCAATACTTCCTGCAAACGCTGACGATAACGCGCCGCTTCGATGGAGGTGCCCACGTTCTCGGCAATCAGCTCCATGAACTCGACATCGCTATCGGTCAGAGGACGCAGGAAACCCAGCTCGATGACACCGTTGACCTGGTCGTCGTTACTGGTTGGCACCACGAGAATGCTGCGTGGGTCGCCCTCGCCCAGCCCGGAAGACACCTTGAAATAATTACTCGGTACATCATCAAGACGGATGATTTTGTCTTGCTGCGCAGCCTGGCCGATCACGCCTTCGCCACTGTAGAGGGACTGCTCGTGCTGTTCCTGCTCACGGGAGAAACCATAGGACGCGACGCGCCTGAGGCCGCCGTGCTCCTGACGCACGTACACCGCTGCAACCACACTGCCCAGATACTGAGCGAAGAATTGCAGGACGTTGGACCCCAGGGTGTTCAGCGTTAATTGACCCAATACCTGTTCAGCCAGCTCACTCTGCCCATTGCGCAGCCAGGCGACTTTTTTCAGGCGCTCGGCGTTTTCTTCCTGAAGCTTGAGGTTGTCGCCATAAGTACTGGACAAGGCCAGCAGATCCCGACGACCGATGTACGCAAGGAATCCGCTGACGCACAGGACAAAAACAAGGTAAAGGCTGACTGACAGGACGGTTGTACGTGTGACGTCGGCATTGCGCGCGAGACGCAATTGCTGCTCTACAGCGACAACTTCTTCGTACTGGCTGCGAATCTCGTCCGTCAGGCGCTTGCCTCGCCCAGTCCGCAGCGGGGCCACGAACTCGCCTTTTATCCGCCGCTGATTAATCATCTCCTCAGCGTACTGACCCCAGTCTTCCTGCAATGCCTGGATACGCTTGAGCCGGTCAACCTGAGGCGGGTTATCGGCAACCAATACCTCAAGCCCCTTCAGCTCTGCAGCGAGCGCCGGTTTTGCCAACTCATACGGGTCGAGATAACGCTCGTCACCCGCCAGCAAATAACCACGCATACCGGTTTCCATATCGATGGAAAGCTTCAACGCGCGGTTGGTATTGTTGATCACTCGGTCGGTGTGCTCGACCCACTGGATGACTGACAGCAGATAGCTGATCAGACCGATGAAAAAGACCGCGCTGATAACACCCACACTCAGGGGTAAAGTGACGTTGCGGCCAAGCAATTTACGAAAACGTTGCTCATCGACAGTAGACGGACGGATCATGATTCATCCTTGGTGATCATCAAACCATGAAGTTTGCCGTAATATTAAGAAAAAGACTCTCATTTCTCACACAGATATCTGAATTTTCTGACATTTAGCTGCCTAAGAACGCATTATTCGTTTCATCAGTGGTACAGCTCGCCTTACCACTCACTCAAACGAGTGCAAATGTTGCTAGCTGGCACCTCCAGCGTTATTTTGCTTACCCGTACCGGTCGCATTACGCCGACCCTGCAGATTTTAAGGAAATCACCTATGTCCGTTCCTGCCAGCACCATTCTAGTGGTCGAAGACGACGCCATTGTCCGCATGCTGATCGTCGACGTGCTGGAAGAGCTGGAATACACAGTGCTCGAAGCTGAGGACGGTGAAGAGGCTCAAAAAGTGCTTGAAGACGAATCCAAGGTCATTGATTTGATGATGACCGACCTTGGCCTTCCAGGCATGGATGGCAAAGAGCTGGCTGCGATTGCGTGCAAGCTTCGCCCATCCCTGCCCGTTCTTTTCGCCAGTGGTTATGCCGAAAGCATTGATGTCCCGGCAGGCATGCACAACATCGGCAAACCGTTCTCGATTGATCAATTGCGTGACAAGGTAAAAAGCATTCTTGGATAAGCACGATTCGCAGCCATTACCGGACAGCTCCGTTTCGGACGCGACAACCCATGTATTGATCATTGGCTATGTGTGGCCCGAGCCTCGCTCCTCGGCAGCCAGCGGTCATGTCATGCAACTGATCCAGTGCTTTCTGGAACAAGGCTGGCAAATCACCTTTGCCAGCCCGGCCACTGAGGGCGAGCACAAGGCAAACCTGGCTGAGCTGGGGATTCGTGAGGTCGACATTGAGCTGAACAACAGCAGCTTCGATGTGTTCATCAGTGAATTGCAGCCGGATATCGTTCTCTTCGATCAGTTCATGATCGAGGAGCAATTTGGCTGGCGGGTAGAGAAACATTGCCCCAATGCCCTGCGACTGCTGGAGACCTCAGACCTGCAAAGCTTGCGTCACGCGCGCCACATGCAGCTCAAAACCTACTTGAGCAATGCAGATCAAGCTGATGATTTAAATAGTTTTTTTGAAGAGTCAGAGCGCGACATTTTTTCTTCGATGGCAACCGGCGATCTGGCCCAGCGTGAGATCGCCGCCCTGTACCGCTCCGACCTCAGCCTGATGACGTCCGACGTGGAAATGCAGTTGCTTGCCCGTGAATTCCGGGTGCCGGAGGGGATCTTGCACTGGTGTCCGCTGATGGTCAGCGATGTCCCTGCGACAGCGCGACCGTTCGCCGAGCGAGCTCATTTCCTGAGTATCGGCAACTTCCGACACGCCCCTAACTGGGATGCGGTGCTCTGGATGAAGAACGCCATCTGGCCGCTGATACGTCAGCAACTGCCCAAGGCTCAGCTGCATATCTACGGCTCCTACACGCCACCCAAAGCCACTGCGCTGCACAACGCGGCGCAGGGCTTCCATGTAATGAATTGGGCGGAAGATGCTTTGAAGGTGATGTCCGAGGCGCGTATTTGCCTGGCGCCGTTACGCTTTGGCGCGGGGGTCAAAGGCAAGATTGTCGATGCCATGTTGTGCGGCACACCGACCGTCACCACGCCTATGGGTGCTGAAGCCATGAGCGGCAACCTGCCCTGGCCCGGCAGCATTGCAAGCAGCGCCGCCGAAATCGCAGATGCAGCAGTGCGCCTTTATCAGGATGAAGAGCGTTGGCATGAAGCGCAGAGCGCTGGCTGGGAGCTGCTTGACGCGCGCTACAGGCACCAGAAGCATTGCACAAGCCTGATTACCCGTATCGAGTACCTGCGTCAGAACCTGCAAGCCCACCGAACTGCAAACTTCACCGGCGCAATGCTGCGACACCACCATCACAAGAGCACTCAGTACATGGCGCAGTGGATTGAGGCGAAGAATCGCAATCCGGTGAAGCCTTGAGGCGCACCTCAGCCCCATGTCGGAGCGAATTTATTCGCGAATGCGGTGTGTCAGCCAGATAATATCTCTCAGGCACGGCCCATCGCGAATGAATTCGCTCCCACGGTGATACCCCATTTCAACTCGGCATTCCGCGAACCTGGGCGAAGAATCGTAATCCGGTTAATCCTTGAGGCGCACCTCAGATCCAAGTGGGAGCGTATTCATTCGCGAATGCGATGTGTCAGCCAGATAATATCTCTCAGGCACGGCCCATCGCGAATGAATTCGCTCCCACGGTGATACCCCATTTCAACTCGGCATTCCGCGACCCCAGGCAAAGAGTCGCAATCCGGTGAATCCTTGAGGCGCACCTCAGCCCCATGTGGGAGCGAATTTATTCGCGAATGCGATGTGTCGGCCAAAGATATTTTTCGGCATACCCTGTGATCGCGGGCAAGCCCGGCGCCCACAGAGATCAGCTCCTGCAACAAACTCTATTTCATTAACTTATTTGCATATTAGTCAATATAAACAATGATTTGTAGCTCATACCTAGAATCTACATCTCATTTCTCAACAGATACGTATCCATGATCCAGCCCTTCTCCTGCCGCGCCTTCGCTCTCGCGTTCTTGATCTGCTCACACACCTCATCCAGCGGCCCTGCAATCAGGATTTCATCTGGCGTCCCAAGATAAGCTCCCCAGTAAATATGCAGGCCCTGGTTAAGAAACCGCTCAAACGTGCAGTGTGCATCAAGCATTACGACGGTGTTCTCAGGTGCTGCATTGTGCTCAAGCGCCAGCCTGCGCCCGGTGGTGATATGGATAGGTTCGCCAATACGATTCAACGGAATACGATGCTGCGCCGCCAATGCCTGCACACTACTTATGCCAGGAATAACTTGATAATCAAAGAGTTGAGGCGAGTTATCAAGAATCAACTCGAAGACTCTTAAGGTGCTGTCGTACAGCGTCGGCTCACCCCAGACCAGGAAAGCCGCCGTTTGCCCCGTTTCTACTTCATCAATGATCAGGCGCTGAAACAACGCCGCCCGCTGCTCATGCCAGCGTGCAACGCCTTGCTGGTAGGAATGTGGATCATCCTCCCGGGAGGGGTCGCTGACCTGCAGCAAGCGATAGTCATCACAGGTGATGTAACGCTCACAGATGTCCTTCCTAAGACGCAGCAAATCATCGTTTGCGTAGCCTTTATCAAGAACGAAGAACACCTTGGCGCGATTCAGCGCATTGATGGCCTGAATGGTGATCTGCTCCGGATTGCCGGAACCGATGCCGATCAGGAGGATGGTTTTCATGAGTTCACTCCAGACGGAACTGAATGGCGCAGGTAGTGGATCAAACTCAAAGCCCTATGGAAGAGATGCCTGGTCTGGGCGGAAATATGGCGATAAACGATAACGCGGTGTGTCTTGTGGCTGCGTCTCATGCATCGCGGGCAAGCCCTGCTCCCACAGGTCATACGCGATCATAGAATCTTCCACACAGGTTGCATCCTGAAGCGAGCGCGCCAGTTGCCACAGGAAACTCTGGATGCTATCGCACACTCAGATAGTGCACATTAGCAGCCTGGCATTCTGGATATCGGCCACATGATGACAAAAACAACAAGAGTCACAGACCCCTCATATGAACTGATGGACGACCATAACGGCTTGTCGATCATCTATCGCGAACACGGCTTCCCCTGCCCTTTGGTGCGTTGGCACTTTCACAAGGAATATGAACTGCACCTGATCGTGGCCAGTTCCGGCAAGGTCTTTGTCGGCGACTACATCGGTAACTTCTATCCCGAGTCCCTGTTCCTCACCGGGCCCAATCTGCCTCATAACTGGATCAGCCAGATCGAAGATGACGAGGTCGTCACCAAGCGCGACATGCTGGTGAATTTCACTGACGAGTTATTCGAAAGCGGCAGCCAGATATTCGCCGAACTGAAGACCCTGGCGCCCTTGCTGGAACGTGCGCAGTACGGCATCGAGTTCCGCTGCAAGCGGACTATTCGCCAGGCCACGAAACTGATGCAGAAGATCGCCGACTCCAAAGGCATCACCCGCCTGGGTCACTTTCTCATCCTGCTTGAATTGCTGGCGAGCAGCGATGACTACCAGTTGCTGTCCGGCAGCAACTCGGCACCGATAGCCGATGAGCACAGTGTCGATCGCACCAACAAGGCCGTCGATTACATCTTCGCCAACTACGCGCGGGAACTGCCGCTGGAAGAAGTGGCCGATTATCTCGGCATGAAGCCTACTTACTTCTCCAGGGTCTTCAAGCAAGCCACCGGCCGCTGCTACGTCGAATTCGTCAATCGTCTACGTATCAGTAAATCCTGTGAGCTACTGGCCGACGGCGACAAGCCTGTGACGGACGTGTGTTTCGAATCAGGCTTCAACAATATTTCAAATTTCAATCGGCGCTTTCAGCAGCTCAAGGGCATGACCCCGTCGCATTATCGACGTCTGGCCGTTCAGCGCCTCACCGAACAAAACCTGTACTGATTCACCGCGCGCGCTCAATCAACGTCTACGCTGAAACTGCGTCGCAGACGGTCGCGAGAAGGCTGCGGCAGTCTAGCGTGGATTTTTCAGGCGCCAACGCAGTACAAAAAAGTATCAGTCCAAGTGTCATGCAGGATTTGTCATCTGCGCCTGCGCCCGCTGTAATCAATCCACATCTTCCACACCTCCGGAAGACACAAAAACAATAACCGACCTTCTGCAGCTCTATGGGCGCGGAAGAGGAGTGATAAATGAAGACCTCTGCAAAAGTTCTGCTTGCCGGTACCTGTCTGGCACTCTGCGCCACCGCCTCTGCGGGCGAAGTCACAATCGCCACGGTCAACAACAGCGACATGATCCGCATGCAGCGCCTGTCGAAAACCTTCGAAGAAAAGCATCCCGACATCAAACTCAAGTGGGTCGTCCTCGAAGAGAACGTCTTGCGCCAGCGCCTGACCACAGACATCGCCACCAAAGGCGGACAGTTCGACGTGCTGACCATCGGCATGTACGAGGCGTCGCTATGGGGCGCCAAAGGCTGGCTGCAGGAGATGAAGGACCTGCCCGCCAGCTACGCGCTGGACGACGTTTTCCCGTCAGTACGCGACGGCCTGTCGGTGGACGGCAAACTGTTTGCACTGCCCTTCTATGCCGAAAGCTCGATCACCTACTACCGCACCGACCTGTTCAAGGCTGCGGGTCTGACCATGCCTGAACGTCCTACCTGGACGCAGATCGCCGAATTCGCTGACAAACTCACCGACAAGTCCAAAGAACAGTACGGTATCTGCCTGCGAGGCAAGGCCGGCTGGGGCGAGAACATGGCGCTGATCACCACCGTCGCCAACTCGTTTGGCGGGCGCTGGTTCGATGAGCAATGGAAACCGCAGTTTGATCAACCGGAATGGAAAAACGCGCTAACTTTCTACGTCGACACCATGAAGAAATCTGGCCCACCAGGCGCCTCGAGCAACGGCTTCAACGAAAACCTCGCCCTGTTCAACAGCGGCAAATGCGCCATCTGGGTCGACGCCAGCGTTGCCGGTTCCTTTGTCACCGACAAGAGCCAGAGCAAGGTCGCTGACAGCGTAGGCTTCACTTACGCCCCTCATGAAGTCACCGACAAAGGTTCGGCATGGCTGTATTCATGGGCACTGGCGATCCCGACCAGCGCAAAAAACCAGACCGACGCCAAAGCCTTTACCGAATGGGCGACCTCAAAAGAGTACGCAGCTTTGGTGGCCGAGAAAGACGGCGTGTCCAACCTACCGCCAGGGACTCGCGCCTCGACCTACACCGATGCCTACAAGAAAGCCGCGCCGTTCGCCAATATCACCCTGGAATCACTGAAGGCTGTAACGCCAAAATCGCCTACTCTCAAACCGGTGCCTTATGTAGGCATTCAACTGGTGACCATTCCTGAGTTCCAGGCCATCGGCACTTCAGTCGGTCAGCAGTTCTCCGCGGCTCTGGTAGGTACGGCAACGCCTGACGCCGCCTTGAAAAACGCGCAAAGCTCCACCGAGCGAGACATGAAGCGAGCAGGTTATCCAAAGAAATAGTCGCAGCTGACTATTAGTCGGGGCGCATGCGCCCCCGACACCCTGCTCTCCTTTTGCACCCAGGATCGCCATCATGACAACCTCAACTATCAAGCCTCAGGCCCTCACGCCTGACGATAACCCGTCAGTTAAAGGCAGCGTGACCAAACCCGGCTGGTTTCTGGTCAGCCCATCGGTCCTGCTGTTGCTGGTGTGGATGATCGTCCCGCTAGGCATGACCATCTACTTCTCGCTGATTCGTTACAACCTGCTCAACCCCGGCGAGAACGAATTCGTCGGTCTCGAAAACTTCGAATACTTCGTCACCGACAGCGGATTTCTTCCTGGCGCGACCAATACGCTGTTGCTGGTCGGCAGTGTGCTTTTGATCAGCGTGGTGTTGGGGGTGCTGATTTCTGCCCTGCTGGAAGCCAGCGAGTTTCTCGGGCGCGGCATTGTGCGGGTATTGTTGATTTCGCCGTTCTTCATCATGCCCACCGTAGGCGCGCTGATCTGGAAGAATCTGATTTTCCATCCGGTGTCCGGCATCCTCGCCTGGGTCTGGAAGCTGTTTGGTGCCCAGCCGATTGACTGGCTGGCCAATTATCCACTGCTGTCGATCATCATTATTGTCTCGTGGCAGTGGTTGCCGTTCGCCATCCTGATCCTGATGACCGCCATGCAATCGCTGGATCAGGAGCAGAAAGAAGCCGCACGGCTTGATGGTGCCGGGCCTATCGCTATTTTCTGGCATTTGACGCTGCCGCATCTGGCCCGGCCGATCGCCGTGGTGGTGATGATCGAAACCATCTTCCTGCTCTCGGTATTCGCGGAAATCTTCACCACCACCAATGGCGGTCCGGGTTTCGCATCGACCAACCTGGCGTACCTGATCTACAACCAAGCCTTGCTGCAATTCGACGTGGGCATGGCGTCCGCTGGCGGTTTGATTGCCGTGGTCATTGCCAACATTGCTGCAATCATCCTGATCCGGATGATCGGCAAAAACCTCACCGACAAGTCCTGAGGGCCGAATCATGATGACGCTCAAACAATCCCGACGCCTGCAGAGCGTGCTGCTCGGCACGCTGTGCTGGGTGATCGCCGCGCTGATCTTCTTCCCGATTTTCTGGATGGTCCTGACCAGCTTCAAGACCGAAATCGACGCGTTCGCCACGCCGCCGCAATTTATCTTTACGCCGACCCTGGAAAACTACCTGCACATCCAGGAGCGCAGTGACTACTTCCACTTCGCCTGGAACTCGGTGGTCATCTCGTTCAGCGCAACGATTCTGTGCATGCTGATCGCGGTACCTGCGGCCTACTCCATGGCTTTTTTCGAAACCAAACGGACCAAGAGCACGCTGTTGTGGATGCTGTCGACGAAGATGCTGCCCCCGGTGGGCGTGCTGATGCCGATCTACCTGCTGGCCAAGACCTTCGGCCTGCTGGACAGCCGCATTGCGCTGATTGTGATCTACACGCTGATCAACCTGCCCATCGTGGTCTGGATGATTTACACCTACTTCAAGGACATCCCCGGTGAAATCCTCGAGGCATCGCGACTGGACGGTGCCAGCACTCGCCAGGAAATCTTCAAGGTGCTGATCCCGATCTGCAAAGGCGGCCTGGCATCCACTGCGCTGTTGTCGCTGATCCTGTGCTGGAACGAAGCATTCTGGTCGCTGAACCTCACCTCGTCCAACGCTGCGCCACTGACTGCGCTGATCGCCTCCTACTCCAGCCCCGAAGGGTTGTTCTGGGCCAAGCTCTCCGCTGTCTCGACCCTGGCCTGCGCGCCGATCCTGATCTTCGGCTGGATCAGCCAGAAGCAACTGGTTCGCGGCCT
This sequence comes from Pseudomonas quasicaspiana, assembly GCF_021147825.1. NCBI lineage: Bacteria > Pseudomonadati > Pseudomonadota > Gammaproteobacteria > Pseudomonadales > Pseudomonadaceae > Pseudomonas > Pseudomonas quasicaspiana. The sequence goes on from NZ_JAGTPI010000001.1 coordinate 137,632, forward strand.
GTCGTTCGGGGCTGTTAAATGATTAATCCAGAAGACACTTTATGCCCTGATGTCCCTGACACCGCGCTGTCGCGCGGCTACCGGACCTGTAGGAGCGCGCTTGCCCGCGATTCGGTCTGTGAGTTTATGAATCTACCGCCTGTGCTGACGTAATCGCGGGCAAGCGCGCTCCTACAGGTACAGGTAAAAAGCATTCCAGGTCAGGTAATTGCATTTTGTTTGATAGACGCGCAACCCGGTCGCTCCTACAAGAATAGGGTCAACCTTTTCTGAAATATTTAAGAATAAGAACGGAGGCCACCATGGCTAACCTCAGTATCAGAAATCTGCAAAAAGGCTTCGATGGTCACCAGATCATCAAAGGTATCGATCTGGACGTAAAAGACCGCGAATTCGTGGTCTTCGTGGGGCCGTCGGGCTGCGGCAAATCCACCCTGCTGCGATTGATCGCCGGGCTGGAGGATGTCACCTCCGGCACCATTGAGCTGGATGGCCGGGACATCACCCAAGTGACGCCTGCCAAGCGTGACCTGGCCATGGTCTTCCAGACCTACGCCCTGTACCCGCACATGACCGTGGGCAAGAACCTGTCTTTTGCTCTGGATCTGGCCGGTGGCGACAAAGCCGTGATCAAAAAGAAAGTCGATGAGGCAGCGCGCATCCTTGAGCTGGGTCCACTGCTGGAGCGCAAACCCAAGCAGCTGTCCGGCGGTCAACGTCAGCGGGTAGCCATTGGTCGCGCCATCGTGCGCAACCCGAAAATCTTCCTGTTCGATGAGCCCTTGTCGAACCTTGACGCCGCCCTGCGCGTGCAAACCCGTCTTGAGTTGTCGCGCCTGCACAAAGAACTGCAAGCGACGATGATTTACGTGACCCACGATCAGGTTGAAGCCATGACTCTGGCCGACAAAGTCGTGGTGCTCAATGGCGGCAAGGTCGAGCAAGTAGGCTCCCCGCTTGAGCTGTACCACCATCCGGCCAATCTGTTTGTCGCGGGTTTTCTCGGCACCCCGAAAATGGGCTTTCTCAAAGGCATGATCAGCCGCGTCGATGCAGGCGGCTGCGAAGTGACGCTCGATGCGGGCGCAGTCATTAACCTGCCGTTCGGCAGTGCACAACAGAGCGTCGGCGATCCGGTCACCCTCGGCATCCGACCGGAGCACTTGAACCTTGCCAAAGAAGGCGACTGCCAGATGCAGGTCATTGCCGACGTCAGCGAGCGTTTGGGCAGCGACACTTATTGCCACGTGCGCACCCGCTCCGGGGAAGCCTTGACCATGCGTATACGCGGGGATCTGGCCAGCCAGTATGGGGACACGCTCAATCTGCATCTGGATAGCGCTCACTGCCACTTGTTCGACGCCCAGGGTCTGGTGATTGCCAAAGCCCTGCCGGTCGCCGCCTGATACTCAGGGATCATCGCCATGAAATTGAACAAACAGAATCTGTCTCAGCTTGAGCGCAGCATCGCCCTGCCCGGCTACAACCCGCAAAGTACTACACAAGGTATTGCTCACATTGGCGTGGGTGGCTTCCATCGTGCGCATCAGGCGTTTTACACCGATGCGTTGATGAACAGCGGCGAGGGCCTGGACTGGAGCATTTGCGGTATCGGTTTGCGCCCGGAGGACCGTGGCGTGCGTGATGCACTCGCGGGTCAGGATTACCTCTACACCCTCTATGAACTGGGCGATACGCCCGACACCGAAACCCGGATCATCGCGTCCATCAGCGGCATGCTGCTGGCAGAAGACGATATCCAGACCGTCATAGACAAGCTGGCCAGCCCGCAGATTCGCATTGTTTCGCTGACCATTACCGAGGGCGGTTACTGCATTGATGACAGTAACGGCCAGTTCATGACTCACTTGCCGCAGATCCAGCATGACCTGGCGTATCCAGACGCACCGCGTACTGTCTTCGGATTGCTATGCGCAGCTTTGGCAAAACGGCGCGCTGCGGGTACACCGGCTTTTACCGTGATGTCCTGCGATAACCTGCCGCACAACGGCGCCGTCGCACGCAAGGCGCTGCTGGCGTTCGCTGCCCAGGGCAACCCGGATCTGCATGACTGGATCGCCGAACAGGTCAGCTTTCCCAATGCCATGGTCGACCGCATCACGCCGATGACCAGTACATCCCATCGCTTGAAGCTTGCCGACGAAAAAGGCATTGATGATGCGTGGCCGGTGGTCTGCGAGCCTTTTGTGCAATGGGTGCTGGAAGACAAATTTGTCGATGGTCGTCCGGCCTGGGAAAAAGTCGGCGTGCAATTCACCCACGACGTCACGCCCTACGAAGAGATGAAGATCAAGCTGCTCAATGGCAGCCACCTGGCGCTGACCTATCTGGGCGCACTCAGGGGCTATCGCTTCGTTCACGAGACCATGAATGATCCATTGTTCGTTGCCTATATCCGCGCGTACATGGATCTGGATGTCACACCGCAACTGGCTTCTGTGCCGGGAATCGACCTGGAAGGCTACAAGGACACGCTGATCGAGCGGTTTTCCAATCAGGCGATTGCGGATCAGCTGGAGCGCGTGTGCTCGGACGGGTCGTCGAAGTTTCCCAAATTCACCGTCCCCACCATCAATCAGTTAATTCTTGATCATGGCAACCTGGAGCGCGCCTCGTTAGTGGTGGCGGCCTGGGCGTTGTACCTGCAAGGCAGCGAAGGCGAAAACGGCGTGGCCTACAAGATCGTCGACCCTCGTGCGGATTTCTGTAAGGCGCTGGTGGCCGACGATGTCCTGATCGTGCAACGGTTGCTGGACGTCGAGGAGATATTCGGCACCGCCATTCCACAGTCAGCTGAATTTGTCGCGGCCTTTGAAAAGAACCTGAACAGCCTCAAGCAATTGGGCGTCAGCAAAACTCTGGAAAACCTGTTGGCCAAAACAGCCTGAGGTGCCTATGTTTCTCGGAATCGATTGCGGCACCCAAGGCACCAAGGCCATTGTCCTCGACGCCCGCACCGGTCAGGTGCTGGGCCAGGGCTCTGCGCCGCACAGCATGATCAGTGGCCATAACGGTCGCCGTGAACAGGATGTGCAGCAATGGCTGACGGCCTTCGAGCAGGCGACTGCCGAAGCGCTGCTTGAGGCGGGCATTTCCGGACAGCAGATACTCGGCATCGGCGTCTCGGGCCAGCAGCACGGCCTTGTACTCCTTGATGCCGACGGCCAGGTGCTACGCCCGGCCAAACTGTGGTGCGACACCGAAAGCACCCCGCAAAATGACCAGTTGCTGGAGTATCTCGGTGGCGAAAAGGGTTCGCTGCAGCGCCTTGGCGTTGCCATTGCACCGGGCTACACCGTATCCAAACTGCTCTGGACCAAGGAGCAGCACCCCGAACTCTTTGCCCGCATCGACAAGATTCTGCTGCCCCATGACTACCTCAATTACTGGCTGACCGGACGTTGCGCCAGCGAGTATGGCGATGCATCGGGCACCGGGTATTTCAATGTGCGCACCCGGCAGTGGGATATGGCGATCCTTGAGCACATAGATCCCAGCGGCAACCTGAGCCGGGCACTGCCCCAATTGCTGGAAGCGCACGAGCCGGTTGGCACTGTCTTGCCGGAGATTGCCCAACGTCTGGGCATCAACCCCGCCGCGGTGATTTCCAGTGGCGGCGGCGACAACATGATGGGGGCCATCGGCACAGGCAATATTCATCCCGGTGCAATCACCATGAGCCTCGGCTCGTCGGGCACCGTCTATGCCTTTGCCGATCAGGCACGCGTGAGTGAACAGGCTTCGGTGGCGACGTTCTGCTCATCCTCCGGCGGCTGGCTGCCCTTGATCTGCACCATGAACCTGACCAATGCCACAGGCGTTATTCGTGAGCTGCTGGGGCTGGATATCGCAGCCTTCAACAACGCCGTCGGTCAGGCCCCGATTGGTGCCGAGGGCGTGTCGATGCTGCCGTTTCTCAATGGCGAACGCGTGCCTGCCCTGCCCCATGCCACAGGCAGCATTCTGGGTCTGGATGCTACCAATCTGACCCAGGCCAACCTGTGTCGGGCGGTAGTAGAGGGCACCACGTTCGGTTTGCGTTACGGCCTGGATCTGTTGCGCGCCAGCGGCATCAAAAGCGCTAACATTCGGCTGATCGGCGGCGGTGCCAAGAGCGCCATCTGGCGGCAGATAGTCGCCGATATCATGGATACGCCGGTGATCTGCACCGAGCAGGCCGAAGCGGCGGCGCTGGGCGCTGCCATTCAAGCCGCCTGGTGTCACGCCAATCGGCAAGAGACAGGCGAAACGCTGGATATTCTATGTGCCCGCTGCGTGAGCCTTGATAACAGCAGTGAAACCCGTCCCGTCCCGCAGAACGTCGCCGACTATCAGCAGGTCTATGAGCGGTATCGCAATCAGTTGCAGGCGCTGTGAGCTCGCGTTCCTCGCCCGACTGACGTATTTATTTCAGGAGCACCTATGTTTCTCGTTTGTGGCGAAGCACTGTTCGACTTTTTCAGCCAGCCCGACAACAGCGGGCAGCTCAACAAACTGGGCTTTCAGGCAATTGCGGGCGGTTCACCTTTCAACGTAGCCGTGGGCCTTCGCCGCCTTGGCATCGATGCGGGACTGTTTGCCGGGCTGTCCAGTGACTATCTGGGTCAGCGCTTGCGCAGCGTGCTGGATAAAGAAGGCGTCAGGCCCGACTACCTGATCGACTTCGACGCCCCGACGACCCTTGCCATGGTGGCAGTCGGGGCAGACGGTTCACCGCACTACAGCTTTCGCGGCGAAGGCTGCGCGGATCGACAACTGCGCCTTGAACACCTGCCGGAGCTGGATGAACAGGTACGCGGGATTCATGTCGGCTCGTTCTCACTGGTGGTCCAGCCCATCGCCGACACGCTGCTGGCTTTGGTGGCGAGAGAAAGCGGCAAACGGCTGATCACCCTGGATCCGAATGTACGCCTCAACCCGGCACCGGATATCAACCGCTGGCGCGAGCAGATCAGCGCCTTTGCCGAGCACGCGCACATTATCAAGGTCAGCGACGAAGACTTGAGCCTGCTCTACCCGGACAAAGACCCACAGGTCGTCGCCCAGAGCTGGCTGAACAAGCGTTGTCAGTTGGTGGTGTTGACTCAGGGTACTCAGGGAGCAACGGTCTTTACTCGCCAGCACGGTAGCTGGTCAGTTGCTGCGCAGAAGGTTGTGACTGCTGACACGGTTGGCGCAGGCGACACTTTCCAGGCCGCGTTGATTACCTTCCTGACCGAGCGCCATCTGGATGACCCGCTCAGCTTGCCAACCCTGCGCAAGGAAACGGTGGATGAAATGCTCGGGTTCGCCGTAAAGGCAGCAGCGCTGACCTGCACCAAGGTCGGACCGGATTTGCCGTATCGGGATCAGTTGGGGTAGTAGCCTACCCTTTTGAAAGGCAAACACAGAAACTTGTGGGAGCTGAGCTTGCTCGCGATGCATGAGACGCAGCTTGAAGACATACCGCGTTATCGTTTATCGCGAGCAAGCTCAGCTCCCACAGGTCCTATGGCAATCCCACAGATCTGCGTTGCTCTTGCCAGTAATGCCTTAAACCAGCGCCAACCGGGCCGCCAGGATTTTGCTGTTTACATCAGAGGTAGTCTGTTGCTGCTGCTCTTTCAGGGCTGCCTGAAGTTTAGTGTCGACGTCCAGCTTCTGTTCAGGCGACATGGAATCGTATTCCTCCTTGCTGACACCAGTCAGTTGCTCGCGCATCTTCTCCGCGGGCGTCAAGTTCATGTAATCCGAGAACTCCTGCTGAGCAGAGGTGAACTTCGATGCCGCGTCGGCCACATCAGCTTCGCTGGTTACCGCAGAATCGCGGGCTGCAATGCTGTTGTCACTGGCTGCAGATACAAATGAAGGTGCAGCCTCATTGTCAGTATTTTGCGTAGCCGTCTTCAGGCTGAGGAGCATTTTGGCAAACGCTTCGTCATAGGCCTCATTCTGCTGACTGCCACTGTTTTGCGCGACGGGATCCACGGCCGGGACCGGGCTGGTAGCACCGGTTGGGACGGAGAACGCATCGGTTGCCACATCGTCTTGAGTCTTGCGAGCCACCGCCTGAGAAACCAGGTGATGGAGCGCACTGATACTAGCGGTAATCATGCTTACCTCCTGCTGCCTGTTGTGATGCACAACCTGAGCAGCAAGACTGATGCCATTTGACTCGTTGCTCTGGAGCGCTCGGAACGCCTGATGTCCAGACGTGCACCTCGAAGGTCGCGAGAAGAGGTACGGCAATCGGCGGCCGATTGTGGCCGAGGATTGCCGGTCAACTACCTGTCACTCAACAGCAGTTTGTCCTCGGGCAGCGGCACAGCAAAGAAGTAGCCCTGGGCCTGACCCGCACCGATCTCCCGTAACAGGTCAAGGGTGGCCTGATCTTCTACGCCCTCCGCTACAACGGTCAGATCAAGAGACTCGGCCATCCTTACAATTGCACGCACGATCGCCCGGCTGCGGGCGCTGGTGGTCAGTTCAAGGGTGAACGACTTGTCGATCTTCAGACCGCTGAAGTGATACTGATGGACGTAACTGAGGGACGAGAAACCCGCGCCAAAATCATCCAGCACCACTGACATGCCATGGTCAGCGAGCTGCTTCATCGATTGCCGGGCCAATTCCGGCTCCGCAACCAATGCGCCCTCAGTAAGCTCCAGACAAATTCGTGAAGGCGCCATTTCGTAATTTGCCAGCAGTGTCAGCACTTCACCGGCAAACTCAGGGCGGGTAATGCTGTAGCTGGAGCAGTTCACATGCACCGTAGGCCAATGCTCGTTGCCCGGCCGTGCAAGTATCTCCACGACACGCCGCAACATGTACAAGTCCAGCCGCCCTATCAGACGCAAGCCTTCCAGCGCGGGCAGGAACTGACCGGGAGCCAGAATCCTGCCATCGGGTTGGCGCCAGCGGATCAACGCCTCCAAAGCCAACAGCTTGCCGCTGTTCACGTCGATGATCGGCTGAAAATACGGAATCAGCTCGTCCTTGCGCTTGAGGGCATTACGCAATGCACCCTCGCGCTCGACCTGATCCGATACCTCGCGGCGCAACTCCTGGTTGAACACCGCATAACTGTCCCGGCCACCGTTCTTGACCCGATACATGGCCATATCAGCATCACGCAGCAAATCAGCAGGCATCTCATGAAACTGACTGTCAGCCCCGACTACGCCAATGCTGCAGGACGAAAACACCGCATGGCCGTCAATGAAGAACGGCAGATCAAAGGCTGCGAGTATTCGCTCGGCAATACCGATGGCCATATCCAGCGAAGCGCCAGCGGCCAGTACAGCAAACTCATCGCCACCCAGTCGTGCCAGTAGATCAGAATCGCGCATGCAGCCACGCAAGCGATCAGCAGCCTGAGTCAGCAACTGATCACCAAAATGATGACCCAGGCTGTCGTTGACCAGCTTGAAGCGGTCAAGGTCGATGAACATCACACCCAGATCACGACCGGTGGTGCGAAACTCGAGCCATTCCGCATGCAGGCGCTGCTGCAAATGGCTGCGGTTTGGCAAGCCTGTAAGCGAGTCATGCGAGTTCTCGTGCTGAAGTTTGGCGTTGGCGTAATCCAGCTCTCGGGTCCGGTCCTGAACACGCGCTTCGAGCCGCAGGTTGGCGGTGTGTACCGCTTCGGCAGCGCTGCGCCGGGACAGCGCGGTGTCGATGTGCCTTGAGACGAAGGTCAGCAACTCCTGATCGCGTAATGAGTAACGCACCAGCGGCGAGTAACTCTGGACGGCAAGCACACCCCGCACATCATTGCCGTCGAACAGCGGAATCCCCAGCCATGACGAGGAACGGATCCCCTCCCTCACCACATCAATCTCGCCGCTGGCTTCAAGCCTGAGGGTTTCATCCTGGTCGATCAGGCAGGCACGACGCTGACGAATCACATACTCGGTTAGGCCACGCTGACCACGCCTGGCCTGCGGACGAGTAGCCTGGCGCTCATCGACGTAGTAAGGAAAGGTCACTTCTCCCGTGGAATTGTCAAACAGTGCAATGTAGAAGTTCAAGGCGACCAGCAACTCACCTACGATCAGATGCAGGCTGTGAAACAGCTCAGCCATGTCACCAGGCTGACTGGACAATTCGGCTATCTGAAACAGCGCACTTTGCAGATGCTCGGCACGCTCACGTTCGGCCACTTCCTGACGCAGGGCGTTATTGAGGGCCGAGAGCTCCTGGGTGCGCAACATGACGGTTCGTTCGAGATCGGCGCGATGCAGGATACGATCCAGTGCCATGGCCACGTGGCGAACCACAACCAGAAACAAGGCTCGGTCCTCGGCACTGTAAACCCGGGAAACGTCGTATACCTGCATGGCCAGCATGCCGAATACTTCGTCCGAAGCATTCTTCAGCGGTGCGCCCATCCAGAACTCCGGGCGATGACCTACGCAATAGAACCGCTTTTGCAGCTGAGCCCGTTCGATACCTGCCGCGTCGACAAACAGCGGTTGTGCGCTATTCAAGACATAGCCGGTCATCGACAGCCGTGAGCGATCCAGATATTCGGACGCGTCCGACTCCAGCGCGTCGAGATCTGTGATGTCGACGTAATACGGGTAGGTAATCTTGTCGGTGTCAGAATCGTAAAGCGCGAGATACAGGTTCTCCGCATCAATCAGCGAGGCAAGCTGATGATGCACCCCCTCCAGAAAAGCGCCACGATCCCGGGTAGAACTAGCCAGATAGGTGATTTCATACAGCACCCGCTGGGTAATCTGGGCCCGAGCCAGGGCATCGGTCTGCAAGCGGTGACCCAGACGTAATGCCAGCCCGGGTAGATCTGTATCGCAGGCCTCGTTTTGCGGCGCGACCAGCCACGCCAGCACGCCCTCGCCTTTACCGGCAGCCCAACGCTGTAACCTGTATTCGCGACAGAAATCATCAAACCGGTCGTTGGCAACGCTCACAGACCAGCGCATCGGGCTTTCGCCATGCCCCAACAGATGCATAGGGTCACCGACGGCATACACCGCCCACGGCACATCCCCCATCCGATCCTTGATCGCGGCAAGTACCACTTCGATGGGTTCACCCCCGAAGTTCTCTACAGCACCCGGCGCTGCGTCGGCCAGGTATCTGCTGGCAGGATCATCGGCAACACTTGATTGAGCTCGGTCAGAGGCCAAGGGAGGAACACTCATGAAAGCTCCAAAACCAGAGACAGCAGGCGCTTATATTCGGGGCGCGTGCAAAACCGTGCAAGTGGCATATTCATATCAGGCGCAAGAAAGCCGCCAGAGGTATCGGCATGCGAATTCCAGCCTTGAATACAAACAGGTTTGAATCTCGGGAAAACTCTTTGGACGCGGCAGGATAACGTTAATCAAGCAGCCAGAAAGGTGATTGGGTAACGTTCAGGTAATAAGACGGGAGGTCACATCGGTAATACCTAGCAGCTGAGCCTGATCCAGCACCGATGCAGGGGGTGCATCGGCCGTGGGCATGATCAGGCTGTTCTCTGCATCGCCGAAGTGTAACTGCAGCAAATGCAGAGCGGCGATGTGAGCAGGCAACGACGATTGCTCAAGCTCAAGCAAATGTTCGCGCATTTGCTCTTTGAACCGGTAGGAAATGCAGTAACGATAAGTCATGCCCATTTGCCTGTGTCAGCTCAACGCATGGCCGTACATTTCGGATTTCTTGATGAAGGCGCTCCAACGACCAAAAGACAGACTTTGACGCGCAGTGGCAGCGATCCACACAGGACCTGTGGTCTGGTGTGTACCAACCATTCCCATCATGGCTGTGGTTGCGTCGTTCAATTCAAACATCAGTACGTTTGCTTGAGTGCTGAAATCGATATGCATAGTCATGGGTTAAGCCTTTTTAGCGATGGAGGCGTTTGGACAAACACCTCCTTGCACGTCATAGGACACTGCATACGCGTATATAGCGGTGAGCTTCCGATGAGCGGTCCTTAATAAACGTTTTCTATTTTACGGGTCGCAGCCGATGTTCGAGTGCAGACCCGGCCTGCAATGCTGCTTGCACCTTTTGAGGGCGCCAGACCGTCATTCAGGCAAAGCATATATATGTACCGACCTGGCGATGGAAAAGGCCTGCAAACTGCTCCCCTCGTGGACAGCAATACTTTACTGGCCGAGGCCCTGAATCGCCTTATCCAGCCCGAAACCAGAATTCGACCCTCAAGTTTTTTGCCGTTCATACCGAAACAAGTAAGCAAGGAGGACCAGAAATGGCATCAATCCTGCTTAAGTCATATTTATGAAGGTTTTGTGACATTATGATTACCGCATCAGACATCTTAATCACCTTCGCAATTTTGAAGTAATGCGTCCGCCTGCTGTTTTGCGGCGATTACATACGAGGTGAGTACATGATGAAAGAACGGGCAACAGTGATTTGCAAACGCGACGGCAGGATACTGTACGTGCGCAAGCCAAAGTCAAAATGGGCTCTGCCGGGCGGCAAAATTGAAGTCGGTGAGACGCCAGAGCAGGCAGCAGTTCGTGAGCTGAACGAAGAAACAGGACTGGAAAATCTCGATCTGGTCTATCTGGCTGAGTACGAGAAAGATAACGTCACGCACTACATCTTCATGGCTGTACTTTCATCATCGGCCAAACCCGCGCCGCAGAATGAGATTGCCGAGTGCAAATGGTCGCACGTCAAAAACGTCAGCGACCTTAATGCCAGTGCGGCAACCAAATCCATCGTTAAATCGTTTGCCAAACAAGCGGTTTAACCCCCGCCCCTATTTGCCAGCGTTGGCACGGTTGTGTGAAGCGTTATCAGGTCAGTGGATTACAGAGCTAAAAAACCCCGGCAAGTGCCAGGGCCTGATCAAACATGGACGCTTCAGGTTCTGACCAGCAGTCCCATGGTGAAACCGTCCACCGAGGCAATCTTGCCACGCCACAGCACGCCCTCTGAGCAAATAGGGCTCTGGTCGCTCGAATAGGTTTTGCAGTCTTTCAAATGGATGAAATGAAATGCAGTGGTTTCGTCCGCTGACTCACCAGGAGTGAAGGACAAAATAATCTGCTTCATGGACTCGTCAACGCCACCATCGAATTGAGCCAGTGGAGCTGCCATGTCCTCGGCAAGCTGCTTGAAGTATGTGTCGTGCGAAATCAACTGACCCGAGACCAGATTGCCGCCGACAGAAAGGGTTATGCCGATTTCTACCGGTGTGGTGACGACAAACTTGACCAGAAACTGCAATAACCAGTCGATTTGCTTGCCTTGATCCTTCAGATGCGCGATCAGCTCATCATATTTCACGTCCTGGGACGTGGCTTTGAGGCTCTGCTCTACTTCCGACATCGACTGCTCCTTGCCTTACAAGATAATGAGCTTTAGCTATAGCCCAGATTTGTGAAAAACGAAACCTGAGTGTGAGCCAGCAGGTCGGATGTGGCTTCCGGCAACTCGCGATCCTTCCTGAAAATTGGGTTCCAGCGCTGACATAACCATCCAAACGAATAGCAGGCGCCTGTTCCCCCCTACATTCCTCCATTAATGAGCTGTTTATTAACAACCTTGAAGGCTGGCACTATAACAGCACACTAGCTGAAGTTATTTGAGGGGGGGATTATGACCAGAAGGAAATACGTCATCGTTCCCGCCACACTGCTTGAAAGCCTGACCGCGAGAACCGCCCCTCATGCAGACGGGAGTCTCTTTGCAATACTTGAACTTCAAGAGCTGCTCGCCAGGCCGACAGAGCTTTCATTGACAGCTGATCTGCGCTTTATCCTGAGCAGACCGAGCTTCGGCTGCCAATCTACCGCACAGGTGCTCAGAAGAATGGGCCACACAATTGCGGAGAGGGCCGAGGACGAACAGGCAGCAACCATCCACTGGCTGCTGAATCATTACCTGCGAGATCCTCACGACTGGCGCACAAACTCGCTGGAAGAGTTCAACGCCGCCGCAGCGATGCTCAACAATGCAGATGGCTATCTCTAGCCAAGCGTTAGGCGGACCTGAATCGCCGCCTCGAAAATCAGAGCAATTGAACCCTTGCATCGTCGTCGTGACTAAACAGTAACGACCAAGGGAGTGTATGACGATGGGTAACTCAGAGAGCTGGAACGTATTAGCATCAATCATGAATATGCCGGTGCTGTGGATCGTATTTGCAACCATTCTGGTGGTGATCGAATTCCTGGTAGTGATGCGAATCGTCAAAAGCGAAGGCAGCCGCGAGAGCAAATGCCTGTGGATTCTGGCACTGGTGTTCGTTCCTGTTTTGGGACTGATCGCCTGGGTGGTCGCAGGACCCAAGACCAAGACAGCCCGCTCGGAATCTCGTGGCTAAACGAATCAGATCGGTGAAGGATTTGCTTGCTGGTTGACCCGAAACCGCTTGGCAGCTCCGCTAGATCACTACCGCGGCGTTATCCGATAGACGGATGCATTTATAGCCCCCAGGACGGCACAGGGGACCGCTGACTGGCGTAGCGTTTGCTACAGACGCTAGTAGCGGCACTGAAAAGACTTAATGTTGACGCGACAAACCATTCACTCAAGCTCAAGGACGCAGCGATGCGCCGGATATAACCAGGAGACGTACCGTGTCAACTCTCAGTGAAATCGCAGCGAACCATGCGAAAGCAATTAAAACACTGGATGCAGAGTCGGCCATGTTGAAGGCACTGTGCTCCCCGACGCAACCCGCTGGCGAAGCGGCGACTGATAAAGCGCAGCAAGTGCCGCCTCATACCATTTCGGCAATAAATAACAGCACCTCAGCGCATGCGATGAGTATTTGAGCGGATGGAGGCGCACGACTGCAGTCGGTGACCTTATGGCGTCGAACGGGACGCTTCGGCTGATCGTGTTGCATACTTGCTGTATGCAGCACGTATTAACCTATATCTGGACCTCACATGACACCCAATGCAGAACTCTATAACCCCTCCACCGAATACGCCGACAAGTTGATTTCACGCATCGGACAAACCCCGTCCTGGATCGCAAAACGCATTGGTGTAACGGACAAGCGGATTCGCTACATTCTTGAGGGTGAAAGAACCGTCAAGGGAGAAACCACGCCAATTCAGATGACGTACACGGAACAGTTTGCTCTTGAGTGCCTTGCCGCAGAAGCGAGCGCAAAAAGACAATTGTCCGGGGGGGGGGGGGATTTGGTCTGCCGGGCGCTGCGGGAACGACCCCCATCAAATCCCCCCTTACCCAAAAACTCAATCATGGCCGCCTGCATTATGTGACAGGTTTGGCGATTCGCAGAAGCTTGCGCGGGGGCATGAGCTCGCAGCACACGTTGCGGCAGATATCCTGGTTTACGCCTGGACGGGCCGCGATGTAAGGCAATCGGTAACAGCAAAGCGGTCACCCGCTGGACCGGCCAGCGCTAACATCAAAGATATCACCACGATCGTCGCGTCCGGCGATGGCTGCCTATCCCTATCGCAAAGCTTGAACGAGGCAGCTCCAGGAATGAGCCAAGGGCAAGCGTTAATGCGAGCAGTACCTGACCGAATCAGGTGATTAGCTTGACAGCCCTATAAAGACAACAGCGCTGAACCACTTTGCGACCTGGGTTGGTATCAGCCTACACCGCTTGTCGCCACCTACTGCGGGAACGACAGTCCCTGGCCGATAAAGAGCGCATTACCCTTCTGGTTCGGATAGGGAAAACAAGGAAGGCCACAATACGATGAATCTTTTACGCGGTACCCTGCTCTCAACACGTCTGATTTCTGCGTTTGTAGCATGCGCAGTTATCACCCTAGGTGTTGGCTTGGTTGGCTACACAGGAATCACGGGGCTGAAGAACAGCGTAGATGGAATCGTAAGCAACAATCTTGTCTCTGTGTACAACACGAGTAACGCCCGCTCAAATGCAATAGCACATTATCGCGACTTACACCGTGCACTGCTGTTTAAATTTGCAAAGGCAGACCAGGCCAAATATGACGATGTTTTGAAGTCTTTGGCAGACAACCAAAGAGAGGTAGAGCAACTTTTTAATAAATATCGGCAAACGCCTCTGGAAGATGATGAAAGAGTCGCAGGGGACCAATTTGAAAAATCCTGGCCAGCGTATATTAACGCCTCCTCTCACGTGATCGAGTTAGCGGAGAAAGGAGACCTTGAAGGCGCGACGAGGCTATTCGAACAAGAAGTGGATCCTGAATACAAAAAAGCAAACGATGAGCTCAAGATAATGGTCGCTTCCAATAAGCGCCAGAGTGAAGACGTGGCGGTAGACGCCGCAAAAACTTCAAGCGCCGCCTACGGGTCATTAGCGGTAGGCGTGGTTGTCGCATTTATTGCCGCAATCATTTTGGGACTGTTGGTAACACGCTCCATAACGCGGCCGCTTTCGACAGCGCTACGGACCGCAAAACAGGTGGCTGACGGCGACCTTTCTCAAAAAATCGATGTAACCGGAAGGGACGAGATTAGCACCCTTCAAACCGCGCTCAGCACGATGCAAATCAATCTGAGAGGTACGATCAAAGAAATCGCGAATGCGGCTGATCAGCTTGCCTCTGCGTCCGAAGAGTTAAATGCAGTTACGGAAGAAAGCTCTAGAGCACTGATACGCCAAAACGACGAAATCCAGCAAGCCGCTACGGCGGTCAACGAGATGACGGCAGCGGTAGAGGAAGTCGCGCGCAATGCGTCAGGGGCGTCTGAGTCCTCTGAAGAAACCAGCCGCAGTGCGATTCAAGGGCGTGACCAGGTAAAGAGTGCCGTTGGGTCGGTTAATACAATGGCAGAGCAAATTTCGCAATCGACCGAAAAGGTTACGGTACTCGCCTCTAGAGTCAACGAGATAACCGGGGTTCTCGCGGTCATTCAGTCCATCGCTCAGCAAACCAACCTCTTGGCATTGAATGCCGCAATTGAAGCAGCCAGAGCTGGCGAGCAGGGTCGTGGCTTCGCGGTGGTCGCCGATGAAGTACGTGCACTTGCGCACCGAACTCAGGCATCGACTGCAGATATCGAAGCGATGATGGCTCAAGTGCGCGTAGGGGCGGACGAGGCCGTGATCGCTATGAATAACAGTAGAAGCCTTGCGGGAGAAACCCGGGATCAAGCCATTGAAGCAGGCCACGCGTTAGACAGAATCACCGAAGGTGTTTCTATAATTAACGAGAAGAATCTCGTCATCGCCAGTGCTGCTGAAGAACAAGCTCATGTAGCTCGTGAAGTTGACCGGAACTTGATTAACATTCAAGACATCTCCACGCAAACGGCAACGGGCGCACATCAAACTAATGCTTCAAGTGCCGAGCTGTCTCGACTGGCCGCCTCATTTGGCGTGCTGGTTAACAAATTTAAAACCTGAAGAATAGCTGATCAGAATGCGCGTAGATCTTATACGCGCTTCTGAATAGCTCATGCTGTGTGCATGATCGCTATCAACGCTTATATGTCAGGCAATTCGAGGATCAGTTTCGATCTGGGCACCCCAACGGCCAGTTTGTTGTGGCCGTGAAGAGTGAAGAAGCCATCACCTCATCCAGAGAGCGCCCACCCTGCCCTGCGCAACAATGGCAGTCATCCTGGCAGGCAGGAGATGCCGTCAGTAGCCTGTTAGCCCTTGGATGCCTGTCCTGCATCAAGCAGCAATGTTTTTGATCTGCTCTGAAATACAGGATCTTTTCTGATGTAGAGGAGCCAGTTTGCAAATGCAGATTGCTGGCGGCGATGCGCTGTTTGCCACTGCTCGCCCCCAAACACAGCACTGTTCATCGACATCAGCTCCTCTGTAGCCTGGTTAAGCTCATTCAACAGGTACTCGCTGTCTTCTGAGTCCATCTCTGAGGCAAGCATATTTTTGCTCGTTACTAAGGGATAGATGTGACCCCGTCATTGCTGCTTTATTGCAATTCGCCATAAAGGCCTGACCAGCGGTAACCATTCGTCGCCCTTAAGCGACCGAGCCAGCACCCATCTATTGAGAGGCCTGCAAGGCCTGAAGCCTGCCCTCATGCTAGATTACGGTCCTACCGACATGAGGTGAACTTTGAAAGGACAGTCTGTGGCGCCAGGCATTGGAGATATCTATAGCGTTTATTCGCCAAAACTGCGGCAGTATGTTGCCTGTCAGGTGACGGAGCTCAAGGAGAACAGCGAGCGCAAGGGCCAGCAGATGGCGGCTGTGCTTGAGCTGGACTGGAGTGGCGACGCCTTGCCGCAGACGAGCGAAATCGAGGCCATGCGCCCGCTAGTGGCCGATTTCTTTTTCCGGCGTGACAAGCATGAACACGTTTATGTCAGCGCAGAGGTGCCCGCCGCTTACACCCTGGTGGGCAATATCGCGCCGCTGGTGCTTGACGACACCACCACATATGGCCACTGGAATACCGGCGAAACCTTGTACCACCAGCAGCAATGGGAGCAAATCGATGTCGCCCGGCGCCAGCGTTTCAAGGCTGCTTCGGGCGACGTCGAGGTGACGATTGGCGGTCATGTGCTGCGCCAGGATACCAATCGCATCGAAGACAACGTCTTGCGGTCAGTCACTGATCTTGCTGAACTCGATCAACTGCCATGCCTGACCAAAATTCACACTGAGCATGGTTCACAGGCCCTGCTCAACTATGTGAATCAGCATCCCTTTATCACTGAGCTGCTGTGGCGTTCGCCGCAGGTGACAGAGCTTGATCTACGCGACAGCCGCCTGAGACGCCTGAGCATTGATGTGACCGGCGTGAGCAAGGTGCACCTTAATGACGATTTGATGCATCTGATACTGCGTGGCGAGCCATCGCCACAGTTGCAACTGCACTGCAGCGACGAAGGACGCGCGTTGTATCTGACCTGTAAGGGCGACGTGAAACCCTTCGGCGGCCTCGATCATCTGGGCGGCCTCACGCTCTATGCGGCCAAGGAGATCGACCTGGAGACGGTGGTAGCGCGTTTCCCTGATCTGTGGTTTCTGGATCTGAGAGGCAAGCCGGGCATAGTGTCAAACCTGTCTGCCATCGCTGCGCTGGCGCAGTTGCAAATGCTGAGTTTGCACGACCTGTTTGGCTACACGGCAGAACAGTTTCCGGCGCCGCAGCAACTGCCTCGCCTGTCGACCTTGTGGCTCAGCAGTGTGCCGTTTGACGTGGCGCAGACCGTCAAGAAGGGCTATAAAAAAGCCGCTGCGCTGGGCCTGGACCTTTCGGTGACCCAGCCGCGCAAGAGCGAATGGCTGGCCGAAAACCTGGACAACCCGTTTCGTGACTGGGATGGCCGCGAGGAGATTACCCCCGCCAAGGCAAAAAAGGCCACCACCGCCTACAAAGCGTTGCTGTCCACCACGCGCAGCGTCAACGCCAGCATGACAGCCGATGCCATGCAGCTCGCCTTGTCCGACATGGTCACCGCCTATGTAGCGACCTTCAACCAGATCGATCAGCGCGGCAGCGTCATAGGCACGATCGAATGCGAAGAGATCCATGAAGCGCTGGCAGGGTGCCTGAACGCACTGGTGGTGCAAATGGGCGAGCACGTGGCGCTGGTCGACATGGACGGCCTACTGGACTTGTTTGACGAGTTGCGTGATTTTTGAGGCTCTAGCTCAGATGGGGATGTGCCGACCATATGGCGGGTTCAGACGAAGGTAAGTCTGTAAAAAGTCTGCAGCCAAAGCTTTCGAGGGATTGTGGGATTCGATAAAGAGCGTCGATGCCTGGAATTCCAGTCCATGGTTCTCGGTCGTCGAGCTCAAAACGATGATGCCATGTCAGCCTGGCGAGCACTATGACAGTGCGTCCATCAACGACCTCAGCCTATGCTAAGCAACCGCGCTGGCGGCTTCTCTTCAGCCTTCCGGTAGAGATATTCTCGCCATACCCGAAAAGCGCTCTGCTGACGCGAGCATGCATCCCTCCACTGCTCACCACCAACCTGCCCGACGTGCAGAGCCATCATTATTTCAGTGGCTTTGTCGAGCTCGCAAACCAAGTCATGTGCGTTGGTCGTATCGAAATAATTGGCGTTCATAAAATCCCTTTTAATTATTGGCTTTCAATCGACTAGCCATCTCCTTGATAGTGCTCGGGTTCTGACGAACGGTAAAAATATAAAGTCCGGCTCTAAACGTTAAGCACGTCCACTGCCCCACTAAAGTGTTCACAGCCTGCCGACGATCGACGTGTGAGGATTAGCTATGCCTACAAAAAAACATGCCCGACTGCTATTGAGCAACTGAGAAAATGACTGAGCACTATCTTGAAGAGCACGGCCCGGAAGAGTTGGCGTACATGAGGATTGAGGCAGACTTGAAAATCCAGTTCTGAGAATCGTTTTTCCAACGATTGCCCAAAATACCCCCAAAATACTTTTTTCTGACAACAAAAAAAGGCCCACCTCTCGGTGGGCCCTTCTGTACCGGCAGCAGAACCGGATTTTGTTTGGTAGGCGCGACTGGACTCGAACCAGCGACCCCCACCATGTCAAGGTGACCGTGAGTATCCGCTAAGCTATTGATATTAAAGGGATATAGGCCAAAGCCGAAGCAACCAAAACTAAGAGGTTCACCCTATAAGAATCAACAACTTACAGCTGTATTTTGCTACAGCTTTTTCACCAATGTGCGGATTAGCAGGTGTATGAAATCTGCGCCTTCCATGGGCCTCCAGTGCCCATGGATAACCCCATAACCCCCTACTTTCCCCATTGAATGGTACGAAAAGTGGTACGAGCTGCATCCACCTCCCGGCGTCCTGCCGACTGAACACCCCCCCCAACAACGTGCTACTCGTCACCCTGGCTTGTCCCAAGTCATACCGCTCGATTACTGTATATCCATACAGACAATGAGCTACCCCATGGACATCGACTACGACGCCGAGAACTGGCCTTTCTCCCCTACGCCTGAAGAAATGCAGCGCCAGCACATTCACCTGATCGAGCAGGAGTGCCGCCTGCTTCAGGAAGAGTTATCCAGGTACAGGCTGAACACGGCCAAGCTTGTGGAGATGCACAGCGAAATCACTTCCGAACGAAACATGCTGCGCACGAAATTGGCCGAGGCCAACACAAGGATTTCGGAGTGCTTGCGAACAGCTGCTGAAGATTGGAAGCGCATCAACAGCTTGAAGATGATCGCCAGCCAGGTGGATGACATGAGGATCGAGCGGCAGGCGCTCATCAACCAGATCAGCGCCTTAAGTGTTACGGCACATCCTTGAAGAAGATGTGGCGGCCAAGCTTCAGCGTCTGCTTGGCCTTCGCCGCCCACGCTGGAGCCTTCGGCATGGTGGTCGCGTAGTAGTGAGTCGCGCCGCCGGTAGGATCCGGGTAAGCGCCATCGATCACGGCCGTGGCCACCATTACGGCCTTGGCCATTTCACCAACCGGTATCGGCTTTGCGCCGCTGAGGTAGGGATAGTTGGGGTCGTTCTTGTTCCAGCAACTGAACTGATACTGCTTCTGGCATACACCCGTATAAACCCGTATGTCTTCCATCTCGATGCCCTCCTGGCTTGAGATTGAAGAGTAGACCGGCCGTGAGCTGATCATTAAACCGCGTGGCTATAACGGTTATTCCGAAGTGGCTGCCTACTACTGGTATTCGACATGAGCCGGCTCCACCACATACTGGAAAGTGCCTATACGGCCAGCAGGTGCACGCAACGAACATTAATGCGTGCATACCTGCGATACCGCGGCCCACATTGCGAGCGATGAGCGAGGCTGAAAATGACTAATGGAATTCAAACTACATGCGGAACTGGCCAACCAGTCGATTCAGCTCCACAGCAAGTTTGGTCAATTCAGCTGTTGCAATGGCCGTCTGACTTGACCCGTCGGAGGCTTGATTAGAGAGGTCCCGAATGCTCACCAAGCTGCGATCCACCTCCCTAGCAACCTGTGCTTGCTCTTCAGATGCGGTAGCAATAAGCACGTTTCGCTCTGTGATGTTGTCGATGGACTCGGTGATTTCTACTAACGCAGATCCGGCACCATGAGCAGTATCGAGAGTTTTTTGAGCTTGAGCATTCGTGTGGCTCATTGCAGAGACAGCAGCTCCAGTACCCTTCTGTATCGAACTGATCATCTGTTCAATCTCACTGGTAGACTGCTGAGTACGATGTGCTAACGCTCTAACTTCATCCGCCACTACTGCGAATCCACGACCGGCCTCACCTGCTCGAGCGGCTTCAATTGCTGCGTTTAGCGCAAGAAGATTCGTCTGCTCGGCGATCGCGCGGATAACGTCCAGAACCTTACTAATGTCGGTAGCCATTACAGCGAGACCTTCCACTTCTCGGGTCGCGCCTTCGACGCTACCCACCATGAGGCTTATAGCTTCAACAGTTTGATCTACACGTGTGCGTCCTGAGACCGCTGCGGAATTGGATCGAGTGGCAGCTTCCGATGCTGCCGAAGCATTTCTTGCGACCTCCTCAACGGCGGCGCTCATTTCGGTAACCGCAGTGGCGGCCATTTCTACCTCGTTGTTCTGCCGCTGCATTCCTTTGTTTGCGTCCTCCGTCACAGCGTGCATTTCCTCCGCAGTTGAAGCCAGCTGATTAGAGGAGTCAGAGATCGAAGAAAGCGTTGTACGTAAACCGCCTTGCATGGCTTTCAAGGCCATCATTAGCCGGGCGATTTCATCGTGTCCTTGGGGTTCAATGACTTCAGTCAAATCGTTTTTCGCAATGCGTTCGGCGATGACCAAAGACTGGCTAACAGGGGAAGTAATGCTGCGGGTGTACATCAGTGCAAGAATGACCGCTGCCATCAGGCTAGCTGCAATAAACCCTCCAACAATCAGCTTTGTGTCCTCATACAGAGTCGTCGCGTCCTCACCGGCCTTCCTTGCCTTGGCGTTGTTCAATTCGATGAGACTCCTCATAGATTTTTCCACAGAGTCAGCAGATTGCTTCATTGCGCCACTGGATAACTTAACGGATTCCTCAAGATTCCCGGCCGAAATAAGGCTCACATACTGATCTTGGAGTATCTGATATTCCGAGTAGAGTTTGGAAAGCTCGCCATAAAGTTGCTTACCTTTTGGCGTCACGATCAGCGGCTGCAGTTTCGAAATAAATTCCTCTACCGCCACTTTGGATCTCTTTACGTCTTCCAAAGCTGCGGCTTTGCGGTCAGCAGGCTCAACAGGATTCCGCAGTCTGGCGTTGCTACCTCTAATGCTCACAAACTCACGATCCATCATTCCCAAAAACGAAATGCTTGGCACTACGTTGTTCTCAACGAATTTTTCGGCCTCATTCAAGCTTGATGCCTGTCTCAGAGCAATAAGTCCAAGGGCGATAATCATCAGGCAGAACAACCCGAAGCAGACAGCAGATCGGGGGGCAAGATTAAGTTTGCGAAGAATCATTTCTGCAACTCCTGGTAGTTGCCTTCTGTGTCGTCAAGAAGCCCTCCATCACGACTGCCTTTCGTCGGAACACCACAATGACCACCGCATTGGCTCGATTTAGATATCCACCGGCATTGTAAGCATATGTTTCCGTCTATCCCGGGAGCCTTTTAACTGATGTTCAGTACGTTCTTTCCGGCATCACTAAACCAACCAAACCAGCTGTTTTAAAACAAGGGAGGACTGTCTCGCCTCTCTTTCAACCCCACTTCAACAAACCGCGCCACCTCATCTGGTAACGGGAGGGCGGCGCCTCACTGGAATCGACCATGGACTATGAACTGCACCTGGGCGACTGCCTTGAGGTGATGCGCGGCTTGCCCGCCAACTCGGTAGATAGCGTTGTAACCGACCCGCCCTACGGTATCCGCTTCATGGGCAAAAGCTGGGATGGCCAAGACATCGAGGACCGCGCCGCTTACCGGGCAAGCATGCCGTCACACGCAGGGGCTTGCGGGCCGAATGGCGGTCACCGCTCGATCGCGGCGGAGGCCGGTAAATATGATCTGACGCCAGCGGGAATGCGCGCCTTTCAAGCCTTCACGCTTGAATGGGCAACCGAGGCGCTGCGAATACTCAAGCCTGGCGGCCACCTGCTTTCCTTCGCCGCAGCGCGCACTTACCACCATATGGCGGTGGGTATCGAAATGGCGGGGTTTGAGATCCGCGACCAGATTATGTGGGTGTTCGGCTCCGGCTTCCCGAAGTCGCACAACCTCAAAGGCGATCGCGCAGGCTGGGGCACCGCACTCAAGCCAGCACATGAGCCGATCTGCATGGCGCGCAAGCCCTTCCCCGGCACCGTGGCAGCCAATGTGGCCGAGCACGGTACCGGCGCAATCAACATCGATGCATGCCGTGTTGCTCCCACAGGCGAACGCCTAGGAGGTGGCGATGAGAATGGCAAAGTGTCGAAGCCCGAAGGCTGGGCCCGCCCATGGATGAATGATCCAGATCACGTTGCTGCTCACGGCGTGAAGGTAGCTGCCAACGTCGACAAAGCCACAAAGCTGGGGCGATGGCCAGCGAACCTGATTCACGATGGTAGCGACTTAGTACTGGCCATGTTTCCAGATGCGCCCGGACAGCTCGCAGATGCCAGCACCAGCGATACCCAGCGAGCAGGACAGAACACTTACGGGGTCATGAAACGCGGCCGGGGCAGCGAGCCGTCAGCGGACAGTGAAAACCGTGGCGCTGTTGGCTTCAACATGAAACCCGGCGAGCGGCGACACGATACAGGCAGCGCCGCCCGCTTCTACTACTGCGCTAAGACCAGCCGTGCCGATCGCCACGAAGGCCTCATCGATCCCGGCCCCCAGTTCAAGCAGGGCACTACGCTTCGCAAAGTCGAAACCACAGATACCAAGGGCAACAACCACCCTACGGTGAAGCCCACGGAACTGATGGCCTACCTGCTTCGACTGGTCACTCCACCAGGTGGCAAAGCGCTTGACCCCTTCATGGGTTCTGGCAGCACCGGCAAGGCGGCCGTACTCGAGGGCTTCAACTTTATCGGGATCGAGCAGGACGCCGCGTACATGGCGATCGCTAGGGCGCGAATCGCCTACGCCAAAGAAAAGAGTCAGCGCCAGCAGCAAGAGCAGCACTTGCAGGCACAGCAGCTCAACCTGTTCAGTGCTTAATCACCAGATGTTCGAATTCAAATTCTTAACTATCTCAAATCGTCCAAAAGCTGGGCGAGCCTTGATAAAATTGACATTGTGATCCTCAATACTGGCAAATTCTTTAATTTGTTTGCGGGTAACTTGAGAATTACAACCGACGATAATCTCAGCAAGCTTCATCCCGGCACGATCGAAAGGGCAAAAGTGAAGACCTTGTTCACGATCAGTAGACTTAAGATCGACAATCATTCGCTCCTCTTCCTCATAGTGCCAATGACTGTGCTTTGTAGTAAAAAAACCAAGTGACCAAGCATGACGCTTTTCCTCCGTATCGACTTCGTTAGGCTCATAGCCAAGACGATTGTCGGTGTAAGTAATCCGGTGCAGATCTCCTGCTGGGATATCAAACCCCAAACAAATCCCGCGATGTTTGTCTCCATAGTGAGCCCATTGGACAGGGCTGCTATACGAGCGACTAAAACACAGGAAGCCCCACGCCTCCGCGCTTATGGCCTTAAAACGCTTTACAGCCGCCCTGATGACCTGGTCCCTCATATCGTGCGCGATCAGCTCAAAAGGATCATTGAGCTCCATTATCGTCGCCACTTTTAAACGACGGTTTTTCAGATTTTCAATGCCATATTTTGCGTCGCAAAAGTGGTACACCCGCTTAAAACCTTCGGCCACCATCCGATCCTCCTCCTTGATTGACATCCCACTATAACGGCGAGGTACCCCCCATGCGTCGAATTTATATCAGCGGGCCCATGACTGGACTACCCGAATTCAACTTCCCCGCCTTCGCGGCCTGGGCTTCGATGTGGTTAACCCCGCCGAGATCAACCCAGACGGCGGAACGTGGGAGGAATGCATGCGCCGCGACTTGGCCCAGCTCGTGACCTGCGACCACGTGGCCACCCTGCCCGGCTGGGACAAATCGCAAGGCGCACAGCTGGAAGTCTACATCGCCGATCGCCTGGGTATTACGGTTGTAAATACCCATGATCTACCAGCGATGGAGATTGCTGGCTGATCAGCCCTCCTTTTTAAGCCAGTAATTCATTCGAGCTTCCGGGTCGGTGACTGCCTCTTGGCAGCTGTCTGAGTATTTGTTTATTAGGATTGAAAAGTTTGCGATGTCATTGTCCAGTTCATTGGTCATTGACTTGATTGCCATTTCTACTCTTGCCACGGTCACTTTCTTACTCGTCAGAGTCCTGGAGCCCACATAGGCACGATTAGCTGCATCGTCGATCTGCTTGGCTACTTCAGGCTTTGTGCGTGAAATTATCTCCGAAGTTATCGAGTAATAAGCTGCGCATTCCGCAAATTCGTGCGCGAGGTTATTAGATGCTCGCTCAGGATCGTATGCAGCAGCCGAACCGATCGGCAGCAAAAGTAGAAACGAAAAATATCTGATCAAGCTGAGAGTCCTTTCACTGCTATATGCGGCATGTAATACACCAGTTAAGCATCGCTGTAACCCCTCCCCCTACTTCAAGCCTGCCGGTGATCGGCGGGCGGAGCTATTCCCATGCCAACCCACATCACCAACAAAGTCGATGCGCCGAAAGAGGTTCTTGCCTCCCTGCTAAATGCAGAGGGTCGTATCGACTTCAACACCATCATCCCCTTCACCGGCAAGTTCGAATGGTCCGGGATCGACTGCCTTGCAGAGACCTGCGCAGAAGCCATCACCGGTACCCCGCTGAATGATCACCCAATGATCGCCTCGCTCCAGCGTGACAGCAGGAGCAAAGCCAGCATCGCCAAGTGTAGCGACGAGCAGTTCGAACAATTCGTTCAGATGCTGCGAAACAAACGGGCCACCGGATACTTCCACACTCTCGACTTCGCTCGGGATAAGTGGGGCACCAAGTGGAATGCCTATGACCAGTCGGTTGATCTGGAGCAGCGCGTGTTCCAGTTCGATACCGCTTGGTCATCCCCGGAGCCGGTATTCAAAGCTCTGTCCGCGCTCCATCCCGAAGCAGAAATAACAGTTCGGTTCGCCGACGAAGACATCGGCAGCAACTGCGGCACCTTGGTTTTCAAAGCTGGCGAGATCATCCGATCGGACGTAGCGCCCAATTGGAATGAGATGACCGCGACTGAAAAGGACAAGTGGAAAGCCTTCGCCCTCGATCTGACCGGGCGCACCGCTGACGACGAAGACGACGAATAACCCCTTCTGCCGCCATAGGGCGGCGTGGAGCAGTACACCATGGCAAAAGTCATTGCCCAGATTACGGTGAAATTGCCGCGCCTCATGGAGGCAGGCGAATACAGGAAGCTGCGCTACGCAGGGGGAAAGCCCAGCTTGCAGCAACTAAAGAAATGGATCGAGGAAGGCGAAGTGATAGGAGAGGTAAAAGGCGGGATGTACTTCGTCGATTTGCAGGCGGCTGTCATGGGTACAAATGACCCGCTGCTGGCTCAGATGCTGGAGACGGCCTGATGGCAGCACGGCCGCGAACCCTGCAAAACAGGAAGCTGCCGCCGAACCTTTACCCCAACGGGAAGTACTGGCGGTACAGAAACCCCATCACTGGCGTCATGACCAGCATCAATAGGCCTATGGAGGAAGCAATCAAGCTGGCAAAAGCCGCCAACCTGAAGCTCGCGGCGCTGGTAGTTGACGATGGAGCCCTGCTCATGCTGCTGACAGGTGACCGGCTCCCAACCGTGAGCAACCTTCTGAAGCGCTTTGCCAATGAATGGCTTAAGGATAAGGGCTACGCGCCGCGCACCCTGGAGGAAATTGAATTCAAGATTGAACGGTACCGGCTGGATCTGGGCGAACGCCTGATCGGGCAGATGGATGTTCTGGCCATGGCCGAATATCTCGATAACTTCAGCAACAACGCCTACACGAAGCATCGCGGGCTCTGGGTTCAGATATTCGCCTTCGCCGTGGCCAAGGGGCTGGCCGAGCGCAACAACGCCGAACTGACCCTGGTCAAAAAGGAAGCCGAGAAGAAGCGGCAGCGCCACACGCTCGAAGGGCTGATGACAATTGTCGATGCCGACACAACGCCGCCATGGCTGAAGCGTGCCATACGCCTGGCACTGGCCAGCCTTCAACGGCGGGAAGACATTGTCACCTGGTTGAAGACGGCAGCGGACATGGAAAAGAACACCCTCACCGTCTCGCCCGGTAAAACACAGGGCTATGACAACCCAATTCACCTGAAAATAACCATGGGTGCCGCGCTTCGCGAGGTGGTCGGGGAATGTTTACGGTCACCGATAGCTTCGCCGTACCTGATCCACTACAAGCCACGTTCACGCAGGCGCGAGCAGATTGAAGCAAAGGACCACTGGACGTCGGTGACGCCTGACTACCTGACCAAGGAATTCAGCAAGGCCAGGGACGCAGCGCACGCATACGACCATATCGCAGCTGGTGAGCGCCCCACTTTTCACGAGATCCGCGCTTTAGGTGCCTGGCTTTATGAGCAGCAGAAATTCCCGCAGGAGTACATCCAAGCACTGCTGGGCCATGCGGACGAGAAGATGACGCGGCATTATCAGGAGGGGCATGACGAGAAGAAAATCGAGTACGTCGAAGTGGGTGCCGAATTGGCATTCTGAGTGGGGGTTTTGCAAAAGTTTTGCAAAAGTTTTGCAAATCGATTTTTGAAACGGGCAACAAAAAAGGGCCCACCTCTCGGCGGGCCCTTCTGTACCGGCAGCAGGACCGGATTTTGTTTGGTAGGCGCGACTGGACTCGAACCAGCGACCCCCACCATGTCAAGGTGGTGCTCTAACCAACTGAGCTACGCGCCTGCTGTGGGTCGGCATTCTACGGATATTCAAATGTGTGTCAACACCTTTTTTCGCGCTAACTCCATGAATATGCAAATTTTTTTGCCTTCCCTGTTTTCCCTTCTTTGTTTAGCCGCTGGCTGGTGGAGATATTTGATCTCGGGTAGGATCGGGCCATTCGTAAAAAATATTAAACGGAGGTTGTAGGATGGCGAACACTCCTTATCCGCAGTCCTATTACGCGGCTTCGGCGAACCCGGTTCCGGAACGCCCGCAGTTGCAGGGTGATGTGGAAACTGACGTTTGTATCATTGGTGCAGGCTATACAGGCCTTTCCAGCGCCCTGTTTCTGCTTGAGCACGGCTTCAAGGTGACAGTACTGGAAGCCGCAAAAGTCGGCTTTGGGGCTTCAGGGCGTAATGGCGGGCAGATCGTCAACAGCTATAGCCGCGATATTGATGTCATTGAACGCACTGTCGACCCTCGGCAGGCCCAGTTGCTTGGGCAAATGGCGTTCGAGGGCGGTGCAATCATCCGCGAGCGTATCGCTAAATATCAGATCCAGTGCGACCTGAAGGACGGCGGAGTATTTGCCGCCATCACCGACAAGCAAATGGGTCATCTGGAAGCCCAGAAACGTCTATGGGAACGCTATGGTCACACCCAGCTTGAGTTGCTGGACAAGCGTCGTATGGGCGAAGTGGTTGCTTCTGATCAATACATTGGCGGCATGCTCGACATGAGCGGCGGCCATATCCACCCGCTTAATCTGGCATTGGGCGAAGCGGCTGCCGTGGAATCGCTGGGCGGCGTTATCTACGAACAGTCTGCTGCCGTACGGATTGATCGTGGGGCCAATCCGGTTGTTCATACGGAATCAGGCAGGGTCAAAGCACGCTTTGTGATCGTCGCCGGGAATGCCTATCTGGGCAACCTGGTGCCGGAGCTGGCCGCCAAGTCGATGCCTTGCGGCACTCAGGTGATTACCACCGAGCCGCTGAATGAAGAGCTGGCCAGAACGCTGCTGCCTCAGGATTACTGCGTCGAAGACTGCAACTACTTGCTGGACTACTACCGACTGTCTGCGGACAAACGCCTGATCTTCGGCGGCGGCGTGGTGTATGGCGCGCGCGATCCGGCGAACATCGAATCGATCATTCGTCCGAAAATGCTCAAGGCGTTCCCGCAACTCAAGAACGTGAAGATTGATTACGCATGGACAGGCAATTTTCTGCTGACCCTGTCGCGACTGCCGCAGGTCGGACGCCTGGGTGACAACATCTATTACTCCCAAGGCTGCAGCGGCCACGGTGTGACGTACACCCATCTCGCGGGCAAAGTGCTCGCTGAGGCTTTACGTGGACAGGCCGAGCGTTTTGACGCTTTTGCCGGACTGCCGCACTACCCCTTCCCCGGCGGACAACTGCTACGCACGCCGCTCACCGCGTTGGGTGCCTGGTACTACAGCCTCAGAGACAAATTCGGCTTTTGATTGCAAGGGCGGCGCCAGACGAGGCGCCGCCCTGCGGACTCAACGGGCTTTGAGTGTCTTCAGCGCTTCACCAGCCGCTTGCTCCTGCCCCGCCTGAGCCAGATCATTGGCTGCCTTCGACCAGCGTTGCTCATCCAGATTGGCGGGCAATTGACGCGGACTTTGAATCAGAACAGCCCAACTCCCCGCCTTTTCCCAGGCCGACGTAAAACTGCTGAAACTCATCAGTAAGTGTCGATTCATGCCCGCGTGAAGCAGGACTGTTTGCTTGATTCGGTTGTAGCCCACCAGCACGCCGTAACGGGGCTCGGTAAACACCGCGCCTTCGGCGAAACGCACCATGACCGGGTAGCCTGCTGACACCTGAGTCAGTAGCGACGCAAGACCGGAGTCCAGCGGGTAAACCAGAAAGCCGTACTGTCGCGCGACTTGCTGCATATTCTGCTCAAGTCCGGCTTCGCCGCCGGGCAACTGCAACGATTTATCCAGTAACCCAGGGGTTATCTGCACGCGTTGATAGGACAACATGCTCGCCAGCGCACCGGGCCCACTTTGATAGGCGTTACCGCGGAAGAACGGCACATTATTGAGTTCTACGCGGTCCGGCAGGCGTTTGACTTCAGGCGTCAAAGCCGAAGCACAACCACCAAGAGTCAGTAAAACGGCAACGAGTATTCCGAGACGCTTAAGGCCAGCTGTACGAAAAAAAAGAGAGACCGGCGACATTTTCACTCACTTCAACAAGCGCCGGACAACCCACGGTCCGGCTCGGACAAGATAATAGGACGCGCCGGGGTCGGGGTATAGCCTCAATGCACAATGCAGAGGCGTGCATAGATCAAATTAGTCATGAAGTTCGACCACTGGTCAACTAACGGAAACATGCCACGGACTAGACTGTCGATTATCAGGACCGTAGATGAAAAAGCAGGGTCCGTGGAGGACGTATGAGCCTGGAAATGACAATCGTGATGCTGATCTCCGCATGGCTGGCCGTGGCCACTGCCATGCTATGGGGTGTGATGAGGATTGCCCGTCGTCACCATCAACGCAGCGCGCCGACCGCACCAGCCGTGTTAACAAAACCGCTGAAGTCGATCAAGGGCCGCCCACACGCACCGGCCCACTGAGCATGCAAAAAAACGGCCGGTATGAATAGTCTTCATACCGGCCGTTTGCTTTTCAGCTATTAGGTGTCGCCAACGGCTATCAGGCTTTTGATGCCTGAGCGGCCGCCTCTTTCTTGAGCTTCGACTTGCGGGACATCATGTTCAGGATTTCGATGAAGGCAGAGAACGCCATTGCCGCGTAGATGTAGCCTTTAGGTACGTGAGCACCGAAGCCTTCTGCGATCAGCGTCATACCAATCATGATCAGGAAGCCCAGCGCCAGCATCACAACGCTCGGGTTGTCGTTAATGAACTTGGCCAAAGGCTCAGCGGCCACCAACATCACGATCACGGCAGATACCACAGCGATGATCATGATCGGCAAGTGTTCGGTCATGCCGACAGCGGTGATGATACTGTCGATGGAAAACACCAGGTCCAGGATCAGAATCTGACTGATCGCGGCACCCATGCTGAGGGTAATAGTGGTGTCCAGCTTCTTCTCTTCTTCAGTCTTGATATCGACACTATGGTGAATCTCGGTCGTGGCTTTCCAGACCAGAAACAGACCACCTGCGATCAGGATCATGTCTTTCCAGGAGAACACCTGACCCAGAATTTCAATCACCGGCTCGGTGAGCTGCACAATCCACGCGACGGTGCTGAGCAAGCCCAGACGCAGGAACAGCGCCATACCGATACCCAGGCGACGCGCCTTCAGCTGCTGGTGAGCGGGAAGCTTGTTGGTCAGAATGGAGATGAAAATCAGGTTATCGATGCCCAGTACGACTTCCATGACAACCAGAGTGGCCAAGGCAATCCATGCAGCGGGGCTTGAAGCGAGTTCTAACAGGTATTCCATGTGTATTGCCCTGATTCAGTCAGTGATAAAGGTCAGATTTCTTTCTTGCTTTCTTCGTCTTTCTGCTCTGCCTTGGGCTCAGCCATGGACAAGTCCTGCTTGGCATCATCCAGAGCTTTTGTTGCGGCTTTGTGAGTATCGTCGATAGCCTGTTTGGCTGAGTCAGTTGCAGTGTTCAGCAGTTGTTTACTGGAACTTTCAATCTGGTCACAGCCCGCCAACACTAACAACGGTACAGCCAGTAATGCAGCATAGAGAGGTTTAATCATCTGAAGCCTCGAAAATTTAACCGGTTTTTACCGCTCCGGCGATAGGCCAGCATTCTAGAGAGATCTAACCATCAGGAAAATTCGTATTTTTAAGCGGTATACTTCGGCAATACCGAACTGAGAAATTTCAATGCTCAACTACCGACAGTTACATTATTTCTGGGTGGTCGCTAAAACCGGCAGCATCGTACGCGCCTGCGACCAGTTAAATCTCACGGCCCAGACTATCAGCGGCCAGATCAGCCTGCTGGAACAGTCCTTGGGCGTTGACCTGTTTCAGCGTGTAGGTCGACAGCTGGAGCTCACCGAAGCCGGCCGCCTCACCCTGCCCTATGCCGAACAGATGTTTCAGCTTGGTAACGAGCTGGAGTCTATCTTGCGAGCGCAGCCGGATGAGCCGCAGATATTGTTCCGCGTTGGCGTCGCCGACGTGGTACCCAAGTCCATCGTGTACCGGCTGATTGCGCCGACCATGGAGCTGAGCGAACCGATGCGCATCACCTGCCGGGAGGACAAACTTGAGCGGCTGTTGGCTGACCTGGCGATTCAGCGACTGGATCTGGTGATCTCTGACAGTCCGATGCCTCCTCATCTGGACATCAAAGGCTACAGCCAGAAGCTGGGCGAATGCGGGATCAGCTTTTTTGCCACTGAGGAGCTTTTTGAGCGCTATGGGCAAGACTTCCCCTTCGGCATGCAGGGGGCACCGCTGCTGATTCCCGGGCAGGAAACCGTAGTGCGCAGTCGACTCATGCGTTGGTTCGCAGAGTTGAAGGTTCAGCCGAGAATAGTTGGAGAGTTCGACGACAGCGCACTGATGAAGGCCTTCGGTAAGTCAGGCAGCGGGATATTCGTCGCCCCGAGCGTGATTGCCGATGAAGTGCAGGCGCAGTATGGCGTGCAGCTACTCGGCCAGACAGATGCCGTGACCGAGTCGTTTTATGCCATTTCGGTGGAGCGAAAGGTCAAGCACCCCGGCATCGTTGCGATTACCGAGGGCGCCCGACAGAAGCTGTTCACCGACACGGCCTAGGACGTAAAGACTTAAACAGTGCCCATGAAATCGCGCTTGCCGATTTCAATGCCATTGTGGCGCAGCAGGTCGTAAGCGGTGGTCACGTGGAAGAAGAACTGCGGCAGGCTGTAGCTCAACAGGTAAGTCTGGCCGGTAAAGCGCTTCTCTTTAGGGGTGCCCGGGCGAAGAACGATTTCAATCTCTTCGTTGCCGTCGATCTGCTCTGGCTTGATGCTGCCGATGAAGTCCAGAGTCTTCGCCAGTAGCGCCTGAAGCTCAGCGAAGCTGGTTTCAGTGTCGTCGTACTTGGGCATTTCGACCTGAGCCAGACGTGCCGATGCGCCTTTGGCAAAGTCCACAGCGATCTGAATCTGACGAGTGAAGTTCAGCATGTCTGGATACAGACGTGCCTGCAGCAGCGCTTCAGGCTGAATGTTTTTCTGCGTGGCGTGCGCTTCGGCTTTAGTCAGGATCTGGCTCAACGCGTTAAGCATCTGCTGGAAAACCGGGACAGAAGCGGAGTACAGAGAAATAGTCATGACAGTTCCTTATAAGAAAGTGCCTGATTATAGGCATGTGTGGCCAAGCGCGCTGTGGCTGTTTTCAACTGACATCCGCCGACTGATCGTTGCGCTGGAAATAATCCCCCGCACACCCTAGGCTGTCTTCCCGCCATCGCCTACGGAAAGAGCCATGTCCACAGAACAGTCCTCGAACAGTCCTGCCGAACAACCCGATGCGCTAAATCTGAGCAGCACCGAGGTGCGCATTCTGGGCTGTCTGATCGAAAAGCAGGCTACCAGCCCGGAGACCTATCCGCTTACCCTCAACGCGCTGGTCACTGCCTGCAACCAGAAAACCAGCCGCGATCCTGTAATGAACCTTAACCCCGGCCCGGTTGGCCAAAGCCTGCGCGCACTGGAAGGCCGCGGCCTGGTTCGGCTGGTCATGGGCAGTCGTGCCGATCGCTGGGAACAGCGCGTCGATAAAACCCTGGAGTTGGTCCCCGCCCAAGTGATTCTGACCGGGCTTTTGCTGTTGCGCGGCCCACAGACGGTCAACGAACTGCTGACCCGTAGCAACCGGATGCATGACTTCGAAGACAGCGAGCAAGTCGTCCATCAATTGGAACGACTGATTGCCAGAGGGCTGGCGATTCTGCTGCCACGCCAGTCAGGACAGCGCGAAGACCGTTACATGCATACGCTGGGCAATGCTGATGATCTGCAGGAAATCCTCGCAGCCCGGCAAAGCCAGCCAGAACGCGCCTCTTCAGCTAGCAACGCTAGCACCGAGCGCCTGGATGAACTTGAGGCGCGCGTTGCGGCACTCGAAGAGCGTCTGGCTAAGCTCGAATAACCCCTCCCCGCCAGGCCCCACCCGGGCAGGATATTACCCTCATCCCGCCCGGGCGAACGCGGCAGCTTGCTGAAACAACTCGTCACCTGGACGCACCCCGGTGTACAGCACAAATTGCTCCAGCGCCTGAATCGCCGCCACTTCATCGCCGCTGATGACTCGCTTTTTTCTGGCGCGCGCAGCTTCGACTAGCGGTGTATTCACCGGGTTGGCCACGACGTCGAACACCGTATCTGCCGCGTCGATGGCGTCAAGGCTGAACGCAAGCTCATCGGCCTGAGCACCGATCATGCCTAACGGCGTGACATTGACCAGTAATGGCGGCCGCTCATCCCCCAGAGCTGCCTGCCAACGCAGGCCGCAGGATTGCGCCAACGCCCGACCGGCTTCTTCGTTGTGGGCAATAATGACGCCATCAGTAAAGCCCGATTCACGCATGGCGAACGCTACAGCTTTGGCCATGCCGCCACTGCCACGCAAGGCGAACGCAGTGCGTGGAACGGCTCGGCTGTCCATCAATTGAGCAACGGCAATATAGTCAGTGTTGTAGGCCTTCAAATGGCCCGCGGTATTAACAATGGTATTGACCGATGCAATGGCAACCGCAGAGGGATCCATTTCGTCAATCAACGGGATGCTTGCTTCCTTGAACGGCATAGAGACAGCGCAGCCGCGAATTCCCAGTGAGCGCATTCCTGCGATTGCAGCCGGCAGGTCCGAAGGGCTGAAAGCCTTGTAATAGAAATTCAGACCCAACTGCTGATAAAGGTAGTTATGAAAACGAACGCCGAAGTTGCCTGGTCTTGCGGCGAGGGACATACACAAAACAGTTTCCTTGTCAGGGATGACAGGCATGCTTTTCTCCTGAACGGTATTAGTAAATGCCTCGCCTGAAGGCGTAATATCTGCACCGTAACGCGACGCGATGAAAGTCGCCCGGTTCTTTATACAAAAGTACCTTACACAAAATTTACTCAGCGGCTTCGCAGTTTTTCCGCAAAGCGCTGTCTTAAGAGTTATCCCGTGGCAGTGCTTGAGAGTGACGCAGGCTCGCGACAACGGGTTGAAAGTGAGGAACAGTCATGATTCGTCAAATCCCCAAGGTTGCCTTGTTGTTAGCTGCTCTGGCCATGGCCGGCCAGGCGAATGCCCATGGCGGCGGCCGTGGCTGGGCGGGCCCGGCAGTTGTGGGTGCAATCGTAGGTGGCGTGGTCGGCGCTGCGGTATCGTCCGGTCGCGACAGAACGGTCTATGTCGAGCAGCAGCCGGTCTATGTTCAACAACCCGTGTATGTTCAGGCTCCGCCGCAGCCAGTCTATTATCAGCCGGCCTATCAGGTTGTAGCGCCACCACCAGTGCGCGTATATGGTCCACCGCCTGGCTATTACGGCCCCCCACCCGTTTATTACGGCCCACCGCGCGGCTATTACGACCGCGGTCGCTGGTAATCATTGATAAACAGCCCCGCCCTCACCCGGCGGGGCTTTTTTTCGCCAGTGGAAAGGTAACGACTTCAGTAAAACTCAAGTTTGGTTGATCAAAGACGATAGCCTGCTAACAGTCCATTCTCTAACCACGAGCCAGCGTATAACTCTTCACCGACCTCACCGCTCAGTTCGTCATAACAATAAGGAATTCAATATGCCGACACAGAACCCACACCGAACATTCGGACTCTGTACGTCAAACAAGGTCTACAGCGCCTTGACTGAGCTCAAGAGCCTGGAAGGCCACCGCACCGCGAAGTTTGTTGCGCTGATGGCGCAGAATCTGGTTGAAAAAGGCATGCTGTCTGATGAAGAAGTGATCGCCATACTGGATCAGGTCGTCGACTGAACCGTATTGGCAAACATTGCGTCGGCCTTCTGTTCATCAATGTCCACTATCGAGAGCGTTGATTTCTGCTGTGTCCAGTGACCCCGTAGAGTAGCGCCATAGATTGTTGGAGGCACTTATGAGCACACTCAAAATCATGTCCGTGGTAGGCAGCGCAGTTCCCCAGGCGCTTAGAGCCCAAGGTCTGCTGGCCTGTTGGTATCTGGTGCACAACGGTGAGCCCGTCAGCGGCCCGTTTGCATCGTTGAATGCTGCCCAGGCACGCTCTGAACTATTCGAAGACCGCCAGCTAAACAGCTAACAGACATCCTCATCACAGCCCGGCCCGGCGCCAGGCTGGTAGTTCGACCGGCTGAAACTCTCTGAATTGTGCGTTGCTCCGCACACCCTCTTGCCCGCATTGGTCCCCTGATGCGGGCTTTTTTACGTCTCTATATCCTGCCGATATCAGAGACGCTCCGCCATTGCAGCATTGACCTGACAACGGTGGGCGAGTTTCTGCAGGCGCTTTTCCATACTCATGAACACCACCCGATCCGAACGACCACTTTCCAGCTCGTCGATAAGGTCACTGGCCACCTGACGCAACTCGTAGGCAATCACCACGCGGTCGTCATTGAGGTCATGCTTGTGGGACTCGAACAGGCGGTGCAGATAGTTCTCCAGAACATACTTCATGCGATGCCGGTCGGTAGCACGCAGGTGATTCAGGCTCAGATTGATTTTGCCCAGCAACTCGCTGAGCTCTCCACACAGATACTGCATGCGTCTGGCGTACCCAATCTGCCCGTCGCGCATGGCTTTGCGCTGCACTGCAGCTTCCTGACTACGCTGGATGCCAGGAACGGCAACGGCAACCATCATGCCAATAATCAAGCCTGTTGCCTGTACCCAGCCCACCCAGTCTGCGGGCCGCGAGAAGAAACCTGCACCCATCAACAGAACCGCTATTGCACCGGCAACTATCACTAAAACAACGTAATCCTTGCTGATAAACCCTTTGGGCATTACGCGACTCCTTCGGCCTGTATTGGCAGCTATCGATGGCATGGAATGCTAATCGGTGCGGGCGCTGGATACCATGACTATTGTTACCGAGGACGATTTTTCAACCGCTGGGGCAAAACTTAAATCTTACATTTATTAGTGAAACTCCCTACAACAACCATCGACAGTGGTCAGGCCTCCTCATAAAATGCCGAGCAGTTTCTCTACCCCGTGTGAATGCCACACTCCACTCTTAGTGAGCCTCGCTCTTGAAAATTCGTCTTCATATTTTGGGCCTTTTATTTGCACTTGCAGGCCCGGCACTTTCTACCAGTGTCTCCGCGAACGACCCTGCCCCACTTAATCGTGATCCTTCTCTACTTCATCTGGCATCCGGCAGCGCGATGCTCGTTGACCTGCAGACCGATAAAGTTTTGTATTCCAGCAATCCAGACGTCATCGTACCCATCGCCTCTGTGACCAAGCTCATGACGGCAATGGTTGTACTGGACGCCAAACAGTCCATGGATGAAGTCATCCCGGTCAATATCTCGCAAACGCCAGAAATGAAAGGCGTGTTCTCGCGAGTCAAACTGGGCAGCGAACTACCCCGCCGTGAAATGCTGCTGATCACCTTGATGTCTTCCGAGAACCGCGCGGCTGCAAGTCTGGCCCATAGTTATCCGGGCGGCTATGCAGCGTTTATTCTGGCAATGAATGCCAAAGCCAAGGCACTGGGCATGAAACATACGGTGTATGTCGAGCCGACCGGTCTCTCGATCTACAACGTTTCGACTGCGCGCGATCTGACCAAACTGCTGCTCGCGTCGCGTAAATATCCGGCCCTCAGCGAGCTGAGCACCACGCCGGAAAAAACCGTCACATTCCGCAAGCCAACCTACAGCCTGGGCTTTAGTAACACTGACCACTTGGTTCGTAAATCCAACTGGGATATCAAGCTGACCAAGACCGGCTTTACCAATCAGGCTGGTCACTGTCTGGTGCTGCTGACCAGCATGGCCAATCGTCCTGTCGCGATGGTGATCCTTGATGCATTCGGCAAATACACTCACTTTGCAGATGCAAGTCGCATACGCCAATGGATGGAGACAGGCAAAAGCAATCCGCCGCCCGCCGTCGCGTTGCAGTACAAGAAAGAAAAGAATCTGGTGATGAAGCAGCAAGGGCTACAAGCTACCGAGTGACCCGTCAAAATCACACGTAAAAAGGCCGCCAGCTCCTCAGGGAACTGGCGGCCTTTTTGTTATAGCCAAGCGCTTAGAGGTTGAACTGAGTCACCAGCTTGGTGTTCAGGTAAGCCTCGATTGCCTCGGTACCACCCTCAGAGCCGTAGCCTGAATCCTTGATGCCACCGAACGGGACTTCCGGCAAGCCGATGCCCTGATGGTTGATTGAAAGCATGCCCGCTTCAATGCCAGTGCTCAGCGCGTGAGCAGTCTTCATCGATGTGGTAAAGGCATACGAAGCCAGACCAAATGGCACTCGATTGGATTCGGCAATCGCCTCTTCCACGGTGTCGAACGGCACCACCAGGGCAACAGGACCAAACGGCTCTTCGTTCATGATGCGCATTTCAGGGGTCAGACCACTGAGTACAGTCGGTTCGAAGAAGTAGCCAGGCCCCTCGATAGCTTTCCCGCCTGCGTTAAGTGTTGCACCTGAAGCTTTAGCGTCATCGACCAATGCAACCAGCGCCGGAATACGACGATCATTGGCGACCGGCCCCATGGTTACCGTCGAATCGAGGCCGTTACCGACCTTGATTTCCCGGGTCAGCCCAACGAATTTCTCGATAAACGCTTCGTATACACCGCGCTGAACCAGAATACGGGTCGGCGACACACAGACCTGACCGGCGTTGCGGAACTTGGCAGTTGCCAGCACGCGCGCGGCGAGGTCGACATCCGCATCGTCAAAAACCAGCGCCGGTGCATGACCGCCCAACTCCATCGTTGCGCGCTTCATGTGCTGCCCGGCAAGCGCGGCGAGCTGCTTGCCAACCGGAGTCGAGCCGGTGAATGTCACTTTGCGAATGACCGGGTGAGCAATCAGGTATGAGGAAATTTCTGCGGGGTTTCCGTACACCAGACCAATGACACCGGCTGGCACGCCGGCATCTGCGAAAGCGCGGATCAATTCAGCAGGTGATGCCGGGGTTTCTTCCGGAGCCTTGATGATGATCGAGCAGCCTGCCGCCAGCGCGGAAGACAATTTGCGCACGATCTGGTTGATCGGGAAATTCCACGGCGTGAACGCCGCGACTGGTCCTACAGGTTCTTTGACGACTTTCTGCTCAACGTCTGCGCCGCGGGAAGGAACCAGACGGCCATAACTGCGACGCCCCTCCTCGGCCAGCCACTCGATTACGTCCGCACCCGACAGTACTTCAGCGCGGGCTTCGGCCAACGGCTTACCCTGCTCCTGCGTCATGATCCGGGCAATGGAATCTGCGCGCTCACGCAATAAATGCGCGGCTTTTTGCATCGTTTTGTAGCGATCGTAGGCGGAGGTCTTGCGCCATGTCGCGAAACCACGCTCGGTGGCCGCCAGTGCTTCATCGAGGTCAGCAATGCTGGCGTGTGCAACAGTGCCCAGTTGCTGGCCGGTAGCGGGATCAATGACTGGCTGGGTGCGACCATCCTGGCCTGCACGCCATTGACCGTCGATAAAGAGCTGAACATCAGGATACATAGCGATTCTCCAGTTGCATTCGCAATACAAGAAATGTGCTTTTCAAAAGCGCTACGAGTTCAATGGGGGCGCGATGGTGTATATCAAGGCATTTCACCCCATCGCTTTTCGGAAAAGTCCGAATCCATCAAGTCCTGGTTCGTTGCTGCCAGGCCGCAGCAAGCCCACTCAGGCAGATGACGGCGATGCCCAGTTGCGCAGTCAACGAGGGCGCATGACCAAACACCAGGTAACCCAACAAACCTGCAAACACGATCTGGCAGTAGCTGAACGGCGCCAGCATCGCGGGCGCGGCATAACGAAAAGCCTGAGTCAGCAGCAAGTGAGCAACCATCCCGCACGCTCCCAGCGCCAGCATGAACGGCAGATGCTTGAGTTCCGGCGCAGTCCAGAAAAACGGCAGGAGTGCGGTCATGACCAGGCTGTTGAACAACCCTGCAAAGAAATTGCTGGTGGTCGGGCTGTCATGCGCGCTGACCATTCGGGTGAGCAGTTGATAGGAAGCAAATAACGTCGCAGATCCCAGAGGTAGCAGGCTGGCTGGAGTAAACAGCTCTCCGCCGGGGTGCACAATAATCAGTACGCCAACAAAGCCCACAAGCACTGCTGCCCATTGTTTACGCGTGACATGCTCTCCCAGCAGCGGCACTGACAGGGCAGTAATCAACAGCGGCGCAAGAAAGTTGACGGCAGTTGCCTCAGCCAGCGGGATGTACATCAATCCGGTGGTGAACAACAAACTGGTGCCCAACAGGCACAACGCACGCATTATTTGCAGCTTCAAGCGCTTGGTACGCAGCACCCGCAGGCCTGCCGAAGGCATGAAAATCCCGGCCATCAGTAGCGTATGCACTACATAGCGGACCCAAACGACCATGAAGATCGGATAAAACCCGGACAGGTATTTGGAAATGGTGTCGTGACTTGAAAACAGAAATGTGGCCAGAACAATGAGCGCGATGCCCTTGAGTGGCTGGTTGACGCCGGATAGTGGCGTGCTGACGGTACTCATCTAGTTTCCTTGGCATGGCAGAAAACAGTCGCCTATTCAGATGCCGAACGACAGCGCATCCGATATCCCTGAATAGCGTATGAAGGAAAGAATATAGAAGCCGCCCCGGTAATCCAAACAATGCCGCGGCTAATAACGAAATTAACTGACTGGCCGGTCCGATCGGGACACTCAAGTCCAGATCCGTAACAAGGCGCCTCTCGCTCCGGAAAGCGGATCGGCCGCAGGCAATGGGACCTCGGAAATACGCTGCCGGGATGCACTCAATGCAGCGTGGTCGGCGCGCTGGATGTCGTACCGGCTCTGATTGGACGGGTAGCCGCCCACTACCAGAAAATCGTCACTTCGCTCCAGGCAACAGTGACCGGTGCCAGCAGGCAATACCAGAACATCTCCTGACGCTATCGTGACTTCCTGCCCGCGCTTGCCACCAAGCATCACCCGCGCCGCGCCGCTGGCAACCCCGAGCACTTCATGGGCCGTGGAATGATAGTGGTGATAATCAAAAATCACGTCACGCCATAACGCTGGCCAATGATTATGGGTAAAGAGACGTTCAAACCCGGCAGCCGTGTCGGCGCTCTCAAACGATACTCCCCGGTACACCAACACCGGCAATCGACTGTTAGGGACCTCTCGGTCCTCTTCAAAAAACAGCTGCTCGGGTGCGCGTGAAACCATGATGGCTGCTCCTTGCCGGATGGGATAATCCATGTCGACTCCTGCCGATCACCGATATTGCCAGCGTCAGACAAGCGGACATGTTTGAGAGGCAACCAATGGCACCGTGAAGCTGAACTCGCTTCCCTGGCCCAACTGGCTGCTAACCCAAAGATCGCCACCATGGGCCTTGATGATGCCCATCGAGATGTACAGCCCCAAGCCAGTACCACTCGGATTGCCTTGCCTGGTTCGCCAATAACGCTCAAAGACATGAGGCAGGTGCTCCTGAGCAATACCCGCCCCCGTATCAGCGACGCAGAACCTGACGTACCCCCCCTCTTTTACGGCCCTGACCCCGACGCGGCCTTCCCTTGGGGTGAACTTGATGGCATTGCCAACCAGATTGGACAACACCTGAAATAACCGCTCCGGATCGGCAGAAATCTGCAGGTCTGGCTCAGAGACAAAGCTCAGCTCGATAAACTTGTTCAGCGCCAACGGCGCGAGAAGTGAATATCCCTCTTCGAGTATCTGGCTGACATCCATCGGCTGAGACGCGATGGAGTAGCGACCCGCTTCGATCTTCGACGTATCCAGCAAGTCCTCCAACAAATTCGTCATCCGCGTCGTCGCCCGCTGCATGGTATCGATAGCAGAGTTGACACGCTTGGACGAGGGGCCACTATCGGCACCTATC
The DNA here is from genome assembly GCF_021147825.1 of Pseudomonas quasicaspiana. Taxonomy (NCBI): domain Bacteria; kingdom Pseudomonadati; phylum Pseudomonadota; class Gammaproteobacteria; order Pseudomonadales; family Pseudomonadaceae; genus Pseudomonas; species Pseudomonas quasicaspiana. The sequence goes on from NZ_JAGTPI010000001.1 coordinate 178,399, forward strand.
AATCGCTGCATCATGCCGCACTGCATGACAATGACCGTCATCGGGCTACGCAGGTCATGAGAGACCACCGCAACCAGCTCGTCCCGCGCGCGAACCGCGTCCTGCTCTCGCAACACTTGACGAGCCAGGTCCGTTTCCAGCGCTGAGCGCCGCAAATCGGCTGCGGCGAACAGGTCGCCAGCGCTCCATCGATGCGCCTTGCCATTGACCTGTTCTTTCCAGATTTCAAACGACTTGCGCGGCTGGAGTCGGTTGCCGCCTTCGGTTTGCGAAAGCTCCATAGGCTTGCTGGGGTCACCGCTCCAGTTGACACTTTCCTTGACCTCGGGGCGAAACCAAAGCACCGCATTGTCCACCGGCTTGGGTAAAGTGAAACTCAGCAACCCACTCGCGACATCCTGATATTCATGCGCATCGGGAAAGTCTGCACTCAGGCTGGCTGACTCATAAATGCCGACAGGCTGCTGTTTAACCCAAGCGTAAAGCGTCTGGATTTGTTCATCGCCCGGGCACGCCCCCCAGGTATGCAAGCGATCTTCAACCAATACCGCAATGCCTGATGCGCCGGTCAGCGCCATCAACCGCTCAGGATTTTGCGCCAACGCCTCCAACACATCCTGCTGCGGTGCCAGGCGCATGGTTTGTACAAGCTCAGCGAGCATGACCTCTTTCTTCTGCCGCTGCTGGGCAATTCCGGCTTCCTCAAGCGCGCTGATCTGCATCGACAGTACCTGACCAATACTCTGGCAAGCTGCACGCAGGCCGTGCGGCACCAGCAGGGGCGTACGATTTCCGCAACTGATCAAGCCCCACAGGCGATCGTCCTTGAGCAGCGAAATACTCATTGAGGACTGCACGCCCATGTTCTTCATGTATTGGCAATGAATCGGCGAAACACTGCGCAGCAACGAATGAGTCATGTCCAGTGGCAGTAATGTGTCCGGGCGCAGTAACGGGACCAGTGGCACGGGCATATATTGAGCGTCAGGAATGATGCGTAGCCAGTTGAGACGGTATAACTCCCGGGCCTGGCTCGGAATGTCGGACGCCGGAAAAAACAGACCGTTGTAGGTGTCCATTCCCGGACTTGAAGCTTCGGCAATGACCTGACCGTGCCCTTCCTCCTCGAAACGATAAATCAGCACCCGCTCATAGCCGGTCATCGCCTGAATCTCGCGGACACTTATTTCGTAAAGTTCTGCGAGAGACTTTGCGCCTTGCAAACGACGCAAGGTCCTGCCCAGGCCGCGATCCAGATGTTGCATGCTGGCCGAGGTGAGCTCGCTGGGATTTTCAATCTCCAGCATCAACACCCCATCGTGACGATGCATGGTGCAATCCACCCACTTTCCGCCATAGGCCAGAGAGAGTGGGTTCACCTCATCCAGAGAGCTGGCAGCCGCTGCACTGCATATTTCCTGCGCCTGCTCATTGCCCAATACGACGTCGAGTTCCTGACCGGCCAGTTCCGATGCGGCACGACCGAAAAGCACATCAGCATTTGCACTGATTTGCTGCACGATCCAGGTGCTCTCATTGACAGCCAGCAACACACCGTGAGGCTGAATAGCCCCCGGAATCTGGATAGGCTCATGATCACAGTTGGCCAGCAACCGATCAAAGACATCACCGTCGTCAACAATCATCACAAAATCTCCGCCCGCCTCACACGCAAGCAACATGAACAAAGGTAGCAAATACGGCGTTATCGGCCCGCCTGATCTCAATATGAACGTCGTGTAGAAATTAGCTTTTCGCTTTTGATGCCGACCGGTAATTAATCAGACCCGACAAGCCACACCTGCCAACATTCATCACTGGATCCACTTTTCATGCTCGATGAATGTTTTTCCACTGACGTGTAATTACTGCAATACGGACGGCTGTAATTTTTACAGAGCCTCGATGACATGTTCAAAAACCTTAGCGTTGGAGTGGACGCTAATGTGGACCGCCCCTGCGCTGAGCCAGAAAAGTCTGCGAAATGCCCGCGCATGAGGGTGTTGATTGCCGTATGGAGAGATTTTCTTCGAACAAAAATCAGCGCTCGTCACCATGGCACACGAACGAGTTCGACGCACCGTTATATTTCCCAGTGCCGGACAAGCATGTTCGCTCTATCAAAACGCCGGACACTTTACAGCATCGAACTGACGCAGCGAATCATATCAAGTCAATTTTTTGGTGTAGCGATTAAAGCTGCACTTAATTAGTCACTCACCATGAGCTCGTCAGGCCGTTACGTTTATCGCTCCCGACGAGCTCACTAACAACCCGTCAGAAAATATAGTCAGTGGTGAGAAAACTGGACTCGCGATTGCGGATGATGTCGCTGATCAGCGCTTTGTTCGTGTCCTGAAATTTGGTCGCGACCAGCGTGCGGATCGAGAAAACACGAAGTGCGTCGTGAACCGACAAGGTACCTTCAGCCGAATTTTTGCGACCATTGAAAGGGAATTGATCCGGTCCGCGCTGACACTGTGCGTTGATGTTGATGCGCCCTACCTGATTGGCAAAAGCATCGACCAGCCGCCCAACCTGAGCAGAGTCATTCCCAAAGATGCTCAGTTGCTGACCGAAATCCGAGTCCAGTACGTAATCAATGACCGACTCAATATCCCGATACGGCACAACAGGAACCACCGGACCGAACTGTTCTTCGTGGTAAACCCGCATTGCCGACGTCACGGGATACAGCACTGCCGGATAGAAGAACGTTTCATTGACCTCCCCGCCACCCTCATTGACGACGCGAGCGCCCTTGCTTACCGCATCGTCAAGCAAACCTTTCAAGTAATCGGTCTTGCCCGGCTCAGGTAATGGAGTCAGCGATACACCCGGCTCCCACGGCATGCCAGCTTTCAGCTGAGCGAGTTTCTGCTGGAACTTCTCCAGGAAGCTATCGACCAGGCTCTCATGCACAAACAGAATCTTCAGCGCCGCGCAGCGCTGCCCGTTGAAGGAAAGCGATCCAGTGATCGACTCATTTACAGCGTTATCCAGATCCACATCCGGCAACACGATGCCCGGATTCTTCGCATCCAGACCCAGCGCAGCACGCAAGCGATGTGGCTTGGGGTGCAGCTTCTTGAGATCACTGGCTGCCTTATTGGTCCCGATAAACGCAAACACATCTATCTTGCCACTGGCCATCAAGGCGCTGACCGTTTCTCGACCGCTGCCGTAGATCACATTGATGACGCCAGGCGGGAAACTGTCCCGGAACGCCTCCAGCAATGGCCGAATCAGCAACACACCAAACTTGGCGGGTTTGAAGACGACGGTGTTACCCATGATCAGAGCCGGGATGAGCGTGGTGAAGGTTTCGTTCAGCGGATAATTGTAAGGTCCCATGCACAGCGTTACGCCTAAAGGCACGCGTCGAATCTGACCGAGTGTGTCCTGCTCCAGCTCAAAACGACTGGAGCGACGATCCAGTTCCTTGAGGGCATTGATGGTGTCGACGATGTAGTCGCAGGTACGGTCAAACTCTTTCTCGGAATCCTTGAGGTTCTTGCCAATCTCCCACATCAGCAAATTGACCACCGCCTCACGCTGCTCTCGCATGCGCTTGAGAAATGCCTCGACGTGCTGAATGCGCTCGACCACCCGCATCGTCGGCCATGCACCCTGCCCTCGGTCATAAGCCTGAACAGCCGCCTCCAGTGCAGTCATCGCGGTTGCCGAGTCGAGCAACGGCGTACTGCCAAGAATCACCGACTGGATACCATCAGCAGCGCTGAGACACACCGGACTGCGCACCGGCGCGAGCGGCCCCTGCCAGAGCTGCAGCGTACCGTTGACCAGATACTCCCGCTGCTCGATGGCCTTCTCGGGACGATACTGCTCAGGGATTTGCTCAAGGGTTGGAAATAGTGTTTCAAGACGATTGCTGGCAGTCACTTCTTTCACCTCACTGGAAATCAGTCATAAGGAGCAAGCCAACTACACTACGCCAAAGCCCACCACCTTTGGAAACCCACCTCTCCAAGCTACTGAATAGTAAAAATATTTTCGGCACACGCTTGACTAATCCAATTGAAACAGTAACATAGCGCTCATTCCGCGATAGCTCAGTTGGTAGAGCAAGTGACTGTTAATCACTGGGTCCCTGGTTCGAGTCCAGGTCGTGGAGCCACCTTCAAGAAGCTGTAGATTCAAGGGTTTGAACAGGTAGTGTAGGATTTTTTACCGCGATCACTGACTTTGTCACTGAAACGCTGAAAACCTCCAGAAAACACCCAAACCCTCTACTGCTTACCTCTAGATACACTTCAGTTCGTGAGTCAAAGCGCTGTCTCTAATCATTCGACTAGAGGCAAGCATAATGACAATCGCATCGGTCCTTTCGACCAAAGGCGGCCCTGGCAAGACCACGGTAACCGCAAATCTAGGCGCTTTCTGCGCCGACGCTGGCATCCGCACCCTCCTCATAGATCTCGATACGCAACCCTCGCTGTCCTCGTTTTATCGCCTTGAGCATGAAGCGCCCGGCGGCACTTACCAGCTCATATCCCAAAACAACACGCGTGCCGATCAGGTCATTTCACGGACCTGCATCCCCAATCTGTCACTGATCCTCTCCAACGATCCCCATAACCAGCTCAGCAACATGCTGCTTTACGCGGCTGACGGGCGCCTTCGCTTGAAGAATCTGGTGCCTGCGTTTGCCGACGACTTCGATCTGATCCTGATCGACACCCAAGGCGCGCGATCGGTGACGCTGGAAACCGCGCTGTTGTGCTCCGACCTCGCGATCTCCCCGATCACGCCGGACATGCTGGCTGCCCGGGAGTTTTACCGCGGCACTCAGCAATTGCTTAAAGACCTGGAACCACTGTCCTCGTTGGGCGTGCACACGCCACCACTGAACATCGTCATCAACAAACTCGACGCCACCAACGATGCGAACCTGATTTATCAGTCGCTAGTGGAGACCCTGGCAGACCACCCGCAGATCAATCTGCTGAACACCACCATTCCGGCTGCAGTGAGCTTTCGCCGAGCTGCGACCGAGGGCACGCCTGCACATCGGCTTGAATACCGCCAACCGCAGAATCGCAGATCTCCAGCAGCTTTTAGCGTGATGAGAGCCCTCGCCTCTGAGCTGTTCCCGCAGTGGCGTGCGCATTTCAACAAGCTGGCCTTCGACACGCTGGGCGCTCCGATTAACGACGATCAGGAGCTTGCCTCGTGAACCTGACGGATCTGGTACCACCTCATTCGATTGAAGCCGAACAAGGCGTGCTGGGCGGGCTGCTGCTCGATAACAGCGCTTGGGATCTCATCGCCGACACGGTCAGCGCACAGGATTTTTTCAGGCGCGAACACCGACTCATTTTTCAAGCGATTCAGAGTCTTGCTGCAGCCAACCAGGGATTCGACGTCGTTACGGTGGCCGACTCCATGGCGGAGGTGCCCGAGGCTGGAGGGCTCGGTTATCTCAGCGAGCTGGCCAAGAACACGCCGTCGGTGGCCAACATCAGCGTCTATGCAGGCATCGTTCGCGAGCGCTCACACCTGCGGCAGTTGATCCTGCTCGGCCACGAATGCAGCCGCAATGCTACGGCTGCACAGGCTAAAAGCGTGGAGGTGCAGGAAGAGTTCGAGCAGAAGCTTTTTGCGCTGGGACAGGGACACGCCCCCAACAGCTTCATCGACGTGAACGAGACGTTGATGAAAGTGCTGGAGCAGGTCGACTTCAACTTCAATCACGGCAATGGCGTTACAGGCGTACCCAGCGGCCTCGTGGATCTGGACCAGAAAACCGGAGGATTTCAGGATGCGGATCTGGTCATCGTCGCGGCCCGCCCTTCGATGGGCAAAACCAGCTTCGCGCTTAACATCGTCGATGCGGTACTGGCTCAGGATCCGGCCAACAGCGTGCAGATCTACAGCCTGGAAATGCCTGCCCAGGCGCTGATGTACCGCATGATCGCGATCCTGGGACAGCTGGACGTCGCCCGACTCATGCGCGGCCAACTGGAAGATGACGACTGGGCCAAGCTCACCGCAGGCGTCGCAAAGATCAACCAGTATGGCGAACGCTTGGTCGTCGACGACAGTTCTGGTCTTACCCCGACAGCATTGCGCGCCCGGGTGCGGCGCGCAGCAAGGCGTTACGGCAAACCACGGCTGATCATGGTGGACTACCTGCAACTGATGCAGTGCCCCGGTAAGGAAAATCGCAACCTGGAGATCGGCGCCATCTCCGCCGGCCTTAAAGCCGTGGCCAAGGAATTCAACTGCCCGGTCATCGCCCTCTCCCAGCTCAACCGCTCCCTGGAGAACCGCCCCAACAAGCGCCCCCACAACGGCGACCTGCGTGAATCCGGCGCTCTGGAGCAGGACGCCGACCTGACTCTTTTCATCTACCGGGACGAGGTTTACCACCCCGACTCGGAAGACCAAGGCATCGCCGAACTCATCATCGGCAAACACCGAAACGGACCTGTCGGGATAGTGCGCACCGCATTCATTCCCGCGCAGACCCGCTTCGTCAATCTGGAAGCCAGGGATCGGCAAGGAGCATCAGCATGAACAAAAGACCCGTGCCCCGCGGAAGCTGCAAGGACTGCATGAGCGAGTTTGCCCTGCACCGGGCCATAACACGCATAAGCGACCCACAACTGAACGACGAAGAACTGGATATCTACACCTGCCCGGAATGTGGCAGCTATGCAGTCGAGGAGGAACACCATGAAGAGCAGCACTAAGCCAATTAGCGATGACCTCTGCACCGTGGTGTTTCGCCTGAAAAACGGCCGGGCCGACGCCAACCGTTTTGTTTACGCGCTCGCCTGCCGAGTACAGCAATGGAAAGACGTTGAAGTCGTCAGCCTGGACGTCGGTGAGTGGCACTACCAGACACTGGCAAACCAAGGATCGGAACAAGGAGAAGCGAAATGAGCAGCCGTAAACAGGACAAATTCGTTGTGCGCTTTTATGAAGCCGGCTTGAGGGATCAGATCGCCGACATAGCCCGCAACTCGCAGCGCTCCATGAACGCCGAGATCATGTTTCGCCTGTTCCGCAGCTTCGAGCTGGAACAGGAACTCAAGCGCGCCAATGCCGTGATCGACCGCCTGACCTGTGATCAGCAGGCGGCTGAGGGTGGTGCCTGATGGCTGCCAAATCTCCCGATCCAGAGACAATCAAGAGCAAGCTGCTACAGGGATCGTTCATGAATAACGGCCCTGTGATGTCGCAGCTCTCCGACCCCGTCGCAGACACGCCGATGGTCATCACCCTGGACAAACTGCGGCCCTACGAACACAACCCGCGCATCAATCGCAATCCGCTGTTTGATGAGCTCAAGGCCTCGATCAAAAGTCGTGGCCTGGAAGCGCCGCCGCCGATTACCCGGCGGCCCGGAGAGGAACATTTCACAATTCGCAACGGCGGCAACACGAGGCTCGCGATCCTCAACGAGCTCTGGAGCGAAACCAAAGACGAACAGTTCTTCAAGATTCACTGCCTGTTTCGACCTTGGCCCAAACGAGGCGATATCGTCGCCTTGACCGGACACCTGGCCGAGAACGACATGCATGGAGAGCTGACGTTTATCGAGCGGGCGCTGGGGATCGATCAGGCCAAGGAGTTTTACGAGCTGGAGGCCGGTCAGCCGGTCTCCCAGCGAGAGCTTGCACGTTTACTGGGAGCCGATGGGTACCCGGTTTCTCAGTCACACATCAGCAAAATGCAGGACGCGGTGCAGTTTCTGCTACCCGCAATCCCTGCGCTGCTGTTCGCCGGGATGGGCAAGCCGCAGATCGAGCGGCTCATATCACTCAGACGCAGCGCCGGGAAAACCTGGCAGCAATACACGCGAGACCCCGATATAGATTTCAGCATGTTCTTCACCGACATCCTGAACTGCTTCGACGGCAAGCCCGACTTCAGCTTCGAGCGGTTTCAAGATGAGCTGATTCATCAGATGCAGGAGCCACTGGGCAAGGAATACAACTGGCTCAAGCTCGACATGCTGGAAGGTAAAGGGGCTGAGAAGGCCCCGCCTGCTAAAGATGTGCCGCCAACTCCGACGAAGACTACTGTGCCTGCGCCCTCCTCTGGCTCATCCGGAGAGTCATCGACGGAGTCACCTCCCGACAACAGCAAACTCACTGTAACGCCTAAACCTGAACCAGATCCGCTGCTGCAATCTGATGACACGCCGGACGGCGAACCACTCTCCGACGAAGATCAGCAGGCACTGATTCAGAGCCATATCATCACCCCGATCGCAGGGCTGACGCCGCGCACTCAGGCCATGAAACGTCAATTGGCGCAGGCAACAGGCGAACCGATTCCGGACTTTGAGGAGGCCTGCCTGCAGGCCATCCCCGTGCAGGTCGGAGGCCTGCACCCAGTCTCGGATCTCTGGTACATCGAACGGCAGATTGATGAGCCGACCGAGCTGCGCCAACAAATCTTCGGCTTGGCCAGCGAAGTGGCTGACGAAGTCCAGGCACCTGACATCCTCCGCCCCAGCGAATGGGGCATTGGGTTTAGCTTGGTTCCCGATACAACCATCGAGATTGCTCAGGGATCCGTCACTGCGGCAACCATCAAGCTACTGGAGTCCCTCAGCGGCAGCTTCAGCGACGCGACGACCAGTCCATTGGTGCTCTCCGGCGATCTGGGACAACTGATGCTCGGTTGTTCCCGACAGCAATCCCAAGCTGCGTCAGCAAACGACCGCCTCAGCGATCACGCGTTGGTGAAAGTCTTCCGCGTGATGCGCCTGGCTCGCCGCTTGATCGAACTGGAGGCCAGCGCATGAACACCCTCCCCGACATTCCTGAAATGGAGAAACATCCATGGCACATCCACTGAATCTCGCCGTTGCGCTCCAGGTATTGAACGACATGCGCAACGGCCAGTTGCGCAGTTGTCTGGCGATGGGCTTTGCGGAACAGGACCTAAAGGACCTCATCGAGCCGCAGTGCATGAGCGTGCTGGTCAACGCGCCCGTGCCGTGGTTTCGAGTGGTGGTGGACAGCACCGTCGTTCAGCGTTTGCTGGCTCAGGCCAAGGATAACGAAGAGGATCAACTAATCATGTGCGCGCTGCAGAACGGTGCAAGCTCGCCGCTGATTCATGACCTGTTTGGCCTGTCCGCCAAAGAGGTGGCGCTCCGGCGCGCCATGCTTGACCTGCCCAATCGTAAGGGGCGATGGCCAGCAGTGAACCAGGAACAGGAGCGCGCGCTATGGGACCGCTGGAGCAGCCTGAACCGCGAGAATCCGGTGGACCCGCGGGACAGTCGTGCCTTGCTGAAACTCGCAATCAAAATGACCCACAGCGTGCCGCCACTCAACCTGACCATGACCTGGAACACCCTTCAAAGCTGGATTGAACAGGACCTGCTGTGATGCACAACCCGTCACGCAGATTCACGCCGGGCAACCTCGATACGCTGACTGCCCTTCTGGATTCAGCCTCGAACTCGCTGAACGAAAAGCGCCGCGCTGCACCGCGAGAAGCAACGCCACCTGAGCGCGGTATCAAACCACTGACGCCCATTCTCGATACCGAAAATACCGGCATCCTGTTCACCGGCAACCCTCATGAAGCGGTACCCAGAAGGCTGTTGCTGGATAACCGCCTGACGCCGCTGGAGCGTAATGCATGGCAGGTTTTCAGGCTGCTGCTTAACAGCGATGGCCTGACATCCTTCCCCACCTACGAACAGCTGCAGCCCTACCTGGCTGCTTCGCCGTTCAAGGTCGCCTCCCGGGAAACCGTAGCCAAGACACTGACCACATTGCGCCTGACCCGCTGGCTCAGTTTGGCCGGCCGCGTACGTGACGAGGTCACCGGGCAAATGAAAGGCAACATCTACCTGCTCCACGACGAACCAATCAGCATTTCCGAAGCGATGCTGCTCGATCGCGGCTACCTGGAATTGGTAGGTAACTCACTAGAGCACGCGAACAAATCCATCTGCCAGGTCGCTGCCTATACCCTCGAGGAATTTGCCCAGGATCCTGATGTGCGCGAACAAACCATTCCAAGTCGTCTCGACATCATTGGCCAACGTCTTGCCAGGCAGCGCGGCGCCAAGAACACCAGCACGCGTGACATTCCCGCACAGCCATCCGAACGCGGCTCAAACGATTCCGAACTCAGTCAAAAGCATTCCGAACTCGGTAAATCCGCCCCAGTTTGGAATGTCGTGCCACCGGGTTCGGAATCCGAACCCTGCCGTAAACAGGGCGAATTCGACCCGGTTCGGAATCCGAACTCATCTAGTACAGGTAGTAATACAAATACATATGTATCTAAAAGCTTTGTACCGCGCACGGATAATAGGTCTGAATACCCACCCCGCTTCCAGGCATTGCCGCCGGATCAGCGACAGAAAGCGATCGTCGCCATGACCCTACTCACTGATGAATTGTGCAAGAACGTGCTTGATCAGTGGGCCGCACGCCCTGCAGACGCAATGCGGAATCCGTTCGCCTACCTGCTGCGCATGATCGAAAAAGCGCGCAATGGAGAATTTAACTTGATGACACAGCACAAAGCTAGCGCCACTCACGTCAGACATACCGCCCGGCCAGAGGCCCCACCGCCGAAGCCTCACGCTCCGACTGATCAGAGTAAGGCGATAGCAAGCCAGAAGATGGCGGCGATGATGAGTATGGTGAAACAACGCGGAACTGGATCGCCAGGTCACAGTGGCAGGAGGACAGCATGATTCCAGTGGAATCAGCGTGGTGTTTTTGGAATACATACATAAGCTGTTTAATTGCCAAAACCTGACTGCCTTGTTTTTCTGTACTGCCCTGCACTGCCCACTCCTTGTGCTGCACCTAGGAGTACAGGTGCAGTTGGCGACGGGCAGCAAAAACGCCGAATTCAGTCATTCTCAAAGGCATAATTTGAGTCACATGGGCGTCCTCTGCTCGCGTATTGCCGCAGTGCATGTCGATGGCACTTCCATGGGAGTGTCGGTGCAAAGCCGCAAGTATTTAAAATACAAAGCGGCATGGGCAAGCAATGGGCCTATCTGCCCCCTTGAGCCCGCTATAATGTGCAAGCCACAGCCTTCCAGCGCCGGCCTCGGCCTACGGATCACCTGAAAAACCTCCGATATCCCAGCTAGGTAGACTCCCGTCTAGCCAGGTTCGAAGTAGCCATCGACTTCCAAGTCGCATCGCCCAGAGGCTGGAGCTGTCGCTGGCGCCGTCTCTGAAACATAGCGCACGGCCAAATTTGAGGCATTACCAACGCCGCATTGCCAAACGCGCCCTCTTTCAATAGCAATTTGCCATACTCTTAGGGTAGATTAGCCAAAGAGGTGACGCCATCGATCTCACTCCCCCAGAGCAGCACAAGGATGTAGCCATGCCCGCCCGCAATGACGGGTTCCCAGGGACCTGCCCTGTCGCCCCCCTCCCCACGCGCCCGAGCGAATAGGTCTGACAGTCAAACCTCGAAACAGCATGTCCGTGGATAAGGAGCATCCATGCCTCACCCTTTTCAGTTTCAAACCTCGCCATTCGCCGGACCGGACACCACTGAAGCCAACGTTTTTGTCCATGGCTACAGTGCCGGGCATAGCGATGAGGACAAGCAGTTTCTGCTCGAGAAGATCCCCGATCAGCTAAAGCACTACACCAATATCTTTGCGTTCTGGCCTTCGAATCATCTTCTGCGTTTCGACAAGTCTTCGCTTTGGGCACTTGGCGCGGCAGGTATGAATTTCGGCAGAACCATATCGAGTTCGCCCCTATATTCTTTCGGCATCGCGGGGGCGTTCGCCAAGGACCGGCTGGGCAACTTCACTCAGGCCCGCACTCGGGCGGAGCACATGGGAGCAGTGTTGTTTGACCAGTTGCAGGATTACCTGCATAGCAACCACCCGAAGATTAAGACCATCAACCTGATCGGGCACTCGCTCGGTGGGCGGCTGGTTATCAGTAGCCTGAAGAACTTTTCGTATCGGCAGCAGTTGGCTATCAACGATGTGTTACTGATGGCCGCCGCCGTTGAGGTCACCCCTATGGAAGCGCGGCAGTTGCGTGAACGGTTCAAGGGGAGGCTTATCAATGCCTATTCCAAGACAGACAGGACCCTGCTGTTGAACTGGGGTGAAACCTGCCTGGGACGTAACGAGGTCGAGCACTTCGAAAGCATCGAAATGAACGATTTCGGCCACACCGATTACTGGGAACGACTGCCTGAAGTGTTGGCTAAGACTCGTTTCAAAGCCCACGTCCCCGGCTCGTCGGAGCCTGCTCAAGAACCAGCAGAAGAACTCTTGCCACCGCTGGCGCCCGAAGAACTCACCGAAGAACCAGACATGAAACTCGAACTGAACAGCCCTAGTGATGTTTACCAGCAAATCAACGACGAACTGGCACTTATTATCGGTGAACTGAGACATCCTTCGGACGATGAAGCCTTAAACCTAGCCCGTCAGGAGGCGCTTCGGCGGCTGACCGAGCATCGGACGGCACTGTTTGAGCGGCTCGCGGAGCTTGAGAAGAATTCCGAGTGGAACACGTTCACCATTGCCTTCTATGGTGAGACGGGGGCGGGCAAATCCACCCTCATCGAGACCTTGCGCATCCTGCTTCAGGAGCCCGGCAAGCGGGCTAGTCAAGAGGTGTTTCGCAAGCTGCGTGACGAGTACGGGCTGACTGAAGACACCCTGCAGGGGCTGCAACGGAGCATGGAGCAAGCCGAAGTGCGACTTGAAGAACTGAGGCAGCAACTGAGTGCGACAGTGTCGCAGTTCGAACCGCCTTTAAGGGATGCCCGGAGCGCGCTGGACCAAGCCAACGCCCGGTCCAGCGAGGTGAAGCAACGGCTTGGCGGTGCGTTTGAGCTACACGAAAAATCACATAAGGACGCCCTTGCCGCCGTCACTCGCCTGCACACGCTTCTTGCAACAAGCAAAAGCAACGCTTCGCTCTGGCAAAAGCTGTTGAATCTGTTCAGAAAGATGCCGGAAGAGCTTCAGTTGAATGAGGCCACCGCTTCGTTGACCTCGACTACAGCGGCACGGGACAGTGCTGCCGCGACGCTGGATGTCGAACAGACGAAGGCCGAACATGCTCGTGTGGCGATGGAGCGGCAGGTGAGCGAGATCACAACCAGGCGTGACGACGCCTGTGGGGCGCTGTCCGCGCAACAGGCGGAGGCTACGCAGCAGCAGCGAGCGATTAGCAAGCAGCGACTCGAACATGAAGCCCGATTGGAGCATTTGCTAGGGGAGCTACAAATTCACGCTGACGGTCAAATCATCGGTCATGGCTTGAGCGACTTTACCCGCGAGACTCAGCGCTATGAATTCGAGTTGGACGGCCAACCCTTCGCGCTGCTGGATGTACCCGGTATCGAGGGCAAGGAAGGCTTGGTACTCGACCAGATAGAACGCGCTGTCCAGACCGCTCATGCGGTGTTCTATGTAACCAATCAGGCCGCTCCGCCACAAACGGGCGACGGGCATCACCTAGGCACACTGGAAAAGATCAAGCAGCACTTGGGAGCCCAAACTGAGGTGTGGACCATCTTCAACAAGAAAATCACCAACCCCAAGCGCTCATTGATTGACCGCCCCTTGGTTTCCGACGACGAAATCGCCAGCCTTGCCGGGCTTGACCAGAAAATGAGCGAGCAACTGGGCAAGCATTATAAAAATGTGTTTCCGTTGAGCGCGCTTCCTGCCTTTCTCGCCTCGACCGACCATCTTGCGCCGGGATCACAGAATGCCCAGCGCCGCAGCAAAGCGCTTGAGGATTTTGGTGCCGACGAGTTACTGGAAAGATCCCGTCTGCGCCCCTTCCTAGATCTGCTAGGCCGCCAACTGGTTCACAACGGCAAAGCCAAGATCATTCGCGCCAACTTCAACAAGGCCAATGACGCGCTCAACCACACTACCCATACGCTCTCAGCCGTTCAGCAGACTCTGAATGCGCTGTCGGAAAAACTCTCCCAGGAAGAGCAAAGCGCAAAGAGCCAGTTGACCAGCAGCTTTGGAGCGCTGAAAAAACGTCTGGAGTCCTGCGGCGAAACTTTGATCGACAACTTCGCCAGCAAGGTGCGTAACGACGTTTATGCAAGAATTGAAAAAGATATAAGCAACGACTCTTTCAAAATCGCCCTGACCGAACAGCTTGAAGCTCAGCAGGGTCAGTTGAGCAAGCAACTGCCCCTGGCAGTGAACGCAGAGGTCGGTAAATTTCAGAAGGCTGCCGAAGATATTCTCTCCCGTTTTGAAAAACACGCCCAAGAGTTGACCTCAAGCTATGGAAAGCTCGGCAGTATGAGATTCAATCAGCCTTTCAACCTAAACATAAAAATCGACAATGGAATTAAGGTGGCGACGTTGTTGGCCAGCCTTGTCGGTATCGCCGCAGCACCTTTCACCGGCGGTGCCAGTCTGTGGATTGCTGGGGCATCGATACTGGGCGCGCTCATTTCTATCGGCAAAGCGCTCTGGAGTGCGCTCAGTACGGACTACAAGATGTCTCAGCAACGCCAAGCCCTTGATAAGAATCTGCGGAGCGCCACCGCCCAATTGCGTGAAATGCTGCGCGAAAGCCTAGACAGCGCCCTGAGCGAAATGCAGAAGACTATCGACCAGCTTGACCTAGCGCTTGAAGCGCCTGCCAAACAGGCTGCTAACCAGGTGAGCACGCTTTCTCGCTCGACCATCCGCTTGAAAAATCTCTCCCGCCAAATCGAACTCGCAGGAAATCTGTAATGGAAAACACCCTCAAGACGTTCAAGGTTCAGCAGGAAAATGCACTGACGCTGCTGGACAGACTGCAGAATTTCCTAGGCCAGGGAGCACAGGCCGGGGTATCGATTGACCCCGCATTGAGCAGCAAGCTGCAGAATGTCATCAGCAGCGTTTCTGGTGAGAAACTCAAGGTTGCATTGATTGGCGGCTTCTCTGAAGGCAAGACATCGATCGCGGCGGCCTGGATGGAAAAGCTGGACAGATCCAGCATGAAGATCAGCCATCAGGAATCCTCCAATGAGGTGAAAGTCTACGAAGTCGACGAAGACTTCTTACTGATCGACACCCCCGGCCTGTTCGGCTTCAAAGAACAGGAAAATACCGAAACGCACTCCATCGAAAAGTACAAGGACATCACCAAAAAGTACGTGAGCGAATCTCACTTGGTGCTCTACGTAATGAATTCGACCAACCCCGTCAAAGAAAGCCACAAAGATGACCTAACCTGGTTGTTCCGTACTCTGGATTTGCTGCCACGCACAGTATTCGTGCTTAGCCGTTTCGACGAAGTGGCTGACGTAGAGGATGAGCAGGACTACTTGGCCAACTTGAAGGTCAAACGCGAAAACGTAGCAGGTCGGCTTCGCGAGGAGATTTCGCTGACGGACCAGGAAGCAGCGGAGCTGTCCATTGTCGCCGTCGCCGCCAACCCCTTCGACATGGGTGTAGAGCACTGGCTGGCCAACCTCGAGCAGTTCAAGGCATTGTCCCATATCTCCACACTTCAGACGGCAACGACAGGGAAGATTCAGCAGAACGGTGGCAGCGCCGCGCTGGTCAACGACATGCGCGCCAGCGTTATCCGAGACGTGCTCAGCAACCAACTGCCCGTTGCCATCGAGAACGATCAGAAGGTGTCACTGGAAGTTGGCAGGCTCGACGAGCTCAACTCTCGCTTGGGCAAGCAGCTAGCAGCAACCGGGCAGCAAATCGAAGAGGCGCGAATCAGTCTGCGTGATTTCGCTACACGCTACTTCTCCGACCTGATCCTCCAGGCCAAAGGTTGCAGCTTGGAAACCTTCGCGGACTTCTTCGAACGCGAGGTGGGCGCTGAGGGCATTATCCTGTCCACCCGCCTCCAAAATGAATTCAGCCGCCAGACCCAGTCGATCACGCTCGAAGTCGAGAAGATGCAAGTGGGCTTCGACAACGAGGTCAACCACTTCAATACAACTGTCAAAGCCTTGGGCAAGCAGGGCATCAACCACATGCTAAAAGGCAACTTTATCACTAACACAACGGTGCTGGCCGCACGCGATGGTCTCACCACCATTGCCAAGACGGTGGGCGTGGATATCGGCAAGTACCTGAAATTCAAGCCGTGGGGGGCGGTGAAGCTCGCCAAAGGTGCTAATGGCGCGCTAGCCTTCCTCGGCGTGGCCCTCGAAGCCTGGGACAGTTGGGAGCAATACAAGCGCGAAGAAGCGTTCAAAAAAGCCGTCGCGACGATGGTCGGCAACTTTGAACAGCAGCGTCAGGACTTCATCGACCTAGTAAACTCGGAACGTTTCAAGGAGGAGTTCTTCCCAGATTACCTGCTACTCAATACACGGCGCCAAGAACTGCAGAGCAATGTGGATGAAAGCCGTGCACGTCAACAGTGCTTCCAGGCGTGGCGAGTTGAAGCGGAAGCCATCGATGCAGAATTCAAGCGATTGAACTGACCTTACTCAAGCGCCCGTAGCGCTTTGCAGCGGGCGCTTCACGGTCAGGGCTCAAACGGCCAACAGCTGTGCACTCAGCTAACTTTCCATGTTTAGTGCGCTTATACTAGCCTCCCGCCAGTATGTGGAGTACGCCAGCTTGCCTACGTTCATAGTTGAGGAGTCATTCGAGGCGCGTCTGCGCCATGCAATATCAGTTGCTTGGAAAGTATTCGCTAGAAAAGTCGGAGGCGGCCTGATTCCGGTTAACAAAGAAGCATCCATGCAGCTTCAGTACGCCTATGTACTAAAGCAGCTTCTCCCACTGATCTTGCATAATTCCGATGAGTCAGCAGACATCGAGCTTGAAACGGGAGTTAGGCTACCTACCGGCGCGAGCAACATCGACATATTGGTGACAGGCACCTCAGCGAAAGGCAGGATCAAAATCGCTATAGAGATGAAGTGCTATCGTAACATCACGTCCTCTGGCGGACCTCGTGGCGCACAAGACATATTCCAGAAGGATGTCTATGAAGACCTGCAAGTGCTTGAGCAATACGTGGAGCATGGTGTCGCGAGCCGCGGTATTGCGCTAGTCATGAACGATCTGCCGTCCATCACTACCCCCAAAGTCAAAAATGGGAAGTACTGGGCCTACGATATTTCCCATGGCACAACGTTCACAGGTGGGGCAATCAACGTTCCAATTGGTGGAAAACCTGTCTCCTTGATGTTGAAACGCTCTTATGCATTCGGCTGGTCGAAATTCGGCAGTATCTGGTTTACCGAAATTGAAGGCATGGACCAGCCAATTTAGGCTCATTACTTACAGCTCAGCCATCAGTGCCGCAACGATTTTATCGTGCCGAATCTGTATTGCATCTTGGTCCCAAACGCTACCAGTGCTGACAAACTTTGCTATTTCCCGTTGCTGGAAGTTATGTTGGTAGGTCACCAGTTTTTCGGCGAACGGGATGTTTCCCACTGCACAGTTGTGGGATTTGGACATAAGCAGGTAATTGCCGAGGCAGTTCAAGTATTCGTCCTTGAAGGTTTCGTCGTAGGTACCGTAACCATGTGGTCGAGCCTTAGGCTCGGTAGTGGGAGCGATGTGCTCCAGCTCTGGAAGCCTGGTGTCTTTACTACGCCGCGGCTTATAACCGCGCTGGCCTTGTCTTTCCAAGTGTACTTCATACTTCCATAGCAGGTGCTTTGCGGTTGAATGTCGGATCTCACACTCTAAAGCCTCTGCCAGCTTTTCATTGTTCCAGAAAGCCCACCACCCGCTGCCTACGGTCTTGAGATACTTGATGTTCCCAAGGATAGGGGTTATCGCCGGCGCCTCTATGGTAAACGCCTCGTAAGCATCATTGATGCGGGACGTGATATCTGCGCGAGTGCCAATCAGGCGATGGCGGATGATCAGACTTTCAAAGGCAACACAGAGCTGGTTCTTGTCCGATAGGGGAAGACCAAAGCGATAGGCTTTGAGAATAAATGGCAATACAACCGCGATCCCGCCCAAGGTCACCAGCGAGTGGATCGGAAAACTGCTTTGCTCGTCATCGCCGAAGAACACCAACAAATGCTCAAAGCTGATGGCCAGGGAGCAGGTGAAGTCTTTCACAAATTCAAGCGGCGCCTCTGCTGCGAGCATTTTCTCAATACGGTCCAGCGCGCCGCTTTCCCATAGAGAATTGAAGTGAACGCGCAAGGTGTACTGGAGTACATCGTCTTCATTGATGCGGTATTCAATTGCCGAGATCGACTTGTAGATGGTCTCGAAGCGATTCTGGATCTCTTCGATCAGGCTGTCCCGCGCTTGTTGATCTTCGCCATGAAGATGAATGGCATACATAAACTGTGCCTTCACCACCTCAAGGTTGGACGGGCTCTTGCCGCGGTTGTTCTGGAAGATAAACATCTGGATGGCTTCAGCCTCATCCCGCACCGGGTGCGTACTGCACGATGCTTGGGACACAATCCGCAGCATGTCGCTCAGGTAGGCTTCAGGCTGAGCACCCAGCTTCTTTTTGAAGAAGTCGAACGCGTTGATGAGTCGTCGGGCAGATGTGGTCAGCGAAGCGGGAGCGACGATTCTGGACTGGTTGATCACATAATCGACAAAGGTCTGGTTGTCGTAGTCAACCGTCTTGAAGCGGATCTGACTTTCCCGCTTGATCATGTCTTTGTAACAGTCCTGCTCGTCTTCGGTCAGGGCGCGCTTGGCTTCCAAACATACGAACAAGGCCGCCAGAAACAGCGTGATCGTGGTCAGGCGCTGCTGGCCGTCAATTACCCGATACTCTCCCTTCGTCTGCTCGAACAGGAAATGGCCGAAGTAATAAGGGCTGCGGGAGTTGCTGCTGCGGTAGGCTTCTAGGTCGGAGAGAAAAACCTGTGTCTGGCTGGCGCGGGTCGAACCTTCAACTGGCGTATCCCAGGCATAGGCACGTTGATATGCGGGCACCACGATGCGGTTGTTGGTCAGCATGCTGCGAATGGTTGACGATGCTTCCACGGGGTAAGTCCTTATGAGTGGTGGCGTATTGCCTCATCATCGCTTGAGTCTAGATTTTTTGCATGCTTTGGCTCTACGTTTTGCTCCCTTAGGCAACATACCAAACTCATCTTGGACATTTCCTAGACAGGACACGGGCCATTTGGGCAAAGAAATTTCCGTACCGATGAGCAAAATCCAGAGGGAAGCGCTCCGTTTGCCCGCGATATGTAGCGGATGGGCATGGGATACTGAGCAAGCGATGTCTCTCCGGACGAACGATTTTTTACGCTAATGCGCAGCCCATAGGGGCACGCTTATCAACGCCTCTGACTGTCCGCCTTGAGTCGATTGTAGTTTTCCACCGCTCGATTAATGCACTACTTATAGGGCTACAATCGAGCATTCGACGCGGCGAAATGTATAAGGTCATCCAACTATTTTAGGGGTAACTTGACCACCAAACGGCCAATCGCCACCATGATTCCACTGGAATCACCCCTCATTCACACCCTCCCCTCAAACCCCTGCCCCTCATTCCAGTTTCCCAACTGACAGCCTTCCTGCCCGCTCGCAACACTGGACACCCTTTTCAAGCCCGGAGGCCTGAAGTGTCCGAATCTATACAGCTCAATCTCGGTGCGCTACGTAGCTCGATGAAACTCACTCTTCACACCCACCACGCCGCCAGGATCTGGCATGGCCGGCAATTCAGTGAGGGCAAGAATGGTATCGTCGGCCTGAGCGGTTTTGTCAGCGTGATGAACAAGATGAAGCGCGGCGCCGAGCAGGATGACCCCTACTCGGACTGGTGGATGATCCGTATCGAAGAGAAGCTTACTGCCTGCAAGACCCATCTGACTGAAATCCAGGAGAATCTGGACCAGTTCATGGCTGGCATACCTCACGCCTTGAACATTGGCGACAACCTCAACATCCAGCCCGTCACTCTGCCGCTATTCATCAACGCGCAACTGGGTTTCAAAGCTGTATACCTGCTGACCCAATTTGACGATCTCGCTCGACGCTTACTGCTGGCTCATCACACCGCACTGATCGGCCGCCGGGACATGGAGCGCTGGCTTGACGATGGCGCGCATGAACTACGCAGCCTGTTCGCCTTTGCCCAGCAGTACAAATATTCGGGTGCCACACGCGAGGACTTCGCAGCCAACAATGCCAGGGCTAGAGAAGCGCTTGAGTCTTTTGGAGAACTGCCGCAGGACGTACTCGAAGGATCGCGCCGCTCCGAGTTCGCACCACCGATCATGCGCCCACGTGGCACAAGTGATGCGCATGTTAGCAGTGCGGCAGAAGACCTCGATGACACGGAGCGCTGAGCCATGTCGGATCTCAGTCACTCCACCGAAGCCAGACAGCCCGCCTTCAGGCCCCTGCAACAGGCAGCCTTCTCCAGCCTCGAACACGCAGCCTTCCTTAAAGGGCTTTTAAAACCTTTTAAGGGTAAGGGGGAGCTGAGCCAATTAGCCCTTGTTTCCCGCCAGTTGATGGGCAGCCTGATCCAGTTGGCCAACGAAGAAGTGCTGCCTCAGGCGCAACGGTACCCCTTCTCTCTGCTGCCCATCCGCATGACGCAGCAGTCCACCGGCGCTGGGACCGTATTCCTGCGCTGGAGCAGAACTGATCGCAGCAAGATGGGCGTTGGGCTCTGGGCCGAACTGCTACAGGACCCACGCACGCCGCCCAGCCTGATTCACGACCTGCACCAGCTCGAACTGCAGCGCATCGCGCTAAACATGCAGATCAGCCTGACCTACACCATCTCCCGCCAGGCAGCCGAATGCGCGGCAAAGATGGAGCAGGCAGAGGCTACCTATCAACACCGACTCAACGTCATCAACAACCACGCAAAGGAGGCCTGACCATGGCCACAAGTTTTTGGGGTGAAGGCAACATCGGCAGCAAGCCAGAATTCAAGGAATTCTCGAACGGCAACGAAGAGCCCCGGCGGTTGCTGCGCCTGAACGTTTACTTCGACAACTCCATCCCGCGGGGCGATGGCAAGTACGAAGACCGTGGCGGCTTCTGGGCCAACGTCGAACTCTGGCACAAGGATGCCGAGCGCTATTCCCGACTCTATGCCAAGGGCGTGAGGGTGTTGGTGCAGGGACGCATGCAGATGGACAAGTGGGAGGATGACGATGGAGCGGAGAATAGTGCGATGAAAGTTCAGGCCAGCAGGATTGGGATCTTGCCGCATCGGATCGACAGCATCGTGCTTGCTGCGGCCGATCATGCTGCGGCCGAATCCGAGGGTTAAAGCTGGCACAAAAATCGCCGTCCTCGTGAAGCTTTTGCGGGGAGGAAGCTCAGTCACGCTCACCTCAGATCCCATGCGAAGCTTCTGAAGCCTAACACCTCAACAGGTGATTCCACTGGAATCACGGTAGCCAACAGCGAGTATGATTCCAGTGGAATCATACTCGCCTAGCGCCATCGAAAGCCCCCCCGGATTCAGAGCCGCTCAGCCCGTGACGCTCGCTCACTCAAGCATGCAGTGTTCGACGGATATGACGACGGTCTGCTCCTACCTACATCAAAGACTGCATAGGATTATTGATTCATTACGTACTCTTAACATCTACCATCCACAAACACGTCATGATGGCGAAATTTCATCACAGCGATTGGAGTGCAGGGCCAGCTCAGCTAGAGTTGCAGCATCTATCAGCCTGGCGTTCAGTTGCTGAGCAGTCATCAGGGAAGAGACTATGCAAATTTTGCATCTGGAAATCGCAAATTTTCGCAAGCTACTGTCTGTAAGAATCGACCTCGCATCTCAAACTACCCTCCTCGTAGGAGCCAACAACAGTGGCAAGTCCTCTGCGATGCTGGCCTTGCGTAAGTTCCTCCTTTCGAAAGCGTCGATTTTCAGGTTGCAAGATCTTACTCTGAGCCATCTCGCCACAATCGACGCCATTGGTGAAGCTTGGGAGGCAGCAGATGATAACTTCCCCATCCCAGCTGCAAATGAATGGGCTGACTGGTTGCCAACGCTCGATATTTGGCTTAAAGCAGCTCAGGGCGAGCTTCATCACATCCGAGATCTCATACCGAACTTCGCTTGGAAAGGCGGCCATGTCGGTATGCGGTTCCGGCTGGAACCAGATGATATGCCAACACTGTTTGTTGATTACCGCAAAGAGCGGGCGCGAGTCAGGGAGCTTCAGCAGGAAATTCATAAACAGGCAACGCTAGGTACTCAGCCACCATCGCTTCCGCTCTGGCCGCAGAGCTTGCATGACTACCTGAATCGGCGAATCGGTAAAACCTTCAAGATCCGATGGTACCGGCTTGATCCAGCCCAGCTAAGATCTCCAGATCCTGTCACTCGTAAAGCTAACCAGCAACCGCTTGCGGCCACAGCAACGCCACTCGAGCGCAATCCCCTTACAGACTTGATTCGAGTCCACGAGATCAATGCTCAACGCGGCTTTGGTGACAGCGCTGACGAAGGCGTGCTGGAGGGGGGACATGGATCGGGCAGGAAGCTCTCGGAACAATTGAGAGCGTACTACAGCAGGCATCTCGATCCAGGCGATAGCCCAGATATCTCAGATTTGGAGGCCCTCAGAGCAATTGAGGCAGCTCAAACTGCCTTTGACACTCGATTAAGCACGAGCTTCGCACCTGCGCTCAAAGAAGTCGCCGGCTTGGGCTATCCGAATAACTCCGACCCGTCCATCCGAGTATCCACCCGCCTCGCCCCTACGGACGGGATGAACCACGAAGCAGCTGTGCTGTTTGAATTGGATTCCATTGGAGGGGCTCCTGGAGCACCGCTTCTTAGGCTTCCGGAAACGTCCAACGGGCTCGGCTACCAGAACCTCATATCAATGATATTCCGATTGATGGCATTTCGAGATGAATGGTTGAAGAAATACAGAAGTGCTGAAGAGCAAAGCGCTACTGGTGTTGAGCCTATACATCTGGTTCTAATCGAAGAACCCGAGGCCCACTTGCACGTCCAGGTTCAGCAAGCATTCATAAAACACGCCTACCATGTGCTGTGCAGCGACCCACTGCTCGCCAAGTATCCGAACCTCAGAACACAGCTAATGGTCAGTTCCCATTCGAGCCACGTAGCTCATGAGATTGACTACGAAAACTTGAGATACTTCCGCAGACTTCCGTCTGGCATGGCCGGGATATCAATCCCAGTATCTACCGTCTCGAACCTAAGCACAGTGTTCGGCGGGGCCAATCAAACAAAGGAATTCGTTACCCGGTACCTCCGAGCCCAACATGCAGACCTGTTTTTTGCGGACGCGGTGATCCTTGTTGAGGGGGCCGCTGAGCGCATGATGCTTCCACATTTTTTGAGGCAACACTTTCGTTTCCTAGACCAATGCTACATAACGATATTGGATATTGGCGGAAGCCATGCGCATCGGCTCCGCCCCCTGATCGATGCGTTAGGCATTGTCACTCTGGTAATAACTGACTTGGACGCGGGCATCCTACAAGTCGGCAAACCTGTCGAACGGAAGAAAGGCCAAACCACTAACAATCCCACCGTGCGCCATTGGATGCGAGCAGCAGGCCTTGGACATGATGTCGACTCATTGTTGGATTTGCCATTTGCTAGTAAAGCTCAACAAATCGATGAGCTTTTTTCGATCAGGATTGCTTATCAGACGCCCATAACTGTCCGGTTACCCAAAACCGGACTACATGTCGAAGCATTACCAAACACCTTTGAAGACAGCCTTGCCTTGAGCAATATGGAGTATTTCGCTAACAAAACGGGGCGCGGTCTGATGCGGTCCTTTGCCAAGGCGCTCCGTGAAGCAGAAACGTCCTTAGACCTTGGCACAGAGCTGTTCAGCAAGCTCAAGGACGGTGATAAGGCTGAGTTCGCACTACATGTTCTCGGCGATTCTGATTTCGTCAAGTTGACGGTGCCTACTTACATCCATGAAGGCTTAGTGTGGTTGCAGTCCAAGCTCGAAAGAAAAAGCAAAGAGCTACTGATCATCCCTACAGCTATTGTAGAGGTGACAGCATGAGCCGACGGCCGGAAGCTGATGCGGATGATGCTCCAGATGCCGATCAGATCATTCAAGACTGTCTGAATCTCGACCATCCGAAGAGTTTTTTCCTATACGCGGGCGCTGGCTCTGGCAAAACCTATTCGTTAGTCGAGGCCGTGAAAACTCTAAAGAATAGGGAGCGGCAACGACTGACTTTCGAAGGGCGCCAAATCGCGATCATTACCTATACCAAAGCGGCATCCGAGGAAATCACCCGCCGTCTTGAACACGACCCACTGGTAGTTGTATCAACCATTCACGCTTTCTCTTGGCGAATGATTCAGGGCTTTAATGACGATATTCGTGAGTGGCTACGGGTCAAGCTCACCCAAGACATCGGCGAGCTTAATGAGAAGCTCGGAAAGGCTCGAGGGCAAAACAAGACATTTATAGCAAATCAAGCTTCGAGGGATAGCAAAGCTCGTCGCCTCGACTCTCTGGATGAGATATCAACATTCATCTACAGCCCTACCGGTGACAATCGCGGCAGGCAAGCCCTAAATCATAGTGAAGTCATTCAAATGGCTGCTGCTTTTATCCAGCTGCCCCCATTGCTGAATATTATGGCGGATTTGCACCCGGTACTTTTGATCGATGAGAGCCAGGATACCTATGGGCCGCTCATGGATGCTTTTCTGCGAGCACAATCCCTAATTCCTGACCGTTTCTGTCTAGGGCTTCTCGGCGATACCATGCAACGCATCTACAACGATGGGAAGGCGCGTTTGGAGGAAGCTATCCCTCCAGATTGGGCCGTGCCCGAAAAGCGCATGAACCGTCGCAGCCCAATACGGGTAGTTGATCTTATCAACGTAATCCGCGCAGGCGCAGACAGTCATCAGCAGAAACCAAAGCCGGACGCTGTAGAAGGCACGGTACGAATGTTTTGCACTCAACAGACACCGGGGCAAGGCTTCGGATTGGAGGAGGATATCGCCCAACGTATGGCAGCCATCACCGGCGACGCTCAGTGGGCAACTGGCAAGGAAGGAAGAAAGACCCTGATACTTGAGCATAAGATGGCCGGACGCCGCATGGGTTTTGAGGGTGTGTTCACACCGCTGTATGGGGTAGAGCATCTGAAAACGGTGCTATTGGATGGAACACTGCCAATTTTAAAACTGTTCTTTGAACGGGTAATCCCTATTCTCCGGGCTGGTAAGGCAAACGATTTCAGCCTCATGGAATCCGTCCGGCTTCAGTCTCCGCTGCTCGATACGAAGTCTATGAGAGAGGCATCTGACCAGTTAGCCTTGCTTGAAAAAGCAGGAGCCGCAGCTGAGTCGCTGTGCGCACTATTCAATGCGAATGATCCTCTGATCGGAGATGTTGCTAATGTTCTGCTCGAAACAGGTCTACTAGATCTACCTGATCGCCTTGTGACAGCTCTATTACTGGGCACGACAACTGAGGATCCTCCCGACACATCGGATCGTGATGCATTAGAAACCCATGCATACCAGACTCTACTGGGGCGCCCCTTTTCGGAGATTTCTGCATTCGCTGGCTATACCGAGGGGCTTTCCCCCTTCGACACGCACCAAGGTGTAAAGGGCCTAGAGTTTCCTAGAGTCATGGTCATCCTCAACGATGAAGAAGCAGGCGGCTTCCTTTTCAGTTACGACAAGCTCTTGGGGGTCAAACCTGCTTCTGACAGCGACGTTAAAAATCAGCGCGAAGGCAAAGATGATTCCTTGGCTCGAACTCGTCGTCTGCTGTATGTCACTTGTAGCCGGGCGGAAGAAAGTCTCGCGATTGTGGTTTACACCACCCAGCCGGCGACGGCAAAGCAACGAGTTATTGAGGCTGGATGGCTCCGCCCAGAGGAGATCGAAATCCTATGATCTCGTCTCCCTACTAGCTGGCCCGTAATACAGCTGGGGTTATTTTCCCGCTGTGGGGTGCGCCCCTTTGCGGCTTGGCAAGCTATCTATTCTCGGCAGGTTAAAACTCTCTGCCTAGAACTTGCCAACTCGCTTGGTATAGACCGTTATATAGTCTTTTTCCGGCTTGATCTTGCCTACAAAGCCACGATCATTGAGCGCCTGACAAAGACGAACATCAAGCTCCGAATTCGGCAATCGCACATTACGTTTATTCCCC
This sequence comes from Pseudomonas quasicaspiana, assembly GCF_021147825.1. Taxonomy (NCBI): domain Bacteria; kingdom Pseudomonadati; phylum Pseudomonadota; class Gammaproteobacteria; order Pseudomonadales; family Pseudomonadaceae; genus Pseudomonas; species Pseudomonas quasicaspiana. The sequence continues at coordinate 204,460 of NZ_JAGTPI010000001.1, forward strand.
AACAACTCAGCGTATCCACCGGAGAGCGAAGCCAGTATCGACGAGGTCGTAGCCCAATCGACATGTAGTTTGAGAGCCTGATGAAGTAGCTCCTGCCTTTCACGTTGCGGAAGACTGGCATCGCACGCCCGCGACGCAATGATGCTTCTGCAATTCCGGGGCATGATAAATTTCTCGGCATTAGCCCTAGCGCACACCAATGCAAGTTTCCCGACTATAGCCGCGTGCCCAGCCTCTTCTCGCTCAACCAAACCCTCCCACATCTCGGCAATGTCACCAACAGGTACACTGGGCGCGGCGCTGATTAAACCGACAGTCTTCGGATCGAGCTTTCGCAGGTCGACATAGTCACGTGCATCAGTCCAGCACCTGATCAGATACGGCGCCTCTGCAACTGGAGCATTGTTGCAGATCTCCTCAAGAATCTGATCATCGAAGGGCACGAACGGAGATTTCGCCAAAAACTCCCATCGCTCAGCCGATATGTTCAGGCCTACGAGAGCTTCCGGGCCGACGGTGGTACTCTCGAAAATTTCAGTCAACGAGTCATCGTCAAGCTCCGAAGCTAGCAGATAGGCTTTTAAGTCATCCGCTTCGACCATCGAATCGTCCCAAAGCCGCTGAGCGTCGAATGTGTTTCTGGCAAGAAATGCTGTGAAGATGTCTTGGATACGATCCTGTTCTTCTTTGTCATCTGACTCAGATGGAGTCTTTGATGGTCTTACGATCATGCCGATGTAGTAATCCCATGCAGCATCTGCAACTGAACTTACCCGGTCTAGATCAAGCGCCCTCTCCCAGATGTTAGCGGTGAAACCTTCTAGGTCATCTATCATGCATTCGGTGTGTAGGAACAGACTCTCCTGCAGGTCCTGAACGTCTTCAACTAGGCCGAGAATATACGCAAGCGATTCAGTGTTTTCCTGGAGCTTATTTGGCTGCTTCATCAGCTCCGCGATAAAATCTTCAGGAGCAGTCTCAATCAATGAATCAAGTCCCGCGACACTTAGTGCTCGAAGGCGCCGGTAAGAAACCTCTCCGCCTTCGGTCGTAAACGTCTTCAGAATCAATTCCATCATCGAGAGGGTCAGCTGCAAGCAGCCCCAGCCAATTAACTGACGCAGCGTACTCTCACCGACATCTGCGGCAAGATTGTTGAAGCGGACCGGCTCATGGCGAAGCCACGCCCAGCCATCGATGTTCGAGGCCATACCTGTGATCAGGTGATTAACACCTGTGAGACTGGCAATAACTTCAAGGAACGGCTGCCGATGAGGCATAGCCTCAAGTTGTTGTTGAGACAACGCATCCATTATCGCGCACACCAAGACCTGTCGAGTGTCAGCCTCCTTGAATCGCTCAGAGTTCAAGATCACGGCGAACAACTCGGGGGCAAGTGCATACACAGCACGAACGAGCGATAACCTAGCATCCCCTGCAAGGATGATCGACACAGCCTCAGCCAATCGGCTCGCATTCTGATGGCCGCTTTGCAGGATGACGTCCAGCTTTTGCGTTCTCGTGTCTGACAGATCAGTCAGTGGTGCCGATAGTGAGAGTTGGACAATTAGGTCAGCGATAATGCCTTTGCCATCCCCGAGAGCATCGTGCTCCAATTTGCCGGCCACTCGCTCAGGATTTCGGACTGGCGAGGCGACATCGAGGGTGGCACGGCGCCTGAGTGCGAGAATCAGATTCTGATCATCGCGAGTAAGCGAACCCTCGTAGAAAAATCCAAGATAATCTGTGTAATCGGTATCGAGGTAGCCAGCGCGCATTAGGTAAACGACGATCTCCATTCCTGCCAGCCGCTGGTCAATGACTGCTCCATAATCACCACGGGCAGCTTCACGGAAGGAAATAGTCTTCATCTCGGTGAGCGTCCTCTCTGCCGCCCCAATGGCTTCATCCATCGACTTCATGGCCTGATGAATCCAAGCGAGACGCGGACGATAGGATGCTCTTTCAAGCGCATCATCTGGACGAACAATATGTCCAACTGGGTTATGGTTCGCCCACTGTGAAAAGAGCATACCCTTGAGTTGTTCGGCCTCACAGACTCGAGTGAAGACTTCGTCCTGTAGAAAATCGTTGAGGGGGACTCGCTGGTTACCGTCGACTAGAACGTAATTCGCGCCGTCTATTCCACTTGCCCTCAGCACCTCGAACCAGACACTTAACCTAAGATCGATTATGCGCTCTGCACCGTGTTCCTCACGCTGGGACTTTTCTTTGATTAATCGTTCGAGCTCAGCGAGTGCTTGCGATGGTTGGTTAGCCCAAGCAGACAACCCCGTGAGCAAGCTGTAAACCTTCCCTCTTCGCTTAACCAACTCTGCAAATTCTTCCGGATAGAGGTTTCTAAACACCACGATGGCAAACAACTTGTTTTGATCCAGCTTGAGGCCACCGTGGGAAAGCAGGCTCGCAAAAATGTCGTACTCATTGACGATGTTCTTGATCAGCCGCATCTCATCGATGTAATAACAAACGGTCTCCACGAGAACTGGGTCAAGATCAGCACCTAGCTTCTTGCCATCAACAGACCGTTTCATCATCAGTTCGTTAAGTTTCTCCCTCGAATTTTCAGAATTGACGACAGGAATCACCGGGATAATGAGATCAAAAAATTTCGTCTTGTCGGTGACGGTAAACAGCTCGTCACGAATTGCGTAAATGAAGTGAACAGGTCGAGTTATTTGGGGTGAGTGCCGGATAGTGAAGTTGATCTCGCGCAAGCGGAAAAAAATTTCCTGAGTTCCGAAACGGTCCAAATCCTCAATCACCACGACGCGAACATCACTTCGTTCAAAGCAGTAGATGATTTCATCTACGTTCTTGTGGAGTACGGATCCGTGATTCACGGCCTCGAGCTTTCCACCCTTCAAGGTCAAGCCGTCAATACTGAACATAGACAGAAACTTGAGTCCCGCGTAGAGAAGGTACACACCACCTAGGCCTGTTACCGAGACTGCCAGCCAAGCCGGAATCGTCAACAGACTCGTTAGCAACCAAGCAGGATCTAGCGTAGGTATCACCTTCAACGTAGGGACGTAAAGCCGCATGCACGCGATGAGCATTATTCCCCAAAAAATCGTGCGCCTAGCAATGCTACGCCGTGATGTCTGGACAATTCGCTTGAGCCTGGTTTTGGGTACGCGTGCAGCAGGCACAGCGTAGAGGAGCTGCTGGACTATCGTTTCCTCAATCCTAGCGATCAAATCGCTTGAGGTACTACTCTCGCCGGAATCCTTTACTGACTGAGAGTTTCTGGCTGAGGTTTCAGAGGGTTCAGCGTCCGAAACCGTCAAAGGTGGAGGGGCATCTTTGCTGAAGGTAGCGAGGGAAACATAAGCCGTTTGAAGTTCTGGATGCCGCTCAAAGAAGGTCTTCAGAACACTGCTCTTACCGGCCCCATATCCACCGGTAAGTGCGATGTTCAGAACCTCGTCCTTGCCAAGTGCGCCAAGCAATTCTCGCTCATAGCGGTCAAAGTGGTCACTGTCGATCAGAACTGGCGTGAGCGGCTCAAACGAACCTGACGAAGAAGACGCGGAGCACAAAGAGTGGAAGATGCGAATCCCTTCTTTAGCTGCAACCAAAAAAGCTGCATATTTCAATTTGATACTGGCTAATAATCCCTGTGACATTGGCAATCCCGGTTTTATACATCCCTGCCTTAAGGCTTGGGCATCTGCTAAGTAATTGAGCACAAGCTAGGCCAGCGCCATCCTCTATAGCGGCTATATGCCACACTTATAAGCCACTGATCCAGCATTGCTTTAGAAACAGTGCGTACGTTGCGTGTTTCAGAGAGAGCCTGAACGCGTTAGGCCGCTTCGCCGAGGCAGCCGGAATCCAAGCGTTTCAAGTTGAAGTTTCGCCCTCCATGCAGGGAAACCCGCTCAGTTACAACTCACTATCCAAAGCTGATCCAGCCTCGTAGTAAAACTCCCACTCATCATCTCCCGCCGCATGCCCCACTCCGGATCCGTCGGCACACAAGCCGCCCGAAGCGTCCCCCTGCCCCATCTCCCATTTATCTCATCCAGCACAGTCATGACCTTCTCCGCCGCCTGTGGCTGAGCAGCCGCAAATAAATCATCCGTAAATTCACCGGGCTGCCTCAGATCCAGCAACAACACCTCCGCCTTGCTGTACTTGAACCCAGGCCGAAACAACCTATGCACCGCCTCAGTAGCAGCCTTGGTCATCAGCCTCACATCATTCGTCGCGTATGGCAGCTCAACCAGCGCGCCGTTGGCGTACTTGGCCTCCTCCGGGTTGAACATCCCCGTGCGGATGCTGACGCGGATTTTCTTGCAGAGTGAGTTCTGCGCTCGCAGCTTTTCCGCTGCGCGCTGGACGTAGGTGGCCACCGCTTCCTTGATCGGTTCGATGGTGGTTACCCGATGGCCAAACATGCGGCTGCTGCAGATTTCTTGCTTGGGTGGATCTGCCTCGTTTAGCTCCAGGCAGGATGTCCCTGCCAATTCGCGTGCAGTCTTTTCGATGACCACGCTGAATTTCTGGCGGAGCATCGATGGATCGGCTTTCGCCAGGTCCATCGCTGTCTTGATGTTCATGCCCTCCAGGTGAGCTTTCATGCGCCGACCGATACCCCACACCTCGCCGACATCGGTGTTGCGTAGTACCCAATCGCGCTTGAACGGATCGCAAATGTCGACCACTCCGCCGGTTTTATCCTGCAGACGCTTTGCCGTGTGATTGGCCAGCTTAGCCAAGGTTTTGGTGGGGGCGATGCCTACGCCCACTGGAATGCCTGTGCACTTGTAGATGGTCGTGCGGATCTTTCGACCGAATGCAGTGAGATCCCCAGGCATGCCGGTGAGATCCGCAAAGGCTTCGTCGATGCTGTACACCTCGACGGCGGGCACCATGGATTCGATGATGGTCATCACCCGCTCGCTCATGTCGCCGTACAGCGCATAGTTACTGCTGAAAACCTCCACCCCGTTCTGACGGAGTGTGTCTTTGATCTGGAAGTACGGCGCGCCCATTTTTACGAACGGCTTGGCATCGTAGCTACGTGCGATGACGCAGCCGTCGTTATTGCTCAACACCACAATCGGCGTCTTCGCCAGGTCCGGGCGGAATACACGCTCGCAACTCGCGTAAAAGCTGTTGCAGTCGATCAGAGCAAATACAGGCTCACGATTTGCCATGAGCGCGCACGCTGTATGTCACCACGCCCCAGATAACCAACTCGTCGCTTTCCATCACGTGACGTGGTGGGAACTTGCTGTTTTCGGAGGTGAGCATGCAAGAGTTCTCACGCATATGGAGGCGCTTGCAGACCGGCTCAGTATTGAGCGCAGCGATGACGATGTCGCCATGCTCTGCGTAAAGGCTGCGATCAACAATCACAAGATCCCCGGAGAAAATTCCCGCCCCCTGCATGCTGTCGCCTTCAATTTTCGCCACGTACACATGGGGGGCACGGATGTCGAATAACTCATCCAGCGAGATGTGCTTTTCGATGTGATCGGCGGCCGGTGACGGGAAGCCCGCAGGCACCTTAAAGGAATAAAGCGGGAGCTTTGCTCCCCCTGCCGATATCTGACCAAGGATGGTAATACTCATGATGCTGACCTTGCGACGAGTGACTGTATGTATATACAGTTAACGATCTCGGCCGCGCGCGGTCAATCTCATATGTAGGAAATTTCGACGGGTGACACCATGTGCGGACGCTACTCGATCTACGAACCGATGGACCATTACCTCAGAGAACTCGCTCCACAGCAGCTTGTGATCAATGGATACGACCTATGGGCCATAGATCGGTACAACGTCGCGCCCACAACCAAGGTCGAAATCATCCGACCGGTGGAAGGCGGACTTAGCGTCGACAAGGTCCGTTGGGGATGGTCGCCGTTCTGGGCGAAAGGAAAACGCCCTGACCCGATCAATGCCCGGGTTGAGACGGTTACGACCGGGAAGTTTTTCAAACAGCTTTGGCCGAACGGACGAGCGATCGCGCCGGCCAATGGCTGGTTTGAGTGGGTGAAAGATCCGCTGGATCCGAAGAAGAAGCAGCCCTACTACATTCGGCTGAAAAGTCAGGCTCCGATGTTTTTCGGTGCTTTGGCTCAGGTGACGCTAGGGCTTGAGCCGCGCGACGATGACGGGTTTGTGATTATCACTGCTGCGAGTGATTCAGGGATGGTGGACATTCATGATCGACGGCCGTTGGTGCTCACGCCGGAGATGGCTCGGGAGTGGCTGGATCCGACAAGCGATTCAAAAGCTGCAGAACTGATTGCGAAAGAAGGTTGTCGGCCAGTCGATGACTTCGAATGGTTCTGCGTTGATAAAAGCGTTGGAAATGTCAGTAATCAGGGGGCACAACTCATCGACCCCGTAGCGACAAATGGATTGTGATTGGTGAGTTGAGAGCGATGGTGGTGCCTGATTAATTCTTCAAAGCACCGGCATGGCATCCAATTGGATTGTTTAGGGTCTATTTGTTCATATTCCGTTACAATTAGTGGCGTTTCGCCGCGCCGACAGTCATGATTCCTCAAATCTTCACGAATGGATTCGAGTATGAACTGGGATGTCACGGTTTCCGTCGATTGCGCGATATATCCGCTAAGCGTTGTGCAAAGAACTGCATACGCTCTCGCGCCGAAGATCTCTATTCAGATCAGCCAAACGCTGAATATGCTTCATCTGCACGCGGTTCCTGCTCTTTTGGCAGGAGGCCCCCAAGACATCCCATCAGAAGACGAAGGGCGCGAGCTTATTTTGCGTAATCTCAATGATTTCGCAATGCGCGCTCTGATTCAGCAGGAAACGTCAGGACTGAGACAGGTCCTCGCCAATGCGGCACTGCGTGGAGCTGGCGTGTGACCACCACGCTCATAGCCAAGGAGGCCTGTTATCGACTGCTTCCATTTCGGTTTGCCCGAATTGATAGCCACCCTGGCGGTGATATTTTGCTAACCGCAGAAACAGGTGAGTATCTATTCGTCTCGGAAAACCAGTTGCACGATCTGGTCCATAAAGCTTTAAGCACAGGATCAACTTACTACAAGGATCTCCTCGCTCGTCACTTCATCTACGAGCCCGAAAGGCACGATCCAATACCGGAAATGGCAGCGCAGTACCGAAGCCGTAAAAGCTTTGTATTCGACGGCCCAGCGCTGCACATCTTCGTGGTTACCCTGCGCTGCAACCACACTTGCCAATACTGCCAAGTTTCTCGGGCTCCGCTGGGCGGAACGGGCCATGACATGTCCGCAGCAAACGCAGTTCTGGCAGTAGAACGACTCTTCGAATCGCCCTCGCCTGTAATTACAGTCGAGTTCCAAGGCGGCGAACCACTGCTCGCGTTTGATCGCATCCGCCAAATCGTAGAGCTGGTGGATGCCCGCAATGAGATCGAGAAACGAAGTATTCAGTATGTGATCACAACAACCCTTCATCATTTGAATGAGGATGTTCTGGATTTCGCTCAGCAACACAAAATTCAGTTCTCTACCTCCTTGGACGGCCCCGCTTTTCTGCACAATGCCAACAGGCCGACTCCAACGAAAGATGCCTATGAAAAAACGGTAGAGGGCATTGATCGTGTAAGAGCAAAGCTGGGCCATGACTCGGTATCGGCGCTAACGACTATCACCGCAAAAAGTCTGAAGCATTCGCAGGCAATCATTGATGAGTACATTGCCAGGGAGTTCAACAGCATCTCCCTGCGACCATTGAGCCCCTATGGTTTCGCCAAGAAATCAGCGAATCGCCTGGATTACACAATGAGCGAATTCATCGATTTCTACCTCGAATCCCTTACCTATCTGATGAAGGTAAACGCTGAAGGTACGTACATATCGGAAGGTTATACATCGATCTTGCTGACCAACATCCTTACCCCTTTCGCGTCTGGCTATGTGGACCTGCGCTCCCCTCTTGGCGCGGGGTTGGGAACACTTGTCTACAACTATGACGGCGATGTCTATCCGTCAGACGAATCCCGGATGTTTCTAGAGATGGGAGAGGACGGACTTAAGCTGGGTAACGTGAGCCAACCGTTGAAAGAACTACTAGAGTCACCGGTCATTGACGTTTTGCTCTCGGCGGGTGTGGCAGAGGCATTGCCTGGGTGCTCCGACTGCGCTCTAGTGCCGTACTGCGGTGCTGATCCAATTGAGCATTATGCCCGTCAAGGAGACCCTATCGGTCATCGCGGTTTCAGCAGCTTCTGTCAAAAAAATACAGCCTTACTCACGCACCTTTTTTGCCTGCTTCGTGATGGGGACGATACGAAGCAAAGGGTTCTGATGTCGTGGCTGGCGCGCCGCTCTTTGGGCGACCTTCCATCTGCTGGTTATAGGGGCTAAAGATGCTACGCCTAGACACTCAGTTCGAAATTAGCAACTTGGCAGAGCCCAGGATTTTCAAGGTTATTACTCCCGATGAGTTTGTAAGTAAAGGTACCGCCTGTTGCGCTGGGAACGCATCATTTGACGACCTGATGTTGTGGCTGGATGGCTCAATCTCTGCTAACTACGACCAATTTTTTTCACTCCCCGTGGGTGGTTTTTTACTCTCAGGAAGCGCAAGCATAAGGGCCGACATCGACGCACCACTGCTGACGAACCCTAAAGATCCTTTGGTGGTGCAGCCGGGCGATGTCATAACTGTCGGACCCGGCTCAAACGTCGTACGCGTACTCTACCGGCGTGGCGCTAACAGCAACCTCTTGTTTATGACTGATCGCTGCAACAGCCTTTGCCTGATGTGCTCTCAGCCTCCCAAGGACATAGATGATCGTTGGCACATTGACGAGAACCTTAAGCTGATTGACCTAGTTGACCAAGGTGAAGAGCAACTGGGTATCAGCGGTGGAGAACCCACGCTCTATCGAGAGGGGCTGCTTGCAATTGTCGAGCATGCCAAGCGAGTAGTCCCTGAGAAATCTTTGCACATCCTTAGCAACGGCCGATTACTAAGCGATCCTACGTGGATCGCAGAACTTCAGCGGCTGAGCCATCCAAACCTCACTTGGGGTGTTCCTTTATATGCGGACAATGCAGCCGATCATGACCATGTCGTGCAGGCGATCGGTGCGTTTAGCCAGACAATGATTGGGCTCTATAACCTGCAGCGAGCTAACCAAAAAATCGAAATCCGCATGGTGTTGAGTCAGCTAACGACACCAAGACTTGGACAGTGGGCGCACTTCATTTTTCGTAATTTACCGTTTGTGCATCACGTTGCACTAATGGGAATCGAGAACACCGGATTGGCCAAGAAAAACTATGACCAACTCTGGATTGATCCTGCGGACTATCAAGATGAGCTGAATAAAGCTGCATATTTCCTGGACATTCGAGGTATTACTGTCTCGATCTACAACCTCCCGCTGTGCGTGCTACATCCAGGACTTGGCCGCTTCTACAGGCAGAGCATTTCCGACTGGAAAAACCTGTTCATTGATGCATGCCAGACCTGCTCAGCGACACATGCTTGTGCAGGGTTCTTCAAATCTCATTCATCTCGTTGGCAGAGCCGCAATATTCACCCGCTCTCTGTCGAGGATTTAGCCAATATGCAAGGAGCACTTTATGAAACTGCTTGAGCGCTGGAAGCTGCTGATCGGTCAATCGATCGCATTGGCACCAATGATAGGCAGCCCGCTAGCTGATGCAAGCCAGGCTCAGCTGGCAAACGCTGATTGGTTGCCGAATCCAAATAGTGCCCCGCCAGCGTTCAAGAACACACTTAACGCCAAGGACGCCATCAATATCTACGCCGCACACCGCTCGCATAGTTCTCACAGTTCTCACAGTTCGCACAGTTCTCATTACAGTGGTTCCGGCGGTTACAGCGCTCCTCGAGCTTATACGGCGCCTAGCACCAATTACTACACTCCACCCGCATCGATACCGAGTAACACCTATCGCTCAGCGACTGGAAGTACTAGCACGACAACTCAATCGGGAAACCCGAGTCCGAACGTATCGAACTCAACGCCTTCCAAACCCGCTGCAGCAGACCTATCGATGCTTGTACGGCGTGTCCAACTCGCATTGATGATCAAAAAATACTACACGGGCCCTATCGACGGGATACTCGGGAACAGCACCCGCGGTGCGCTAATGGCTTTCCAAGCGGACTCTGGAATCAGCAGCAGTGGGAAAATGGACACACCAACTCTGAACGCGTTGGGGATTGCTATACCTTAGCGTCATCTAAAATCAGAACTGATGTTGCGAAGCAATCGTTCGGGCCTCACGCCTTTCTTGCAAAGCGGCAGAGGCTACAGGGATAAGATTGCTTGAGGAATTCTGACTTTCGAGTTAGTGAAAGGAAAAGTCACGTATGGACGCGCCTCACCAAGCTGATAAGGCCAAGCCCGATGGTTTGTTCTGGATATTAAGTTTGTTTTTTTTCGGCTTGAGCCTGGTACTCCCCGCCTACTCAGTGGATACAAAGGTAATCGACGGAAGTGAGCCTTTTCTCATGGGTTGGTTAGGGTTAACGGTCGGTACGTTCGGCTGGCTAGCCAATCCCCTTTTTTTGCTCGCCGTTCTTCTTGGCGAAAAAATGCCAAGGGGCTCTACAGTGATGGCTTGGTTAGCTTTAGTGGTGGCTGCATCTTTCTTGTTTACCTCTTCCGTTCCCGTTGGTCCGTCGCTGATAGTAAGGCCTGTTAGCTCCTTGGGATGGGGCTATTACTGCTGGGTTGTAGCGATAGCTATGCTCGCGGTTTGGCAGACGTGCTACTTACGTTCAGTTTGGAACGATTCGCCTGATGTTCAGCCCCCTGAGTGTTAGGTTTTGGTCTGATTTCCGGTCTAATGAAACCGGACATCCATTTAGGCGAGAATGCTCGCCAGATAGACGAGTCTAGTACCTGGCGGGATCGGCATCGAGTTAATCTAATACCTCGCCAGCACGATTTTCAGCAGCGGAAACGGATTTGGCGGACATTCAACAGCGCAGGCTTCAAGGTCAGCTGGCCGCAATCAGCCACTGAAGGACATCCCTTACCAGAAAGGTCTCGTGATTCATCTCGTATATCCAGCATCCACTTTTAGACCCTGGATGCTTGTACACACTCTGATGATGCCTATAGCGCTACTCCTCATGACTCAAGGTTGCGATACCGCAGTTGAGCTCAAATCCCTTGCCGGTCGGCCAAACTTCTTTAGTCAGGAAAATCTTGTAGCCCTGAAACTGCTCCTCGAATGGCTTACCCAAGCTGGCTTTCTTGCCAAATCCAACAGGAACGGTACCCGCCAGATCTCCGATCATTTTTGTACATAGAGCCGCAAGCGCCTTAGTATCCGCAACAGCTCGGCTTGCCACGTTCACATTCAGCATCAGCTTGACCCGCGTAACCTCGTCAGCAGTGCCACGGCCGTACAACGCTACGTTGTTGGGTAGCTCTTGCGAGCCCAGATATTTGTACGGAGTGCCGCAAGAATAGACACCGTCGTACAACTCACTGTAGCCGCTGGGATTGGGTTTGAAGCCGGGAGTTCGTGCCAACACGCTGCAGGCAGTGGATGGAGAGAAGGCTTCGCCATCCGCTGCATAGGAGTTGCCTGCCGCCAAATAAATCAGCCCAGTCAAAGCCAGTACTGACCATCCTTTCTTGCTCAGTGATAAATCCATTACGGCGACTCTCATCCTTTGAACAGCTCTACGCTGCGGGCGGCCAATATGCCTAGGTCGGGGCTCATTGGTCAACGAATGCAGAGCCAGTACATAATTGCATTACTTAGTAAGCGTCTGGACAAGTCATCTTAACCTCTTCATACAGCTGATCAGCTCGACTGGTTTCCTTTGCTCCGTAGCTCAATGCTATGTCAGAGAAATGAAGTCATCTCAGGACCCGTCACTGCGAGCGATGGCTCGGTTGCCTTCAGCAGCTATACAATGTGATAAATCTTCCTGCGAATCGATGTCCAGTTGAAACCTGCTGATATCCGGATACACAGTTATTCATCAAATGGAGTCCTTGATGGCTGACTTCCCCGTGCTCAAGACCGCCCGCTTGACCCTTCGAGAACTGACGAAACAAGACGCTCCGGCATTATTGGAAATCCATGGCGATGCCGACGCCATGATGTGGTTTGGGACAGATCCGATTACACGTATCGATCAAGCCGAGCACCTGGTCGAGCTATTCGCGGGCTGGCGTACCGCACCCAGCCCCGGAATTCGTTGGGGGCTGGAGGACAGCTCGGCCAATCTCATTGGTACTTGTGGTTTGTTCAAATGGAACCGTTCTTGGAAAAGCTGCTCCATTGGGTTCGAGCTAGCGCGCGGAGCCCAAGGCAAGGGTTTTATGAACGAAGCGATCATTGCGTGCATACGATGGGGCTTGTCTCATATGCAACTGAATAGAATCGATGCCTTGGTTCATCCTGACAACGTGCGCTCACTTACTTTGCTCGAGAGAATCGGTTTTGTGTGCGAAGGAAGGTTAAGACAGGCGGGATTTTGGGCCAACATTCACCACGATCTCATTCAGCTTTCGCTGCTGCGTTCTGAGTTTGAAGGAGATTTGTCTCAGTAAAACAAGCCGGGGATTGATGAACTAGCCTTCCCAGGTCTATCTGAAGGTAAATGTCCGATGAAGGTAACTCCCGCACGCCGCGAGATAATCTCCGCAACCGCTCAAGCGCTCTATCAATGATAGGTTTCGCAGATAACGCGCATGACCGGGATGGCTCACGGCTCCTGCCGATGATGGGTAAGCGTCCAGCGAAGTCACCTTCCTAGCGCCCGCATAGCGGACATGAGTGCTTGGTAAAATAAATGCGTCATCTGTCGTCCGAAGGCGACTGGACCACCAATCGCCAAGGGTCGATTTTCGCAGATGCAGCTAGCGAAGCGCACGTCACTCAAGATCTTTGAGGTCGGTCAGATACACCAACTGCTTGCGCATAGGCACGCATGCCAATTGGAGCCCGGAGGGTGAGTTGTAAATAGCCTGGGCACCTGCGGTGAAGCCACAGCGCTGATAAAAACTTTCAGAATTCAGCGTGGCTTCAAGGTGGATCTCAGCAAGACCCGCCTCTCGTGCTAGATGTTCAAGATGAATGACCATCTTTTTACCTATGCCTTGGCCCATGAACTCTGGTAACACGAAGATTGCCTCCAGTTCCCCGCTCTGGAGATTTATCAGTCCTGTAGCCACAGGAAGTCCATTGACGCACGCCAAGTGATAATCTTTTTCCACCCAGGATCTGTATTTATCCGTGAGCGGAACGCAAGTCCAAGCCATCACTTGAGCATTCGTGTAAACGGTGCTGCATTGGTTCTGAATTGCCTGAAAGCGGATATCGAATGCTGCCTCAGCATCACAACGCTCAGCTCGACGAATCTGCAACATCTTCACACTCCTGAGATTGGCCATTCTGGACGGAGAATGAAAAAGCCCCGTCCATTCCTGGCGGGGCTTTAGTCAATGCGCTACTACCTACGCGCGCATAACCTCATGGCCCGCCCAAGGCGGTCATCAAGGTGCGCATCATGTTCAGTCGGTAGGTAATAGTCATTGATTTATAGTCTGGGGATTTATCTCAACTGTCAATGTAGCGCAGCGCCTTTGCAGCCAGCCAGGTGCCGAAGCCGTCATGCACCTCAGTCTTTTACGAGTGCACCCAGCAAATGAGTCGGTTGCTCGACTAGCTTGTCGGCACCGCACTCGATCAACTCTGCGCGGGTGCCGTAACCCCATAGAACGCCAATGGCAAGTAATCCGTTTTGATGGGCGGCGACAATATCATCGCGCTTGTCGCCGATCATGCAGGCGGATCCAGGATGGATCGCCTCTACCGCCAGCAATGTATCCAGCAAGCGGGACTTGTCGTCCAGTTTACCATCCGGTGAAGTGCAGAAAACGCTTTGGAAATGACCTCTCAGCCCCGTCTCACTCAGAATGCGCTCGGCAAACTCCTGACGCTTAGAGGTAGCGACATATAACGCGTATCCTTGTGTAGTCAGCGAATCAATAACTTGTCTAATTCCCGGATAAGCCAATGATCCAGAGATGCCGTACCGCCCATAATGAGTCCGGTACAACTCGACGCCTTGGTCGATGCGGTCATCTCCATAAGGCATCAGCAGTTGTGCCATTACCTGAGTCATCGGCGGCCCCAAAAGGTGCGTGATTCCGGCAGAGGGCGTGAAATCGTGACCTAGAGCCCGGACGGCGTGTGTCAGACTGGCGACGATACCTGGCGCTGAATCAACGAGAGTGCCGTCCAGGTCGAAGATCAAAGTTTTCATAGCTTTCCTTTGAAGGTCAGCGGATGGCAAACACACCCTAACTAGAATGGCCTGGTTTGCTTATCAATCGTATAGGACACGCCATAATGTTTCTCGCGTTGTGGCATCCAGCGTAACCCGTTGGCGATCCATAACCTGTTTCAATCCCTCACCTATATATGCACCCGGCATCGTAAGGAAGCCGTGCTTGCGGAACCAGGGGCCATTCCAAGGAGGCTCACGAAAAGTTGTCAAACTCACCGCTTGAACCCCGAGGCTTTCAGCATGCTCTATGACTGCCGAAAGCAGTTTTGCCCCAATCCCAATCCCTGAAGCACCTGGGCCAACGGAAATATTGTCTAAATACAAAAGCCCGTCCAGCGGTCGCATTGCCGCGAAGCCCATTATTTTATGACTATCGCTATCGAGCGCCACCACGACACGACAGGCCTCAAATCTCACAGGGGTCAACGCAGGTGTGTCAGCGATATGGGCTAGAGATGGAAATGTCCTGTAACGCAGACGAGCCTCTGCCGAGATACGGCATAAATCCGCCACATCCTCAGTACGACTTAGCCGGAAGTAGTAGGTATGCATGCTTTCAATCTTTCAGGTTCACCGGATGGGTAGTCCAATTTTACCTCGCACAACTCAGTTCAGCATTAAACGTGCGAAGGATATAGCTTGCGCGGGGGATCGCTGGCATAACGACGAGAAATATGGCATTACTCCAGCGGAGTCATAGTCAACATATGAGCTTTTTGAGGGATTATGGAAGCAACGTTAGCTGACATCGATAGAGATGGCTGGGAGTTGGACGACGCCGAAGCCATCCACAATGAACACCCTACAAGCTTCTGGCTTCCTCCGAGAGATGCTAGAAATCGCCTTCAAGCACAACAGCTTGTTAAGTTGATTTTTAGAATCGTTACTACCGATGAGCGTGGAGCAGAAGAGGTCAGCGTCGAGCGCATGTGGGTTATCGTCAAGGATCGAGTGGGAGATCTGTATATAGGGCAGCTCGATAACGACCCTTATTGCACTGACGAGATTCAGGCTGGGATGAAGGTCTGCTTTCTGCCAAATCACGTTATCGATATTTATGAAGAGCGATAGCCATGGGAGCGTGCCGACTGAATCAGGCTAATGATTGCCGCAGCCCGTTTTCCTCTGCGCAACGACCCTGCGAAGAGCCAGATTTTGCGTCCAAGCGCCCATGGCCTGATTTGGTTTTCCGCCCAATTGTTTTCTATGGGTACGGCCCGTCCTCGAGGTAATGCGACAGCACCGTCCAGCGATTGAAGCAAGTGCACACCATGTCTTGGTTTTGCAGGCCTGCTAGATGACTTGGCCGGACGGATACATTCAAACCTAACCTCGAAAGTCTTATCCTTAACGCTGTCGGGATGCGCCGTTCGAGATCAAGCATCTTCACCTGAAACAACAAAACTCCGAACTACGTCGCTCCAGACTACCAATCGACTGCAGGTTTACCGGTACCGGTATGGTTTAACCCGCCCTCACCTAAACCTGTTTTCTTCCTTTTTCGGCCGGATGTGGCTGTCATCGTCGAGCTACTTTTCCGTGCTGACGATCCCACCCATGCGCCTATTCCTCTGCGAAAAACCCTCCCAAGGCAAAGACATCGCCCGCATAGTCGGCGCGACGCAACGCGGTACCGGTTACCTCAGCGGACCCGATGTCTGCGTAACCTGGTGCATCGGCCATTTGCTGGAAACCTGTCCGCCGGAGGCCTACAACCCAAGCTACAAAAGCTGGTCACTTGATCACCTCCCCATCATCCCCGAAGACTGGAAGGTCGAGGTCAAACCCAAGACTGCGACTCAGTTCAAGGTGGTGAAAAAGCTGCTCGGCCAAGCCAAGGAACTGGTAATCGCCACCGATGCTGATCGCGAAGGCGAGCTGATCGCCCGGGAGATCATGGAGTACTGCGGCTACCGCGGTCCGGTCCATCGGCTTTGGCTGTCAGCGCTCAATCCTGAATCTATCCGCAAAGCATTGTTAGCGTTGAAACCCGGGCAAGAGACGTTCTACCTGTATCACGCAGCGCTGGCTCGATCGCGAGCGGACTGGTTGATTGGTATGAACCTCACCCGTCTGTTCACGCTGATTGCGAGGCGCTGCGGGCACGATCAGGTCATGTCGGTTGGCCGTGTACAAACGCCTGCTTTGTACCTGACGGTCATCCGGGAGCGAGCAATCAACGCCTTCGTCAAGCAGCCCTACTGGGAGGTCGAGGTGACGTTGCGTGCTGAGGGCGCTGAGTTTTTGGCGAAGTGGAAACCGCAGGGCAACATCGTCGACGCTGAGGGGCGATGCATCGATCGGACTCAAGCGGATCAAGCACTGCGGCAACTCACTCATGGCCAGGCAATGGTTACGGCCGTAGATGTCGAGCGAGTCAGCGAGCGACCGCCTCTGCCTTTTGATATGGCAGCGCTGCAGGAGCAATGCGATCGCCAGTTCGGCATGGGCGTGGAGGAAACGCTGAACATCGCTCAGTCTCTGTACGAGACTCACAAGGCGACCCACTACCCCAGGACCGAGTGCCCCTACTTGCCGGAAAGCATGCTGACGGAGGTACCCACTGTCATAGCAGCTCTGGGCAAAACGGACCCATCTTTTGTTCCGCTGCTGCAGACGCTGGATCTGACAGTACGCTCCCAGGCATGGGACGACATAAAATTAGCCGGTCCTCACCACGGCATCATTCCCACGACCGAAGCCGCCGATATCTCGAAGATGTCTGAAAGCGAGCGCAAGGTTTACGATCTGATCCGCCGGCGCTACATCGCCCAGTTCATGCCGCACCATGAGTACAACCGGACCGTCGTCATGCTCGATTCCTCTGATAGGAATTTGAAAGCTGTTGGCAAACAAATCGTAGTGCCCGGCTGGAAAGTGCTATTCACCCGCGACGACGAAACTGAGGGTGATGAGCAGGCACAGCAAAAAAGCCAACACCTGCCGAACCTGCAGTCAGGCGAGGCGTGCGGTATTCAATCAGCGGAGCTTAAATCGCTGAGTACGGCGCCGCCTCGGCGCTTCACCGAAGGTACGTTGCTCAAGGCGATGAAGAACATCGCTGATGTGGTCGAGGATCCAAGGCTCAAGGCCAAGCTGAAAGCCACGACCGGGATCGGCACTCAGGCCACCCGCGCATCAATCATCAAGGGGCTTATGCAGCGTGGCTACCTGGATAAAAAAGGCCGATCGTTGAGTCCGACGTCTGCAGCTTTCGCGCTGATCGACACGGTGCCAAGCATGGTCAAGGATCCGGGAATGACGGCAATCTGGGAACAAGCGTCTGATGAAATCGAAGCCGGACGTATGCCGCTGGAGACATTCCTCAAGGGTCAGAGCATATGGATTGGCAAGCTGGTCGAGCAGTGTTCGCAGTTGACCTTGAGCATCGATCAACCACCCTCGCCGCCTTGCCCCACATGCGGTGCGCCGATGCGGAAACGAAACGGCAAGAACGGGCCGTTTATGTCCTGCTCTAAATACCCCGACTGCAAAGGCATCCTTAGCCTGAGTCCCGCGAAGAAAACCCGGAAGAAGTAAAATTTCCTACCGACCGATCCCACTAAATCTGTCGGCACCCAAGCTTATTTACTACATTCCCACGGCCGTTGGCATGTGCAAGAATTTGAACGCGTCACGGATCACACCCGTTGGCTACTGACGGTCATCAGTAGCGAGCAACCCAAGCACGCTCAGCCTCGGGAAGTGTGTGCAGATTCTCCCTGCGTCTCCCTGGTTATCCAGGCATGTTGCCGTCACGATCACCCTGCCCAGGTAGTCATAGACGCATAGAGTCCGAAGCCTGCCAAACCTCGGGCCGCTCTGTTCAAGCGCGGCCCCTACTCCCCCGCTTCAAGGCCACTCTGAAAGGTGCCCTGACACTCTGGTCGCCGGAGTGTCAGGACACCCTTCCGAGGGCCAGTATTCACTACCGGTGCCCGCCGGTGAAACAACGGGTTCCTTTTGTGCGTGGATGCGTGCCAGTTGATACCGATCCCAGCCACGACACGGATCGGGTGTTTGTATGCGGTGACAGGTCAATGCCAAGGGGCCGTCTATGCAATGCGTTCACAGGTGGTGATCTCTTCTCAGCCGAAGACTGTCTTCGGCCCGCTTCTCCCTCCAACGAGAGCATCAATAGGTGCAGTGCCTTTATCTTATTTTTTGTTGCCTTGGCACGGGCCGTTTTACATGCTTTCCCTATGTCCGCTGACGTCGTCAGCAACATGCCCAGGTAGTCAGGATCCTCGAGACTACGACGCGATATCACGCGTTGATCCACCTAGGGTCGCCAGCGCATTCGTCAGCGCGATCGTTCGCCAACCGTGGCGATGGAATGCTTAAAACACCAACCCATGCGGGGATCAATTCCCCCAGCCGGGTGAAATGTATCTCCGCACCTGACACTCAGGAGATACCCATGCACTCACTCAGCTACCGATTTGGCCATCACCTCGGCGTTTTCGTTGTGCAGGCCAGAAAAGCATTTCGCGCCGTCGACATTCAGCCTGTTCATGAGGATGACCAGCCTGAGCCAGTCGTCTCACTAAAAGATCTCATTGAAATCCCGGCGATGGTTCGCAAAGGCATTAATCTCAAACACTGGTATGCCGCAAACGTAATCTATCCCAAGCCCCTGCAGGCAACTTGCAAGCGGCGGCGTGTAGGTAATCGAGTCAAAAGAAAACGCGGGTCGCTGGATCCACTTTTATAGCGCCACGTCACCTTGACGCCTCAAGCATCATTTTCCATGCTTCACGCATGTTCCGCTGACGTGTCAGCAGCATGCCCAGGTAGCTTCGATCTTCAAGGCTACGACGCCGCAAAGCGTTGATCACCCCAAGATCGCCAACGCATTCGGCAGCGCGATCAATCGTCGGCAGCACTGACGATCGAATGCCTGATAGCACCATCACCCACGCGGGGAATTACTTCCCGCAAGGGCTAGTCGTTCCCCGCTTTTGATTCTGAAACGGAGAAACGACCATGACTCAATCCAACGAAAGCAAATACTTCGACCTGCACACCACTGGCATCGGCTACCTCAATCGCATCCGCGAAGTTGAGGTACGTAAAGGCAAGCCGTTCATCTGCGTCACCGTAGCAGCGCTGCATGGCAGCTCGGACGACGTGGAGTATTCCTACATCGACTGCAAAGTCAGCGGCAGCGAAGCTGAACGTCTCGTGCTGCTCCACAGCCTGGACATATCCGCCGGCAAGAAGGTACTCGTTGCTTTCAAAATCGGCGACATCTGGGCCGACGCATTCACCTATACCAAAGGCGAAAAACAAGGCAAACCCGGCGCGAGTCTCAAGGGTCGCTTGTTGTTCATCTCGTGGGTGAAGGTCAATGGGGAGACGGTCTACCAGGCCAAACCCCGAGACGATCAAGACTTGCCTCAGGATGAGCACGCTCAACCGACAGACGCCCCACCAAAAGCCCAGAAAGCGGAAACACCATCAACTGCTGTTGCAGAACCTGATGCGTACTACGCCCCCTGACACTTCGCTTATCTGAATCAGCAATAACGCGGTCATGCCAACACATGACCGCGACACCTACCTCCCGGGGAGCAATCCCTTTGGGGTGCTGTCCGCAAAAAAATCGGAGAGCACCTCATGAAACTGGCCCTGATTGATAAAACTATCAGCGAACTCGAAGCCTCCATCACCACTGCCGAAGACGAGCTGATTCAGGAAGTCCTGCTGATCCTTGATCGAAGGCTCTTCTCCACCGAAGCCGCACTCGAATCACCAGATGCAGTAGCGTCTTACCTGAAACTCAAACTCGCTGCAGAAGAGCACGAAGCTTTTGGCGTGGTTTTTCTGAATGCCAAGCACCAGCCACTGGCTTTTGAAATTCTGTTTCGGGGCAGCATTGATTGCGCCGCGATCTATCCTCGGCAAGTCGTGAAGCGAGCCTTGGCTCACAATGCAGCTGCCGTGATCATTAGCCACAACCATCCTTCGGGATGCACCGAACCTAGCTCGGCGGATATCACCCTGACTACGCGCATGAGGGATGCGCTAAGCCTGGTTGACGTGCGGTTGGTTGATCACTTCATCGTGGGTAGCGGGAAACCGCTGTCGTTTGCGGAGAGGGGATTAATTTGATGTGAGCGCCTTCGGGCGCTTTTCCATCTCATAAATGGCATTATGCCACTCTATTTATTATTGGAGTGCGCAAGATGTACCAAGGAGTTTTGGATTTTTTTAGCAGTACGCAGGTGATTATGGCGGCAGGCGTCGCAGTCCTAGTGGTTTTAGTTAAATCGCTGACAATGCTAGGAAAGGTCATGGAGTTTCATGACCTTCATTTCGTACTGAAACGCCATAAACGCCTGCAGGAGCTTCGCTCAAACTTCACCACAGAGAGCCCATTCAGCCAGTATATGGATGAGTCCATCAAGCTTGAGGCATTCCGGATCGTTTCCGGCATCAGCACAAACGCACTGAGTATGGCGGCTCTCATAAAGTTGTCGAGCCTTGGACTCTGGAACACATCGCAGCTGAGGCAAATCGCAAAGTATATGGTTGCTGACGCCAAAACTGGAAAACCGATCATTCAAATCAGCAAAGGAGACAAGTTCGGCGCTTGGCTAGGTCTGTTCCTTGGAATTGTATGCTTGTTGATTGGAGGGGTATTCTGCATCGCTTTCATGGTAATACTTCCTCCCTTCGGCCTTTTGATCGGCATGGCACTGTTCGCAGCGATGATTTTTTGCGGAGGACTTTTCGCAACTGATTATGGCGCCTATAAAAATGCCGAGCGGGTCCAAGCTTATCTGCTTGATCATCCTGATACATTTTGAACAGACATATAACTATGTAGGACATTGTTAATACTGCCCTAGCAGTACTCACATGGCCACGGAGCCTCTCACCGGCGAGTCAACAAGAAGCAGGAATATCACGCGCCCACCTCACCCAGGAATTCTCCCTCCCCTTGATGCGCCTGCCGAAACCAGGCGCTGCAGGAGTGAAGATGAATGAGTTGGCTCTTTTCGCGGGCGCTGGTGGTGGAATGTTGGGCGGGCATTTGCTTGGATGGCGGACCGTGTGCGCCGTTGAGCGTGATGCCTACGCAGCACAGGTTCTGGCGCAACGACAGAACGATGGATTGCTCCCACCTTTCCCGATTTGGTCTGACGTGTGCAGTTTTGAGGGTCGACCATGGCGCGGACTTGTTGACGTGGTTTCGGGAGGTTTTCCTTGCCAGGACATCGCCGTCTGCGGACTCGGTGCGGGCATTGAAGGCACGCGATCCGGTTTGTGGAAACATATGGGCAGAATCATCGACGAGGTTCGACCTCGATTTGCGTGGCTGGAGAACTCACCCATGCTCATCAGCCGCGGCCTTGCCATGGTCGTCGGTGATCTTGCCCAAATGGGGTATGACACGCAGTGGTGTTGTCTTTCAGCGGCTGAATGCGGCGCGCCGCATCGTCGCAACCGGATCTGGATCCTGGCCAACGCCCGTGGCGAGTATGTCGAAGGGATCTTCGCCGGGATCACTGACTCGCAAATCTGGACGGGACCGATCGCGGGACAGACTGGACCATGCGGTCATGGCGCTGCATGGTGGGCCACTGAACCCGGAATGGGTCGAGTGGCTGATGGGGTGGCCTATCGGGTGGACCGACTTAAGGCCATTGGGAATGGGCAGGTTCCGGCAGTGGTTAGGGCTGCTGCAAGGATGATCCGATGAAATAAATCAATAAAATCCGCCGAAGATGCTGTCGGCAACGATCCGGGCGATGATAATCACCAGTTACCTCAAAAGAAGTAATTGATCTTCGTTGATGGCCTCAAGTGATTTTGCGCCTAGGGATTCCGCCTGTTAAGAAGTAGTCATTATCAAGAATATAATCTGCCATTTCTGGGCTGCTAAGATAGCCAACCAGACCAACGATTTGACTCTCTGCTAGCGCCGTTGGCGAGTAACCGGCCGGATCCATTGTCCCTTCAGGCACGTAGCCCCCAAAAACAAAAGCCTCAACAATTAACTCAGAGCAAAAAAAAGAGTCTGCGGCTTTTTTCTTGATAACGGGTACATGTGGTCGGAACGTTCGATTTATGTGTCTAAGCATCTTATATTCCAGCAGCGGTGCCTTCAGGGCTCCTGCCTTATTGTATGGAGTATTGAGATCAGCATGCCTAGAGCAAAAATCTACTACTTTTGAACTAAGTTCAGGCAAGCCATCTGGACTGGCACCAGGGCAGCGGCTTGCCACGACGTAGCGATATCTAGCGATCAGTTCAGTAAGCGGCACCCTGTTTACCCCTTTTAGGGTTGACTCAACGACATACCCATTACCAATATATACTGCAGCATGAACATAATCGCCTGAAGACCCAAAGGAGATCGCGCTCCATGCCAAATCCGAGGAGTCGCCCACACAAAACAAAACGTCAGCTGGAGCCAGATCTGATTCAGTAACCAGTACTGGCTGAGATCTATCCATTAGCAACCCGGCGTAACGTAAATCAGCGTCGCACTTTTGCTTGTAGAGTGGTCTGCTCAAGGCTTCAAATCTAGAGTTTATGGGGGCTGGGTTACGAGTGAGCAGTTTGGCAATGAACTTTTGAGTGCTGACACGTACCCCATGGGTCAAACTCTGTACAAACTTCATATCGATCATCAACTCACTAAAATGACAACATTACAAGCATAATAAGTATTTATGTATAACTTAGAAAGCCCACGTGCCTTTTATGCTTCAACCACCTCCGAGAAGTCCATATTCAGCGTTTAAACCTATCTGATTGACTACCCTCCTCAAAATCATTAAAAATCCCCCACAGGATCGCTGTCGCAGACAGCACCCTGCCCAGGTAGCATGAATCTTCAACGCTACGGTGCGTTTACCGCATTGATTCAACCCAGTCCGTATCGCATTCGGTAGCGCGGACAGTCGTCGACACCCTCGATGATCGAATGCTTACTCAAACCACCCTGACGGGGACCCTCCGTCAGGCGGTGTCTCCTCGTCAAATCTGGAGATGCCATGAAAATATCGCTTACGCTGTATGACGCACTTATTTCCGCCAACGTACCGGCCGACAAAGCCAAAGCTGTGGTGGATGCATGGGAGACAGACGTGGAAAAGCTCGCGACCAAAGCTGACCTTCAGCACGTAGAAACTCGGATCAACGCATCGATTTCAGAGATGCGTTCCGAGGTTCGTTCTGAAATAAAAGTCATGCGCTGGCAGCTTGGCGCGATTTTCGTTTGCGTCGTCGTGCCATTGCTCAAGCTGGGCTTCGACCTGGTCTCGAAAGCAGCAGCCTGATCAAGGGCCATAACCCTCACATAATCAGCTCCGCATCTGCCTGCTGATACCTGCTCCAACTCAACCCACACGGGGAAACACTTCCCCCTGCCTGGGTGCTGTGTTTCCCCGTTTTTCATTTTCGGAGACTCACATGCCATCAGTTCTAACACCCCGCAAGCTGAGCTTGCTTCAACTGCCCATCGTCCTCAGCGAAGGTGCCTGGCTGCAGACGGTTCACATCAACGACTACCTCTTTGAAGAGTTGAGTGATCGTCTCAGTGCTGTGCTGGATGCGTCCTATCGAGCTGTGATGTCTGAGTCCGACGGCGCGAACATGATCCCGTTCAGCCTCTGGCTCATCCCCTCCTCTCGCAATCGAGTCGACAAGGTCAGGATCGATTTGCGTTTGGAGATCCAGCATCTGGGTAAACAGCCCAGGCATCTGCGAGTGCTACTCAACGACGAACCAGAGTCGTCCGTCTGATCAAAACTGCCTGGATCAATCCAGGCAGCTCCTCTGCCAAGACCTGCAGCGGGAATATCCATGGGGCTCGAACCAGTTTTCTTGAGGTTTAAACCCGGCCGCTTTGCCAAGGTGTCCTCATAGTTATGTGAGGATTCCCCAATGTTCCAGCTCTGCCGTCCTCAATGGACAGCTTTGATACTTTGCCTGAGCCTTGCTCTCGCAGGATGCGAGACGAACACGCCTCAAGTGGAGCCAGTTGCGCTTAATGGGGGCTACAAGCCAAATCGCCCGGCAAGCACTGCGCCTAACCAGATCCGCTACGACCGCTACACCCTCATCTCGACCAGACCGAAAACCGATCAACTCCAGCTTCTGGACCAGATCATCGATTTACGCATCCCCGATGCACTAACCCCTTCCGTTCATCAAGCGATGATCTACGCGCTACGCAATTCCGGCTACCAGCTCTGTTCGGCTACCGGGCACGTTGGCGAGCTGTTCGCTCATCCGCTTCCGGCCTCTCAGTATCGGCTTGGCCCAATCAGTGTGCGTGACGCCATGCAGATGCTGGCCGGTCCGGCGTGGGAAATGCAGGTGGAAGAGCTCGCACGCCGGATCTGCTTTTCTGTTCGTCCAGCCTATCAGCGCCCTGCCCCATCGATACCGTCAGCGCAGGCCGTCGCGGCGCCTTCGATCAAGCCATTAGCCGTGGGTGATCAGCGATGAAGGTCGGACTAAAAACGAGTCACGTCCATAGCGCTCTTCTGCTCGTGCTGGCTCTGGTACTTGCCACTCAGTGGTGGGGACTTCGTAAGGTGGTGAAGCAGACGGAGCTGCAGGAACAGTCTGGCTCTCTAGAGATGCTGGCTCAACAGCAGGAAACCCTGCGCTTAGACCTGGATACTTTAGGCGAGAGAGAGCTTGTAGATTGGACTCAGTACCGAAGTGATCACGAATTCCTGCACCGAAGAATAACGTCGCTGGCCAAGCAAGGTACCGACGAACCCACACTGCGCGCACTTCAAACCGAGCTCATATCGCTCAGCTCCAACGTTGAGGTGATGCAGAAAGAGCTCGAAGAAGTAAAGCGCCTAGCGGCTCAACAGCCTATATCAGTAGCGAAACCAGCGGCACCAGCCCCCAAGAAAGTAAGGCTGAAAAAGCCTTTAACTCCCCCTTTCACCCTCATAGGCCTTGAACACCGGGGTGGTGAATCCTTCTTGGCGGTATCGCCCCTCCAGAATGCTCAACTGCAGGATATCCAACTGCTCCGGCCAAACGAATCGCATGATGGATGGTTGCTCAAAGCACTGACGCCGGGCAGCGCCAGTTTCACGCTACCGGATGGGCGAAATCATGATGTGAAGCTGACCCAGGGGGTGAGCCCATGAGGTTTCTAGCCCTTATGAATTTGCTATTTGCCTTCGTCACACCCGCTCATGCCGAGGATGCTCACTCCGGCATTTCTCTTTCGCAGAACACAGCTAACCAGTCGGACCAATCTGCTCAATCCAAAGCGACCCAATGGGGTTTGCAGGTCGATGAATGGGATCGATTCAAGCAGCTTATGAGGGGGCCTCTCGGCGTCTACTCGCCGAATCTGGATCCCTTGTCTGCCCTAGGCATCGAAGCGAAAACCGAAGAGGAACGTACACGTTACGCCGAGCTACAGGTGCAGATGGAGAGCACGAGAGTCATCAAGCTTCTCGCCTATCAAAATGCTTACGACCAAGCCTACAAGCGACTCTATCCGGACATCCTGCCGGTGGTTCTGGTGAAACAGGACCAGACCTCCAAACCTGTGAAGTCATCGAGCAGCGGGCGACTAGCGGTGTTCGTAGAGCTGAGCTGTCCAGCCTGTGAGGCTCAAGTAAAACGCCTGCAGCGCGACGCCCAGCGCTTCGATATCTATCTGCTGGGCAGTAAAGGCAACGACGATGCCTTACGGGCCTGGGCACTGAAAGCAGGCATTGAACCTGACAGAGTCCGTAGCCGACAGATCACCCTAAATCACGACGGCGGACGCTGGATCACCATTGGGGGCAGCGGTAAATTTCCGGCCGTACTGCGTCAAGACAATGGGCGATGGGTTCGGCAATGAAACGCCGCGCACAGTTGCTGCTTGTGCTCGGTCTGCTGACCCGGCCCGCCAGTGCGGAACTGCCACCACCGGCGTATCAGCTTGCTACTCATGGTACCGGCGTCCCCAGCGAAGTGCTTTATGCCATCGCACTGCAGGAGAGCGGTACGCGACTGCGCGGCAGGCTGGTGCCTTGGCCATGGACATTGAACGTGGCCAAGGTCGGCTACCGCTACTCCTCTCGCGAGTCCGCCTGTGCGGCGTTGATGACCGCCATAGCACAGGTCGGGGCCAAGAGCGTCGACGCGGGCCTTGGCCAGATCAATATCGGCTGGCAACGGCAGCGTTTCGCCCAGCCGTGCGACGTACTGGATCCCTACCTGAACCTCGCGTTAACCACGCAAGTCCTGCTCGAACAAAAAGCCCGCAACGGAACCTGGGTCGACGCCGCGGGGCGATACCACCGCCCCGCTGGCGGCGCACCTGCAGCCCGTTATCGCGAAAGCTTTGCCCGCCATCTAAAACGCGTCACCGGAGTGACTCCATGAAAAAAATCTTCCTGTTTGTGCTGGTCTTCCCCGCGCTTGCTCATGCTGAGCTAATTGTCGTCGAGGATCTCGGCGGAACGTCTGCGCTTCCGTACTACCGAGCGCTTAACCTGATTCCTGAAGACAAGCCCTCACAGTTGGCTTTCCTCGAGCCGGTACCGCTTAAGCAATATGGCGAGGCCGACATGTTGCCCGTTAAGTCGACACGGCTAAGCCCCGGTAAAGTCGAAACACGCGTACTGAATGCGCCGGGTTTACAGCCAATGTTCCTTATTGGTGACGACGAGCTCTCACGCGATTGGCTGGCGGCACGAGTAGATGCCCTGCGCGAACTCAACGCCGTAGGTTTGGTAGTCAACGTTGAAAAATATGAATCGCTGCAGGACCTGCGGCGTCTTGCCAATGGACTCGAACTCGCACCCGCCTCGGCAGATCAACTCGCCGAGATGCTGAACCTTGATCACTACCCTGCGCTGATTACTTCAACCGGTCTGGAGCAGTAGCGGGTGGCACAGGATCATGTGATCGAGGCGCTGCTGCGTCCAGCGGTCGAGCTGTACACCGTCGGCGTTTGCCTGATCGGTGCTTGCCTCTCGCTATTCGCACCTTGGGCGCTCGCGTTGTCACCTTTGTTCGGTCTTGCCGCAGCGCTGTTCTTTCTTTCGTTCGGTTGGATACGTTTGCGTCAGGCGCTGGTGGTCCTGCGCTACCGACGCAATATTCGTCGACTGCCGCGCTACGTCATGACCAGCAAAGAGGTGCCCGTCAGCAATCGGCGCCTGTTTATTGGCAAAGGCTTCAAATGGGAACAGCGCCACACCCAGCGACTGATGCAAACCTACCGCCCGGAGTTCAGGGCTTATGTGGAACCTCCGCATTTGTTTCAGCTTGCAAGGAGACTTGAGGAGCGCATGGAATACGCGCCCTTCCCACTCAGTCTGATTCCGAAAGCAACCGCTTGGGACAGCCCGCTAAATCCGGTGAAACCTCTACCGCCTGTTGGCGGTGCTCCGCGCATTCACGGCGTTGAACCTGATGAGGTAGAGGTTTCCTTGCCCTTGGGCGAGCGCGTCGGCCACAGCCTGATCCTCGGGACTACACGGGTGGGCAAGACGCGGCTGGCTGAGCTGTTCATCACTCAGGACATACGCCGCGTAAAGCAGGTCAACGGTGTCGATGAGTTTGAGCCGGTCATTGTCTTTGATCCCAAAGGCGACGCGGATCTGCTCAAGCGTATGTACGTCGAAGCCAAGCGTGCCGGCCGCGAAGGTGAGTTCTATATCTTCCATTTGGGTTGGCCAGACATCTCCTCCAGGTACAACGCCGTGGGCCGGTTCGGGCGTATATCCGAGGTAGCCAGCAGGATTTCCGGGCAGTTATCCGGCGAAGGCAACAGCGCCGCTTTTCGGGAATTCGCCTGGCGTTTCGTCAACATCATCGCCCGCGCACTGGTGGAACTTGGCATTCGTCCCGATTACATGAAGATCCAGATGCACGTGATCAACATTGACGCGTTGTTCATCGAGTACAGCGGTCACTACTTCGCACGGCATGACAGCAAAGCCTGGGAAGTCATTGTGCAGATCGAGGCGGGGCTGAACGACAAGAACATCCCCTTCAACATGAAGGGCCGGCAAAAACGGGTCATTGCGATTGATCAGTACTTGTCACAGACCCGCGTGGCCGACCCGGTGATGGACGGGCTGCGCTCCGCGGTCCGCTACGACAAGACCTACTTCGACAAGATCGTCGCGTCATTACTGCCGCTGCTGGAAAAGCTCACCACTGGACGCATGGCGGAGCTGATCTCGCCGGACTACACAGACCTCAACGACCCAAGACCGATCTTCGACTGGATGCAGATCATCCGTAAGCGCGCGGTGGTATACGTCGGCCTGGATGCTTTATCTGATCCAGAAGTCGCTGCCGCAGTCGGCAACTCGATGTTCTCCGACCTGGTCTCGGTCGCAGGTCATATCTACAAGTTCGGAATCGACGACGGTCTACCCGGGGCAAACTCCGAGCAGAAGATCCCGATCAACCTGCACGCCGACGAATTCAACGAGCTGATGGGCGATGAATTCATCCCAATGATCAACAAGGGCGGCGGCGCCGGCATTCAGGTGAGCGCCTATACCCAGACCGCCAGTGATATCGAAGCCAAGATTGGCAACAAGGCGAAGGCCGGCCAAGTGATCGGTAACTTCAACAACCTGTTCATGCTGCGCGTCCGGGAAACCGCCACAGCGGAGCTGCTGACCAAGCAACTGCCCAAGGTCGACGTGTACACCACCACGCTGGTCAGCGGCGCCACCGACAGCTCTGATCCCTCCGCAAAAACCGACTTCACTAGCAACACCCAGGACAGGGTCAGCTCCACCAGCGTGCCGCTGATAGAGCCTGCGCACATCGTCAGCCTGCCCAAAGGCCAGGCCTTCGCCCTGATCGAGGGAGGCAATCTATGGAAAGTGCGCATGCCCCTGCCCGCGCCAGATCCGGATGAAGTCATGCCCAAAGACCTGCAGACCCTCGCCGAGAACATGCGCAAAAGCTACATCGACGGCGGTGGCGAATGGTGGACCAGCAGCGGCACTCGTGGACTGCAGGAAGACCTACCCGCCGACCTGCTAGACAACCCCGTCGATCCCGAGCCGACGCCGTGAATCTGTGACGCCCTTTACCTGATCATCCAACCGAGCAACGCACATGGCCACAGCGTCCCAAAGCGCACAGACCCAGCAACAACAAGTACGTGAAAAGGGCCTGATCGCCCGGACACTGTCCCTGCCCTTCGCCTTCATCGGCATCATGCTCGGCTCGCTGCTGATCAGCATCTTCATGGAGTGGATCGGACTCTACTTCTACTGGCCCGAACAAGGCTGGCACCACGCACAAGGCATGCTCAACAGTGAGCTGCAGTGGCTGGCCGACGGATATTCTCGAAGCCTGCTGATCGACCAACCTGGGCTAACAGCAAAAGACCTGGTCAACACGGCGTACATCTGGACGTTCGAAAAGACTGGCTTCGTTGAGTGGATTAACCACTCCGCTGCGCAGTCGCGCCTCAATGGCGACCAAGGTGAAGGAATAACCCGGGCGCTGGGAGTGATGTACGTCTACGTCGAGGATTACGGATTGGCGGCGATGTACACCGTCCTCACTTTCCTGACACGACTGATCATCCTCGTGCTGACCACCCCGCTGTTCTTGATGGCGGCGTTTACAGGCGTCGTTGATGGTCTCGTGCGCAGGGATCTGCGGCGGTTTGGGGCTGGTCGGGAGTCAGGGTTCGTCTATCATCGAGCGAAGATGATGATCGTGCCGTTGGCAGTTGCGCCCTGGATCATTTACTTGGCGTTGCCGGTGAGCTTGAGTCCGGTTTTGGTGTTGCTGCCTTGTGCGGCTGCGTTGGGGGTTGTGGTGAGTGTTACGGTGGGGAGTTTTAAGAAGTATTTGTGACCGTGTGGCCTGCGTAAAAGGGGCAGCGATTCAAGACCCAATGTCCTGCAGCCAGAGTGTAGGCCACCACCGCGAGGCCTTTAGCTATGCAATTGACATCATAAAATGCGAGTATGGCTTCGGAAGCATAAAACTCTGATTTTTCGTGCAACCAACATGCGCCGAATGATAAAAATTTAGATCCGTTATCAGGATATCGCATAGGACAGACGGAACAGATCAAAAGCCTGCTGGGAGCATTTTGTGGCTAAAGTCAAAGAAAAGAAAATTGTCAAATTTTCCGAATACATTAGCTTCATAGAGACACTTCAAGAATCTATGACTAGCGCGCTTTGGTACCGAGGATCCAACAACGCGACTCACCACCTAGTTCCAGGGTTGTATCGACACAAAAAAAGAGTTGGCATGACCGACTTGAGTAAGCTAGAAGGTGAACTAATCACACGTTTCCAACAGCGGAGTATGCCATTTACCAACCGTTCATTTTCCGACCCTTGGGAGGTGATTTTTTATATGCAGCATTACAGGCTGCCCACTAGGCTACTCGACTGGACAGAAAATCCATTTATCGCTTTTTATTTTGCCATTGGAAACTCAGCGTATGGAATGGATGCCGCTGGCGAATTAACATTTACGACTGATGCTACAGTTTGGATTTTGGATCCAGTTCAGTGGAACAGGCACGCACTGGCACATCAGACATATGACCGCGGGATACTCCTGACTATTGACGAGGAAATGAAAGGCTACGTACCGTCATCAGCAATTTCAAAAATGAACAATCATCCTGTGGCACTATATGGCACACATAATAGCCCACGGATTGTAGCTCAAAGAGGAGTATTCACGGTGTTTGGGCAAAGCGCTTGCGGGATGGACGAATTGTATGCGAGTTCCAAATTCCCAAAGGACTCGTTAATTAAAATAGTGATACCAAAAGAGAATATAAAATCTTTAAGAAACGCTCTATTTTCTTACGGCTTCACCGAGTCTGTGGTTTATCCAGACTTAGATGGCCTTGCATTAGAGATCAAGCGTTTTTTTGAATTTGAGGTGTAGCTATGTCAGACGTAGATACCACATTTTTCATCCGTACTATGGATCCCAAACCCTTGACCTGGTGGCGAGCTAGGCAGAACAAAATTGACATGGAACCTCCTTATCAAAGACGAGGTCGCCTATGGTCCCAAACCGATAAAGCATACCTTATTGACTCCATTTTAAATGGGTTCGACATACCAAAACTTTATATGGCAGATTTTACCGTTGGCGAAAAATCCTCATTAAATAGAAGCAAGCTACCCTATGCTATCATCGACGGAAAGCAGAGACTTGAAGCTATATTTGATTTCTTCCAAAACAAAGTGGTACTAAATCCAGACTTTGTTTACCTACCAAATCCAAGTCTCAAACTCGGGGGTCTCTCATACAAAGATCTCTCGGCCAGTCACTACGAAGTAGCAGAAGCTTTTGAGGTATTTCCTCTTACAATCATGTCTGTGCATGCCTCGACAGAGGAGCCTATCAATGAGCTCTTTGTCCGTCTTAACAGAAATAAACCCTTAACTGGTGCTGAAATTCGGAATGCAATGTCTGGTCCGGCGCCCGCAATTATTCGAACTATAAGAGATCACGAGTTTTTTATAAACAACGTTGCATTTCCGTTTACAAGGGGTGCAGATCTTAACGCTGCCGCCAAGATACTTCAATTTGAATTCGAAGGCAAACCTGTAGACACGAAGAAAAAAATATTAGACACTTTTGTATCAAGTATAAAACTTGCCGAAAGGCGCGATCATCTTGAGCTTGCTGCGAGACGAGTTAACGAAAACTTGGGAGTCATGGCGGAGATATTTCTCCCTAGAGACAAACTTCTTTCAAGTGGCGGACTTCTACCTGTTTATTATTGGTTTTGCCGAAACCAATCCGAGGAGCACTATTACCTCGTGAGAGAGTTTTTAGTGCAATTCGAAGAAGAGCGTAAAAGTTACAGATCAGCGCTACCAGACAGCACAGACAAGGATTTTTCCACATTTGTAAAATTCGACAACTATAATCGCAGCACAAACGACTTAGTGAGCCACGTAGGGAGATATGAAATACTCCGCGACTTTTTTTACAACTGGCTATCTGAGCGTGGCGTTATAAACCAGAACGCTCAGGGATCTTCAGCGGCAAGCCAAACTGAAATATTAAAAAACATTCCGCCTTCGCTACAATTTGAAGTGGATTGCATTATAAATGAAATAAATGCTCACGGCACCACATTGATTACACATTACGGTAATAGCATAGCAAAATGGTGCATAAGCACAGGTTCACTAATCAGCAGAATTGAAGCAGGAAAAGAAGCATACTATGTAGTAGATAAAACCTCAAAAACCAAGTCTTACCTTGGAGTAATCAAAGAAAAAAATAGAAAGCCTTACTTAAAGACGTACGCCAACGGCAAATGGAATGAAGTAATAGACAAACTGACTACAACTACAATCCCGCTCAAAATATTAGGATGAATTAAATCGAGCAGACAAATGAGAGTCATACTCAATGACTCTCAAGCCAAAATTATAATTTAAGACCCAAAAGAATCTGTAAATGCCCCCAACAGACACCCCGCGCAAATAAAACTCACCACAAAAAACCACCAAACATAAATGTTAAGACCTATGAGCATCCATAACAATCAATAGCATGCGGAAAGGCCTTGTATATTACAACTCAAATTAACATATCGCTCAAGCAACAGTGATGCATAAAATACCAAAAACCAAATCTAGTTTTTTTACTGCACTTCTCTCCTTGGCTTGGGAAGCTTGTCCTATCCGCAATATTTAGGACAGCCCAGATGCGAGCCTCGATTTCCCAACACCTAGCTCCTTTCATGCTGGCTTTTCTCTTCAGCGTATCAAATACCCAAGCCGACTCCCAAATATCCGAACAAACCAACCTAAACCTCATCCTCCGCCAACTCGACACCATCGACCGCATCACCCGCTCCAGCGAGTCTCTCCCCGCGGAAGACGGCAGCCGCTACACATTCGACTACCCGCGTCTGTCCGCCGAGATCGAGCTGATCCGCCAAGGCATCAAAGCCTACCAATCCCCTGCACGCGCACAACCACGTCACCCGGCTGAGTTGACGGGCCATTACCTGCGCGAGGCAGAGCACAAGCCATGAGCATGACACCTGAGCAATCCAGTGCCTTTCAAGCCGGAGGTGGATTTACCGCGCAGGACACCATGACGTTGTTTGTCGGGTTCGCGCTGACGCTGATTCTGGTGTTTTCGGCCTGGGCGCTCGGCAGTGGGTATCGCGGCTGGAGCAAGGGGAAACTCAGCAACGAACAGTTCGGCACGTTGGCGCTGAAGATCACGCTGCTTTACGTGCTGCTCGGCTATCTGCTTTTGCACTGATTCAGATTCACAACCATGCCCAGGGAGGCAATCACATGCGCAATCACCTAACTCAAAAACTCATACATGCCTGGTTATGGGCAACCGCGTTCATGTCTTCATTTGTTCATGCGGCGCTCCCAGAGATGGAAGCGCCAAGTCGTGGTGAAGGGACGAACATCATCCAGACGATGCAGAACTATGCCTTCGACGGCGCCGCGCTAATCGGGCTGCTGATTTCAGCGGCTGCATTTTGCGGTGTTGCTTACCACGCATATGGCACGTTTGCTGAAGTGCAAAGTGGCAAGAAGACCTGGGGCCAGTTCGGGCTTACCTGCACTGTTGGTGCCCTGCTCTTGGTGCTCACCATCTGGCTGTTGACTAAAGCCGCCGGCATTCTCTAAGCGCGGGAGCATGGTCATGACTACTACGCCCGAGCAGTTACCAGACGGCACGCTGCGCTTCCTGCCGAACCGGCTTAATCGGCAACCGGTGATCGTGCTGGGAATGACGGCTGATGAGCTTTGGTTGTCAGTGGGTTTATCAGCACTTGTAGGCTTGGTGATTGGTGTTGCTCTGGCGATCGTGACTAAGAGCATCGCCATGACACCCACGACAATGGTCGCTGCAGTGGCTGCTGGAATCTTCTTTGGCGGGAAATTCCTGCGCAGACTCAAACGCGGCAAACCTCAAACCTGGCTTTACCGCGAGATGCGCTGGCAGATCAGTACTCGGTGGCCGGCCTTGAAAGCATGGGCAGGCGGTGCAGATCTGCTGACACGTAACGGTGTCTGGTCGACTCGCCGGAGCCAGCGCCGATGAGCCGCTTTAAAAACGAAGTCTCCCGACTGGAGGCTCACGTAATGACGCTGCGCATCGGTGTTGGCCTGTTCTTTGTGGTCGCGGTACTGATGGGGTTGGGTTGGTGGTCTGCACCTCGGGACATGACTGTTCATGTCCCGCCTGACCTACGCTCCGGGAGTACTCGCAAGTGGTGGGAGGTTCCTCCGGAGACGGTCTACACCTTCGGCTTTTACATCTTCCAGCAGTTGAACCGGTGGCCTACCAACGGTGAAGAGGACTATCCACGCAACCTGCGTCAGCTCGCGCCATTTTTAACGCCTGGCTGCAAGACCCAGCTCGAAGCCGAGTTTGAAGAGCGTCGCGCCGGGGGCGAGTTACGCAAACGGACCCGCGGCGTGTACGAGATCCCCGAGCGAGGTTACAGCGACAACCCGACGTTGCGAGTGAAGACGCTCGGCAACGATGCCTGGATGGTCAACCTCGACCTTACCGCAGACGAGTATTACGGCTCCGAGAAGGTCAAGCGTGCTCTGGTCAGGTATCCGCTGCACGTGATTCGAATGGACACCGATCCGGAGCGCAATCCTTTTGGCTTGTTGCTCAACTGCTACAGCGGCAAACCACAACGCCTCTCTTCTTCGGCCGTTACTCAATCACCTGACACAAGCCTGGATGTACCCGGGCAAGGAGTCGTGCAATGAAGCTCGCGCTTACATCATTGCTCTTACTGACGCTGACTGGAATGGCCACATCGGCCTTGGCCGTGGAAATCCTGAAGTGGCAGCGGTTGCCGCTGGCTGTTCCGCTTCACGTGGGTCAGGAGCGCATCATCTTCGTCGACCAGAACGTGCGCGTCGGTATTCCCCGATCGCTGAAGGACAAGCTACGGATTCAGAGCACCGGCGGAACATTGTATCTGCGAGCGAATGAGGTGATCGAGCCGACCCGCTTGCAACTGCAGAACGTCACCACCGGTGAGTTGATCCTGATCGATATCGCGGCAACTGATGTGACTGACTCTTCAGAACTGGAGCCCGTCAGGATCGTCAGGGCTGAGTCAGAAAACGCTGAGAAACCATCTTCGGATATTGCTGCAGAGCTCCCTGCCAAACCTCGACAAACACCGATTCCAGTCGTACTGACCCGTTACGCCGCGCAAAGCCTTTATTCGCCGCTACGCACTGTTGAGCGCTTGGAGGGAGTAAGCCAAGTGCGCGTCAACCGTGCGTTGAGCCTTGAAGGATTACTCCCAGTTCTTCCGGTCAGCGCCATCGCGTTGGGTGCCTGGCAACTTGAGGACTTCTGGGTTACAGCGGTGCAACTGCGTAATCAATCAACCGCAGATCTGCAGCTCGACCCTCGAGAACTCCAAGGCGATTTCGTAGCGGCGACGTTCCAGCATCGGCACCTGGGCAAACATGGCAAAGCAGAGGACACCACGGTGCTGTACCTGGTCACTCGTGGACATGGGTTGGCACAGTCAATCCTGCCCAACCAAAGCCGGATAGATGCATCCAGCAATCTCCCATACGCGAGGGAGACAGCGCATGAAAAGTAACGGATTGATCAAGTGGCTGGTGCTGCCGGCACTGCTCCTGCTGTTGTTCTTTATGGTCAGGTCCTGCTCCAGCGACAAATCTCCGAACGCCGAATCAAGCTCGACAGTTGGCCAGCTTTCACCAGAAGAATTGAAGCGTCTGGGCATCCATGGCGATACGCCAATGGACACGGTGGCCACGCTCGTTGGCCAGACCAAAGCCATGCGTGAAGAACTGCAAACCCTGCTCTCGGAGAACAAAACGCAGAAGGATGAAAACGACCGTCTTCGCTCACGCGAATCGGATGTCGATCAACGTATCCGCAGCGCATTGAATGGCGAGATCGAGCAACTACGCAGTGATCGCACTCAATTCGATCAGGAAAAACAGACCACGCGAAACCTGTTGAGCGACTTGAAAGAGCAATTCAATACGCGCGGCCTTGCCCCCAACAACAGCGACTTACCGGTGGGTCTGGGTTTGCAGCAAGGTGACGGCGACGGCTTCAGAGGTGGTGAGGACAATCTGATCTGGATTGATCCCCAGGACGGAACGGCACTTGATGCCCAAGGCAAGCCGATTGGGGCAGGCACTAGCAAACCCGCAGTTGGATTCAACTTCCCGAATGCATTTGCCGACCAGATCAACATGGGCCAGCGTGAGCTCAAAGCCAAGTCAGGTGCCGTTGGGCGGAACATCAAAACCGATGACGATAAGCCCCCGCCGCGTCCTGTCTACACGCTGCCCGAGAACTCCACATTGATGGGCTCTGTAGCCATGACTGCGCTGATCGGTCGAGTACCCGTGGATGGAACAGTCAACGACCCCTTCCCCTTCAAGATCCTGATCGGCCCGGACAACCTGACCGCAAACGGTATTGATCTGCCAGACGTTGCCGGTGCCGTCATCAGCGGCACGGCTGCTGGCGACTGGACCCTGTCCTGTGTGCGTGGGCAAATCACCAGCATGACCTTTGTTTTCAATGACGGTCGCGTGCGCACAGTGCCACAACCGCAGCCGTTGACCACGAAGCAAAACAACGGCGGCCAGTCCAGCGGGCAGATGGATAAAATCCAGGGAGGGATTGGCTGGATCAGTGACCCTAACGGCATCCCGTGTATTTCCGGTCTACGTCGCTCCAATGCCGAGCAATACATCGGCAGTAAAAGCCTGGTCACAGCAGCCGGCGCGGGCGTTGCGAAATTGCTTGAGGCCGACCAGGCCAACACCGGCACTGTGATCAGTAGCAACGGCACCACCGTGGGCACCATGGGCGGTGCAGGCAGCTCCGCGCTTAGCAGCATCCTCTCTGCAGGGGTCAAGGACATTGGTGACTGGGTTAACAAACTCTACGGCCAAGCGTTCGCTGCGATTTACGTACAGCCGGGCGCGCAAGTCGCGGTGCACCTCGATCGCCAGCTTGAAATTGACTATGAACCCGACGGCCGCAAGGTGAAATACCCCTCAGGAGGTGCGCATGCTTCTGCACTGGATTAAAGCTTTATCAGGGCTGCTTGCTCTGGCGCTGCTCTCAGGTTGTACGACCGACAAGGACAAACTCATGCCGCATGGTCCGCAGAACATGCTCGATCTCTGGAACCAGTCATCAGGGGTAAGCGGCGGCAGCTCAACTAGCCGACAGCTTATGGACGCCAGGCTTCAACTGCGCCGGCCTTTGAGTGATGGCGACACCACTCACACTAGCTACACGCGAACTGCACAGAACGAGATCTATAGCCAATTCAAGCGGCTGCCCAACCCTGATCTGGTGATGTACGTCTTCCCGCATTTAGCTGGAACTGACCCTGCGCCCATTCCCGGGTACAGCACCGTATTCCCGCTGTATCAGCGTGTTCAATACGCCATGCCCGGCGAGCGGACGGAGGACTATTAATGGGGTGCGATGAACAGCCTGAGGCCTGGGAACGACATGTCGCCAAACTCAAAGCACAGGGCATTCCTGAGCCAGGCAACAAAGCAGGTAAAGCCACCGCGGCTGACGAACAAAAACTTTACGAATCAGAGCCCAGCTTTGTCGATCTTTTACCGTGGGTCGAATACCTCCCAGAGTCCCAGTGCATGCTGTTGGATGACGGTGAGTCTGTGGCGGCATTCTTTGAGCTGACGCAGATTGGCACCGAGGGCCGCGAGCCTGACTGGCTTCGAGGCGTACGTGACGCACTTGAGAATGCGCTACAGGACAGCTTCGATGAACTGGAAGATCAGCCATGGGTTGTTCAGCTCTACGCTCAGGATGAAACCGACTGGGATCCGTACCTCAAACGGCTACGCAACTACGTCCAGCCGCGGGCACAAGGCTCGGCGTTCACTGATTACTACTTGGATATGTTCGAACAGCACCTGCTGGCGATTTCGAAGCCTGGGGGATTGTTCGACGACAACACCGTCACTCGCCTGCCATGGCGCGGCCAGAGTCGACGGGTTCGGCTGGTCGTCTATCGACGCAGCAAAGGACAGCCCGGCAGACGCGCGCAAACTGCAGAGCACGCCCTGAACACGATCTGCGATCGGCTACTCGGTGGCTTGGGCAACGTCGGCGTGAAATGCTTCCGCATGGACGGCGCTCAGATCCATGACTGGCTCCTGCGCTGGTTCAACCCTCATCCGCGAATGCTGGGACCCACCGCAGAGGATCGTAAGCGCTTCTACGAAGCGACGGCATACCCAGCCGCTATCGAACCTGGTGAGCTGGAGCTGGCCAGCGGCACGGACTTCGCTCAGCGCCTGTTCTTCGAGCAGCCCGTATCGGATGTTGAAAATGGCGTGTGGTGCTTCGACCAAATGCCCCACCGGGTGGTAACGCTGGATCGCCTGCGCTCGCCGCCCATGACCGGTCACTTGACCGGCGAAACCAACAAAGGCGGCGACGCCATCAATGCCCTCTTCGACCAGATGCCCGAGGACACGGTGCTTTGCATCACGTTGTTGATCACGCCACAGGACATGCTTGAAGCGCACCTTAACCTGCTGGCCAAGAAGTCGGTCGGCGACACCGTCGACTCGGAGCAAACCCGCCATGACGTACAGGAAGCACGCTCGCTGATCGGTAGTTCGCACAAGCTCTACCGCTCAAGCGTCGCGTTCTATCTGCGCGGCGAGGATCTCGCCCAGCTCGACAGCCGCACCCTGCAGTTGAACAACGTCATGCTCAATGCAGGCTTGCAACCGGTGCGAGACGAACATGAAGTAGCGCCGCTGAACAGCTACCTGCGTTGGTTGCCTTGCGTATTCAACCCGGGCATGAAAAACGCAGACTGGTACACGCAACTGATGTTCGCCCAGCACGTGGCTAACCTGGCCCCCGTGTGGGGACGCAGCCAAGGCACCGGCAACCCGGGCATCACATTCTTCAACCGGGGTGGCGGGCCCATCACTGTTGATCCGCTCAACCGCCTCGATCGGCAGATGAACGCCCATCTGTTCCTGTTTGGTCCGACCGGCGCAGGCAAGTCAGCCACGCTAAACAACATCCTCAATCAGGTGACAGCGGTATACCGCCCTCGCC
This sequence comes from Pseudomonas quasicaspiana, assembly GCF_021147825.1. NCBI lineage: Bacteria > Pseudomonadati > Pseudomonadota > Gammaproteobacteria > Pseudomonadales > Pseudomonadaceae > Pseudomonas > Pseudomonas quasicaspiana. The sequence goes on from NZ_JAGTPI010000001.1 coordinate 243,844, forward strand.
TGTTCATCGCCGAAGCGGGTAATAGCTTTGGATTATTCGCTGACTTCGCGAAGCGCCTCGGACTGACCGTCAACCGCATCAAATTGGCTCCCGGCTCCGGCGTCAGCCTTGCGCCCTACGCCGATGCACATCGACTCATCAATACCCCCGCTCGCGTAAAAACCCTGGATGCCGACGAGCTCGACGAGCAGGAAACTGACGAAGAAGACGAACGCGACGTGCTCGGCGAACTGGAGATCACCGCACGCTTGATGATCACCGGCGGTGAAGACAAAGAAGAAGCACGCCTGACCCGCGCCGACCGCAGCCTGATTCGGCAATGCATCATCGATGCAGCCCGGGTCTGCGTCGAAGCAAAACGTACCGTATTGACTCAAGACGTCCGCGACGCCCTGCGCCGCGCAGGCCAAGACAACGCCCTCCCCGAAGCCCGTCGCGCACGCCTGCTGGAAATGGCCGACGCCATGGACATGTTTTGCCAAGGCGCCGACGGCGACCTGTTCAACAGCGACGGCAGCCCTTGGCCCGAGGTCGACATCACCATCGTCGACCTGGCGACCTACGCCCGCGAGGGCTACAACGCCCAGCTCTCGATCGCGTACATCTCGCTGATCAACACCGTCAATAACATCGCCGAACGCGACCAGATGCTCGGCAGACCGATCATCAATGTCACCGACGAAGGCCACATCATCACCAAAAACCCCCTGCTCTCGCCCTACGTAGTCAAGATCACCAAGATGTGGCGAAAGCTCGGCGCCTGGTTCTGGCTCGCGACCCAAAACATCGACGACCTGCCCAAAGCTGCCGAGCCAATGCTGAACATGATCGAATGGTGGATCTGCCTCAACATGCCCCCGGACGAAGTCGCCAAGATTTCGCGGTTTCGCGAGCTGAATGACGCGCAGAAAAAGCTGATGCTTTCGGCCAGGAAGGAGTCGGGGAAATTTACCGAGGGGGTGATTTTTTCGAAGTCGACAGAGGTGCTGTTTCGGGCTGTGCCGCCGAGTCTGTACCTGGCTATGGCGATGACTGAGCCGGAGGAGAAGGCTGAGCGGTTTAAGGTGATGGGTGAGCTGGGGGTTAGTGAGCTGGATGCGGCGATTGAGATTGCACGGCGGATTGATGGTAAGCGTGGGATTACTAGTTAATGAGACAATAAAAAAATCCCCCCCTTAGTTCGCAGTGGTAGATGATCCCTAGTGCGGCATCAGATCTTCCAGAGAAAACGTGTGATTATCACTCCCATTTCTACCACTGCATTTCCGCTGCTGCACCCTTTGATTTGGCGGACCTCTCAAACGATGCAGAAAGTGTCTTCTAAACTTCAACGAAAGTCCTTTTTAGATGCGGATGGTCCGACGGACAGATCATGGCAAAGCTTTTAAGTTCGTCGCTCGACTTCCCGCTTCAGTTGAGAGGTGCACTTCCTTAGTTCAGAACTCAAATTTAGATCAGAACCAACACCATCGACAAGAGTAATTGGTGCAGGAGCATCATCTTGGTTAGTGCCAACTGCGTTAACGTCAGCGACATGCACCCCGCTAGTCTCGTTCAAAAAAACTTTAGCCCGTTCCAAGGAGTCAGGCATGCGAGCTCTAATATCAACGCAAGTTTTGAGACTACTGATTGCTGACACCCCTCCAACAGCAAGGGCAGTACCGGTTGGCAAATAAAATACATAATAGGCTAACCCAAGCACCACGGCAGCCACGATTGAAAATATTGAGTTTTTCATCTAAAAATCTCTCACTGCAATGGGATTGCAACCCAGACCAGCTAAGAGCCGTGTCAAAAGGCAATATGAAATAACGTACAAAGGTCTGAAGAATGAAATTTACAAAGTAAAAACTAACCGCATCTTATACAAACGCCCCTGGCCACTCGGCTTAAATTACGAATTTTCAATATATTTTTCCGCAACCGAGTAGCGTAGAAACCATTTTCATATAGAAACCTTCCCCCTGATCACTTCATGCTTAAACTTGAGCAGCATGTATTCAATAACCAAGGCCATGACAACGAGCAGGGGAACCATTACTTCTTGAAGACTAATCGGCTGCACAAAATCAATACACCTTGAACCAAAAGACCAAGCAAGGAAAAGGCCCGACCAAAAATAAAGATTTCGCGAAACGAAGGTCCCTACTAGATTAAAGGCTTTTGCAAATTTATTTAGATTATGGCGCTGCATTGATTTCACCTTAACCAATACGGTCACTGCAAAACAAATCAAGAGCCCCCCAATGAAAACAGAGGAAAATCCGCGCGCCGAATATCGCCAGTTTATGATCAACTCCAACCAATTCGGAACCTCTGTTTCAGAGGTAACACCGTACATTTTCGTTACTACGTACAAAATAGCCATTAACACAGGCGTGACAAGAAAACACAAAGCACCTTGTCTAATATTGCGAAGCAAAAATTTCATTAAGACACCTACCGATCATTTTGGGCTATCTGCCATGCTGTATATATGAACAGCGTTCGCGAAATCTGTCAATCGGTTCAGCAGGACTTTTTCAGATGCGCGGACTCAGCGGCAGAACCATTCACCGCCCTCAAATCTATTGATGCCTAAATCAGTTTTCCAGCAGCGCCCTCCCTTCCCGACGTAGTTGACTGTTTCCCGATCACAAATCCGGACACAGCTCATGTCACTTCGACGCCAATACTCAGCGACCAAATGCCAGGCCCTTACCGCATGCCTCATGACCTTGCTGACCAGCACCGCAGCCAGTGGTGAAATCATCCTGATCACCACCAACGAATACCCACTCGCCGCAACCAAAAACATCCGCACAATCAACCTTGATCTGCCTGCAACGCTGAAAGCCGATCTATCTCGCGCCCTACCCGCAAACCCAGCCGAAGCCCAGGCAATAGCCACCCAACGCATCACTCCAGACCTCGCAGCCCAACTCACCCAAGCCCACCAAAACGTCACTGACGCCTGGAACATGGGCGTTACCAAAGTCCCAGCCGTGGTAGTCGATCGTAAATACGTTGTCTACGGCGAAACCAATGTCCATCGAGCACTCAATCGCATTGAGGAATACCGGAGGAAGGAGCCATGAGCCTTCTTGCCCTTCATCCAATAGCAAGGCGTGCCCTTCCCGCTCTGTTGCTGGTTACAACTCCCGCTTTTGCGCTGACGACCGCTGTGATCGTGCCGTCAGTAGCCTCGCCGACCTGCATGGACTACCGAGTAGTCGGTGTCTGCTACTGGCTGTACTGCACCACCTTCGGCTGCGAAGTAAAGACCTCTTCCAAGGTAGGCCACTACGTTCCGGACGCGGTTGTCTCCAGCTACAGCAACACCGGCCAAAACCCATGGTTAGAAGTCGCAACCATGAGCTCCCCCACGTCTGCTGCTCAGGGCGGCGGCAGCGGTACGACCAACAATGTGCACGAGAACAATCTCGCGACGTTCAAGAATGTTGATGTGATCGGCCATCCCGGGCTATTGGCTTTCAACAGTTTCGCTAGTGGTTCGGGTTACGCCTGCGCAGGCGCGGGCACTTCCTATGTGCCAAACATGATCAGCACGCTGGACACCATCGCTTGGCGTTACGGCGTTCCTGAGAGTGTGTTCCCGCAGGCGCTGACGCCTGGGGTGCGTGAGATTGGCAGTCGTACTGCAGCAAGCCTGTGGGGAAGCGTCTATCCGCGCAGTGGTTTTCTGCATCAGCCGGATGACTACAAAGCGGCAGCGGTTATGGCGCAGCGCGCCGGAGATGTGGTTACCCGTTCTGGGCAGGTCCATGTTTATCAGCCGCTGCTTGCTCAGGTGCAGCCAGGTTACTGGCCTGCGGGCGAATTGCGTGAGGGTGAGATCCGAACCGGAAAGTGGCAACAGCTTGCTCCGGTCGTGAGCCAAACCTGCGGGGTATTTCCCGATCAGTCGTCAGCGATGCAATCCCAGGATGGCGGTTATGCCTGGGCCTTATGGCGCCCCTACAGCTGCTGCAAACGAGAAGGTCAAACCTTCCTCGGCAGTACTGGAGCTTACTAAAAATCCAAGCTCATGAGGCCCGATATGGTTCGGTTTTCTTCTGCGTCTCTGACTGTAATCCGTTGCTTTGCACTAACGATTGCGCTCTTGGCGGCGAAAACAGTGCAAGCAGATCCGATTAATGCTGGGAGCTCAGGCAGCGTCATTGGTGACGACGTGTTGTACAGCGTTGGCGGAGGCAGCGCGGTGTCGATGGGACGCGCAGGCAGCATGCAAAGCATTGGTGTCGGGGTCGGCTGGAACACCAATTTGATGTGCGGAAACATGGACCTTTCCACGACGCTGCAGAACCAGTTGAGCGGTGCCACGGATGGTTTTCAGAACATCATGAGCAGCGTGATTCAGGGCGCAACCGGTGCGGTTGCTTCGTTGCCCGCGCTTATCATTCAGCGAGCAGATCCTGGGCTGTACAACCTGCTGACTAACGGGATCCTGCAAGCGCGCGTGGATTTCGATCGCTCCAAAGCCAGCTGCGCAGCGATGGCAGCGAAGATGGCTGACATCGCAGGTAATCAGACCGGCTGGAACACCCTCGCCCAAGGCCAGGCCATGAAGGAGGCCGTCGCCCAAAACGGCGATGCTGTGGCAGCAACCAAGACGGCTGAAGCCTCCAAAGGTAACAGCGGCGTGCCTTGGGTTGGCGGTACCAAGGCAGGAGGCAAGAATCAGCAACCTATCAAAGTCATTAGCGAGGTCACCAAAGCGGGATACAACCTGCTCAATGGCCGTAGCGCCACTGATAACTCGGCCATCAGTCCAAGCACTTGCAACAGCGGCATGACGTGCGGCACTTGGAAGTCTCCTGATGAGGCCGCGCAGTTTGCCAATCGTGTACTCGGCGAGGTGCAACAGCAAACATGTGAAGACTGCACCAAGTCCACCACCACCGCAGGCGTCGGACTTACTCCGCTGATCCAGGAGGAATACGACGTCAAGCTGCAGGCCCTGCAAGAGCTGATCACCGGCAGCAAAGAGACCACGCCGGAAAACCTTGCCGCTGCGAGCAGCAACTCTTTGCCCATCTCCCGGGGTGTTGTCACAGCGCTGCGTGATGAACCGGATCAAGAGCTGCTGGCTCAACGTCTGGCATCTGAGATCGCCGTGTCCAGCGTACTGGAAAAAGCCTTGCTGCTGCAGCGCACCCTCCTCGCTGGCAACAAGGAGCCCAACGTCTCCGCAAATGACGTGGCCACCGGCGCGATCAATAGCGAAAGCCAGAATCTCAAGCTCGAAATCGACAACCTCAAGACCGAGTTGGAGCTGCGGAGAACCCTGGCCAGCAACTCGCCAATGGCAATCATCGCTCGCCATAAAGAGCGCAAAGAGAACTCGCGCTCGATCTACCAAGGCGACACAGAGATGAACCGCCTGGATGACGCCCAACAACCTACCAGTCAGGACAACCTGTAGGAGCACGACATGGATTTCAAAAACAACCGCGTATTCAAATTCAAGTACTGGCGCGTGATCGGCCTGCTGATGGTGCTCATAACCGTCGCCACACTCATCAACCTCTACGGCATTTACATTCTGGGTAGTTTGGAAAATTGGCGAGCCTGGCGTGCTGAGTCTTACGAATACCTATTGGCGTGGCGACTCGCTGTATATGCCCTGCTCATCTGGGCATGGTTAGCGGTACGTCCACGTGTACTAAATCCGGCACCTCAAATGAAGCGCCGAATCCGGCGCGCCGAATTCGCGGCCGCGATGACCTGCATCCTCTTCGAGATCGCCCGCGCGAACGCCCACGGACTGTGGGGTGACGCATGACGCTTTATACCAACGACTATCTGGAGTACTACCTGACACTGGTGGGCTGGCTGGTCGGTAACGGGATTTGGGAAGTGCTGATGGACTCCGGGGTCTACGCCCTGGCGTTTGCAGCGATCATCGTTCAGGAGTGGATCAAGGCGCGTGGAGAGGGTGCTGACGAAGGCAACAAAGGCGCGCTGTCGGTGATACGCATCGAGAACCGAGTGTGGGTCGCCACCGTCGTGATTATGTTCGCTGGCCTGCCACTCATTAACGTCGACCTAGCCACTCTAAAGTTCGACGAAAGCCGATCACAGCAATGCCAATACCAGGTTGCGCAACCTCAGGAAACTCGCTGGGGCAAGTCCTTCACTACGCTGAACGACCAGAGCGCAAAGATCCCGGCATGGTGGTTCTTCGTGCATGCGATTTCCAAAGCGATTACCAACGCGGCTGTCGCATCTATTCCCTGTGGGTCAGATCTACGCCAGATGCGCATGGAGATCAGCACAACCCGAATCCACGACCCTCTGCTCGCTCAAGAGGTCGCCGACTTCACCAACGACTGCTACGGCTACTCCCGGGCCAAGCTGTTCATGAAGCGTCCGAAGCTCGATGACAAGCTCATGAACGACGTGAACTGGATCGGTTCAAACTACTTCAGCTATCAGCCAGGCTATTACGACAATTACTACTCGCGATCGCCGAGGCAGGAGTGGCCATGGGACCCGGTCCGGGATGCTGCCATGCCGAAGGTCAAAAACGGCGGAGGTTTCCCGATGTGCAATCAGTGGTGGAGCGATGCAGACAAAGGTCTCAGAGACCGCTTGCTGAGCCAGGTGAACCCTACCCTGACGGAGCGATTCATCAGTTGGGCGAGCTTCATGTCACCTCAGGAGGTCAGTGACGCGCTCATTCGTGAGATCGCCTCGCCCAGGGCACAGCGTATGACCCAAGGGCAGGTCTACTCCGATTACGGCGGCCAGATTGGCGGTTCAATGTTCAACGATGCAAGTCGAGTGACAGGCGCAGTGGGGCTGGGTGTTGGCTCGATGGCGTACTTCCCCGCGATGGACGTGGTCCGCCAGGCATTACCGATGGTAATGGCGTTTCTGAAGATGACATTGATCATCTGTATACCGCTGGTGATCACGTTTGGGACCTTTGATTTCAAGTCGACCATGACCCTGTCCATCGTCCAGTTCTCGATGATCTTCGTGGACTTCTGGTTCCAGCTAGCGCGCTGGCTGGATACGACGATTCTGGATGCGATGTACGGCGGAGGTTCGCCGCATGGGACGCTGAACCCGCTGCTGGGGATGAACAATACGCAGGCGGATATGTTGCTGAATTATGTGATGGCGGCGATGTTTATCGTGCTGCCAATGCTCTGGATGACAGCACTTGGATATGCAGGAATTAGCACAGGCAAGGCGATTGACGGCCTCGTTGGCGGCACAAAAGGAAGTCAAGCAGCTGGAGGAGAAGGCGCGAATATCGTCACATCTAAACTGAAAAAATAACCCCCTAAAGGTAAGTGGCTCATGAGCCACTTACCTCAGTCATCCTCATCATTACCTGAATCAACTCTGTATCCGTTGATGTAGTACCCGAAACCGGAGTGGCCATAATCCCAGCCTTCCTCAGGAGCAGTCCCTTCTGGAACCAAACCCAATTCAGCCATCCCCCGAAAAACCCACAGTCCAAAAAAAACTGCGGCAATCCAGAACGATACATACAGAGCTAGCGCAATCAGACCAAGCTTCAAAATACGAAGAGCCCAGCGGCACAGCTCGGGATGCATGCCCCAGCTGACACACCGAATAATCAGACGCCTCTCGATTGCCGAATACCCACGCAGCCCCACTCCGAATAGCTGACCTGCACGGAACGCAATACTGGGTTTATCAGTTGACCTGTCCATTGGCGCTATCCTCTCGTAATGCCACGGGTTTCCATGGCGAGAGCAAACCAAACTCAGCTGCAGCTTGAAAAGCATCCCTTTCTGAAAAATGCGTGGGATTTTTCTGAAAGCTTGCAAAGCGGAGGATAGTCTCCTGCGGTTACGAGATCTGGCGAGCACGAAATTTCTAAGACTTGCTGCACCAGCCTTCAATCCCTCCAATCGACATTGGCACGGGTGGTTTTCTCAAAAGCTGCACGTATGTCCTGATTGTAAAGAGTTAACGAAACGACGTTCTCTTGCTTCAAGAACAAAGAGTTATTAAGGATACCCTCAGACTCATACTCGGTCGTGTATCTGACCTCAAGCGTATCCTTGTCCCGATACCCGCTCAGCGTGGGGACGAGCTCGAAGTCCTTATCAAAACCTGTTACCTCTGTGGAATCACCCATGGATTTGATATATCCGACATAAACCTTACGATCATTCATGGTGATCATGACAGGCGAGCGTTTTGCGAAGGCCAACACAAGCGTGTTCAGCAGGGGGCTATGCTTTACAGACTCACGCAGTAGGAACCCTTGGATAACTGTGTGATCCCAGCTTCCGAGTAGCGCCTTCACGGCCAGAAAAACTAGATGCGCTCCTGGAGCGGGGATTACGATGGTGACAACTGCGACGTAAGTCAGAAACGCCCAGACCTGAGCTGACTGCAGAACGGGTACCAACTGAAGAGTTGTAAGACTGTCCGCAACGGGGCCAAGAATGTCGTACGAAGCACCCCAGATACAAAAACTGGAACCATTTAGGCCAAAGCAGGAGCCTAACAACCGAAACCCATAGACAGCCGCCCCAACGAGCATCATTGCAGTCACGAAGCAATAGAGGCCGTACCGTGCAGCCTGCAAATAAAGAAGCTGTCCTTCGTAGCGGTGGAGCCTTGAGTAGATGAGATGGTTGCTCAAACACACTTGGAATCCGCTAACCAAAAGAGGTAGCAAGAGTAGCAAAGCCACAGAGCTAGCTTCGCTGGACTAGCTTTTTGGCTTGTAGTCGCGAGGTGCGAACCTTTTCTTCAAGATCGGAAAAATCCATCGAAATCCGGCCATCCTTCACGACCAGAGTATTGATCTGCTTTAGGGCATCAAGGAACTCCTTGTCCTTAGCCTTTTCCGCCGCGCTTTTGCCGATCAGGTCAAAAAACATTGAAGATCCTTGTTGGTGAACCGGTAAGAAGAATATAGCACATTGACCGCTGCAGAATTTTACCCTAAGGGCCAGAATCCCCCAGAGTATTGATGTCCCATTGTACAAGCAATGCGTTGGTATCGGTGGCGAAGCATCCCGTCAGATTATCCCTCCGGACATGTAGGCTCCTTCGAACGCTTACAAATATGTCTTAAACCACAATAACCCTGCTATGAAACTGTAACTCATTGATTACAAATATTATTCCTCCCGAGCATGGTCATGATCCAGTGGCAGACATCCCGCGAGCCTGAGCTCGCGGTCTCCCCCTTAAAGCGCGGACACCTGGGATTGCCTACAAAGGCCTTTTGACATCGACCCCTCATCGCCACAGTCTGTGCAACCTGTCAGCAACAATTTGACTCATTAGCCAATAAGGAACGACATGCAGGATCGAACTACATATGAAGCCAATGCTGCTTTTATCCGGGACACAGTCAGCAGACTGGAAGCAGGCGAAGTTACTATCGATGAGCTTGAAAGCCTTACGGCCGAGATGGCTAAGGCGATGAAATTCTGTCAAGAACGCCTGACCCGCACACGCCAGAGCGTGGCAGATACGATGAAGCAGCAGACGCCACCATCACCGCAGTCCGCACCCGAATCAGCGGACGACCGTCGCTGATATGTCCGGGTCAGACAAGGATGTTCACTTATCGCTCCAAAGTTACCTCCTGCAAGTGCAAAGCGTGGTCAAGCAGCATTTCGCGCAGCCGACCTGGGTGATTGCCGAGCTTAGCGACTTTCAAGTGCGGGCAAATGGTTACTGCTACCTGTCCCTCATTGAATCATCTGCCGGGAAGGAAGTTGCAAAATGCTCTGCATCAATGGTCCCGGGCGTAGCCAACGTACAGCTCAAGGCTTTTCGATCAATCACCGGCTCTGATCCATCTGCCGGAATGAAGCTACTGCTCAACGTAGCGGCCAGCGTTCATCCTCAGTACGGCTTCCAGCTTCAGATCCAAATGGTGGATGGCACCTACACCGCTGGAGATATGAAAGCCAAGGTCGAAAAAATAATTGAGCGTCTGAAATCTGAGGGGTACTACGACCTACAGAAACAACTGCCGGCTCCTGACGGCTACTGGCGGGTTGCTGTGGTATCTCCCGAACAGGCGGCCGGATTGGGAGACTTTCGCCGTGATGCTGACCGACTGGAAAGCCACGAGCTCGTTCAGTTCGTTTACTACGACGCGGTCTTTCAAGGTGAGCGAGCCGCCAAGACGATTAAAGATGCATTGCGACAGGTGTTTGCTGATCACGAAACCCAACCATACGACGTTGTGTGCTTGATTCGAGGCGGCGGTGCAAAGGCTGATTTAGGGTGGCTAAATGACCATAAGCTAGCTATCTGGATCTGCAAGATCCCGATCCCTGTTTACACAGGCATCGGGCATGAGCGCGATGAAACTCTCCTGGATCTGGTGGCGCACACACGGTTCGATACACCTTCAAAAGTGGTGGGGGCAATCATGCGTCGACTGCAGAGTGATGCGGAAGCATTGCAGGGTGTGATTTACCGCGGCACGGCAGAAGTAGAGCGGCTAGTTAGCACCGCAGAGGCAGGCCTCCAGAACCTCAACTCAAATTATCGTCAAGTTGTTAGTCAGCTGTTGTCCGAGAGCACCCAAAACTTCATCAGGGACTCTGGTTACTTTCACGCAGGTGTTCAACAGCTGCTACATGATCAGCAACTGATGCTCCAGCAGACGACGTCTAGAACCGAAAGGATGCTGACAGAATATCTGGCTGAAAACGCAGCAGAACTCTCGGACCTGTATCAGCGCTGTAAGTTAGCTGTAGGGATCGCCGAAAGAACGGAGTCTGAGCGACTGCAGCAGTTTTGGAACAGCGCAGACGGCTTGATCCGCTGGCTCGTTCAACAAGAAATCAATGCCTACAAGCAACAACACGCTGCATATCATCGGCTGATACCCTCATTGATGGACAGTGAGGAGACCAGACTCGGAAGTGCTAAAGAGCAAATACTGCAGTGCTCAATGCAGATTGTGGAATATCACCTCAGAGTTCTGCAGCTTAACGGTCAGAAAGCGTCAGCCTTGGCCGATGCACTTCTGACCACCGAGCGGTCAACACTCAGCATCCTCAGGCAGCGCTACGCCAGTGTAGTTCTATCGGTGCTTCAAGCAGAAGAACACAAGCTGGATAACCTCTCCTCGTTGTTTGCCGCCCTCGATCCGCGCTCGATCATGGCTAAAGGTTTTGCGATGGTGAAAACCAAAGGCGGCAGAACGCACCGCGGTGCTACCACAATTGCGGCAGGGATGGACTTGATCATACAGTTTCATGACGGCGAGGTGCTCGCAGTGGCAGGAGAAACGAAAATCCGACATTCTAGTGAGTAAAGGTGCAAAGAGACCCCACCGGCGAGCAATCCATCACTCCCTGCTGCTCTCGCAATCACTATGCTTTTGAAGGCTTCATTGATGCTTACTTTCGCTATTCCATTTTTTGAGCCATATCAACAATTTATCTACGGCGCCGCTTACAGCCTTCATCAGATACTGGAAGGACTAGGCATCACGTCATCTACCTTCGTGGGTGATGGGTCAGATGGGCAGATAGCAGGAACCTACTGGTCATCAGATAAGGGGGTTATACCGGTTAGTAAGCTACTGGCTTTACTGGCGCCTTTGCTGATTACGATCGTAGGAGCAGCGGCCTATACACTAGGCTATCGCAAAGGCTTACTGATTTTCAGCGCCTTCTTGATTCTGCCGGGAGTTTTAAATTGCATAAGTCTATTTCCTACCATTCAATACCTCCCAGTTAGCTATACCATTAATGGGACCGGATTGCTTGGCAGCGAAATAGGTATGATCCCTCTCTTGCTAATGAGCTTAGCGTCGGGATGGGCGACAGTAATTCTCGTTTACGATAACTTAGTACTAACCGACAGATTTGGACAGATTTACGACCACTTTTGGCTCCCAACTGCGCTGTTCGCCGCTGTTTTTTTTGTCGCTGATAACGGAGCCAACGGGAATCATGCCAATCTGGCAAACGTCACCCGGGACATACAGCAATCAAATCACTATCTGCTCCAGCAGACCAGGCGCTATCAAGATTACTGCACGAATAACGGACTGAATGATACGAAATCATGTGAGTGGAGTAACTATGTGCAGTGGTATCTTACCAACACATCTAGAAATGACATCTCATATTTTATGGATTTCACACCCAACACTTCAGATGGTTATTATGCAGCACCATCGACAACCATATCTATCAGTGATACTTATGAGATTAGAAGTGAAATCGCCAAATATAACAATATACAATGCCCTATCAAATACTACTCGAAACACCTAACTAGTTCCGCCCAACCCTCAAATACCTGCGAAACAGTTCCAACTCAATATTCCGCGGCCCACCCAGATTTCCCTCTCAGCAAAGTGGCTAACGACCTGTGCAGTCGAACCGTTGCGCTTGCCAGTGAATGCATAATCCCGCACCTGATTTCCAGCAAGCCGTACATCGAAGAACTATTGAACTTGGAATCGAGGCATAACAGATCAAAAAACTATCGATGGTTTTATTTCCTCGCTATAGCATTTTTCGTAGGCGGCAAAATCGCCCTCTCGAGTGCAAAGCTATCGACATTAGACGATCGCCACCCCTCAGATCGTCGGATTATTTATGCCGCTGGCAAGCATTGGCTCTTTAGAAGTGTCGCGCGGATACGGCATTACTGGAGCGTTGCATACTTGAGGGTTCGAGCCCGGATTCGATAGCCACTCTCATAACAGCTAGCTAAGCATTTAAGCCAGATAAGAGGGTGATGTATACAGAAGCTGCATACTGAGGCGTTTTCGAGATCATCTGCGTACTCCCACACAATGGAGAAACATCTCGACAATCTTGGCCTTCAGCAACTCGGATGGTTCAACACTCCTCCATTTTGCATCCAAATGCTGCTGCACTTGCGTAATTCGAGTATTCGTCGCTTGCTCGTGATCACAACGTGCAGCCCTAATGATCGCTACAATTCCGCCGAAACGCTCGACCCTTCGAGAAGCAAAAGATGCCCCACTGCCGATCGCTGCGCTCTCATCCGTTACGCAAGTGCTTGAAAAAAATCCGGCCTTCCAATCCACCTGCCAGCATTTTTCAGTCGTGAGGATCAGCAGCGACTGGGTAGCTGGAGTGCTCGTGGTCGTGGATAGGACCAAAGACTTAAGGCTGGCAATGGTGCGTGGCGCAGCAAAGAGGAAATCCTTCCAGCTATCAACCAATGGGCCATGCCCTGCTGTTCCTACAGCAATGATTGGACTGGATTCATAGATTACAGGAGTGTCCGGGGTGAAAATTTTAGTATCCAGGGACTCGTCATCGTAAACCCTTAAGATCATATTCCCGGTCAAACGTGTATCGCCGGACATAACCTTTCTCTTTTTTCCATCCCATACGACGGTAGTCAATATACTGCTCCTATGTCATCTCTGCGCCAAGAGTACCAGACTTGAAATTAATAAAGAAAACCAAAGAGAGCCCAACAGCCAATCCAGCCAGATCAGCAATTATTTGGGGCCATTCAATAAAACCTCTGGGAGGCCCTGCATATACGCTCACGTAGGGCTGAATCCATAGCTCCCACACACCCGACAGACAGACGCAACCAAAGACTGCGGCTGCACTTGGAGACAAATGCTTAACCCTTCGCAGGCAAGGTTCAAGAACTGCTGCTCCAGCGACGACCACAATGAGCGCCAAGATCAATGAGTATTGATAGCCTTCAAATTTATCAAAGTGCTGTAACGTCGTTGTTGTCGACAAAGCCACCATCAAACCTAACGCAACCTTCGGAAGGCTCAACACCTGACATAGGCAGTGACGACTTTCAATGGCAAAGGTCACCCCCAGTACTATTCCAGAGAAACCTATAAAATGCCCCAACTCCTGAACGCCATATTCACCTGCAACAACTATATTGAGCTGTGAAACTCCAGTGGCGGAGATAACTAAAAAGCCAGTCAACAACAATATAATTCGACGCTCAGACTGAGGAAGCTTTCTGAAAATTAGACCTAACAGTGCCTTCGATTTTTTTTGCATTAGCAGCCTTCTTATTTCTGAAAATTCGCAGCAGGATATCGGCAGTTTTCTAAGGGCGCACGTCAGATCCACTGTACGAAATCCAGCTCGGATGCTGGGTATTGCATTACCGGCAAAACCAGTTTCCCCATTGATCCCCTCCCACCCAAAAGGCCATAACCCCACCAGCCAAAAGGAATGGCAAAGCAAGGGAATGGAAGCCAAGGGTAAGAGCCCTACCCGCAAAGGGCTGGGTTTGAGGTGAAGAGCAAAAGGCTCTTCCGAGGCTGTCGCCGAGGGTGGAATGGATTGGTTACTCAAATGGAGAAAAGCAAAAGGCTCGCCTGCTCCGGAGGCTGCTGCAGATCCGGCGATCGGCTGCCTTCGTGCCGAGTCGGCCAAGGACTTGATGGCCACTCCTCGCCGAACGAAGCTCATCGAGCATATCTGGCAACGCACCTCCCTCTCCCGCCAGCAATTTGATCGTTTGTACCTTGAGCCACTGCATCGCTTTGCCGAGCTGGTACAGCATCTCCCTGCGTCCAGGAATCACCACCATGCGTATCACGGAGGGATGCTCGATCACGGGCTGGAGATTGTCGCCTACGCATTGAAGATGCGGCAGTCGTATCTGCTTCCACTCGGTACTAATCCTGAGACTCAGGCCGCGCAGACTGAAGCGTGGACTGCAGGCATTGCCTATGCCGCCCTGCTTCACGACATCGGCAAGATTGCCGTAGACGTTGAAGTCGATCTTGCGTCGGGCAAGCGCTGGCACCCGTGGCAGGGTTCGATCAAAGGCGATTACCGTTTTCGCTTCGTCGAAGGCAGGGATTACAAGTTGCATGCTGCAGCAGCCGGGTTGATTTATAACCAGGTGCTCAGCGCAAGGATCATGGACTGGCTCAGTGGTTTTCCAGAGCTGTGGTCTGCGCTTGTTTATGTGCTTGCTGGTCAATACGAGCACGCGGGTATTTTGGGTGAGCTGGTCATCCAGGCAGATCGAGCATCAGTTGCTCAAGAGTTGGGTGGCAACCCTATCCGTGCCGTAGATGCGCCGAAGCAGTCGCTGCAGCGTCAACTGGTCGATGGTCTGCGGCATCTGGTGACCGATCAGCTCAGGCTGAACCAGCCCGAAGCCTCAGATGGATGGCTGACGCAGAATGGTCTGTGGTTGGTGAGCAAGACTGTTGCCGACAAGCTCAGGGCCTATTTACTGGCTCAGGGTATTGAGGGCATTCCCAGTTCGAACTCTACGTTTTTCAACATCCTTCAGGACCACGGGATCATCCAGCCGAATGCCGAAGGCAAGGCGATCTGGAAAGCCGATGTCGACAGCGGTCACTGGCAGATGACGCTGACCTTTCTGAAGCTGTCGCCGGCACTGATCTGGTCTGGGGATGAGCGCCCCGCAGCCTTCGTGGGCACCGTTACTGAGCACGCACCGGCTACTGACAAGAATAATGAAGAGCCTGTCATTACTGACCAGCCGGCATTGGTTGATTCCCAAACAATAACGTTGAACCTATCTCCGGCTCCTCTTGCAGTACCTGATCCCGGCGACGGTGTGGACGACCTTCTTACGCTTTTAGGTATGCAGGAAACTTCCGAGCAGACTGTAAGAACACTTCCAGAAGAAGAAAATATAATTCACCACGTGCCTACAACAACATCCGAACATGACGTACGAATCGTCTCTCTCGACACTAACCCACTACACATTTCGAATAATAGGAATAAACTCGGCGACGAATTCATTAGATGGGTTAGACAAGGAGTCGTCGAACACAGAATCATCATCAACGATGCGAAAGCAAAAATACACTCAGTAGCTGATACAGCTTTCATAGTGACGCCAGAAACATTCCAGCGTTATGCTCAAGAACACCCAGAGCTTATGCAACTCGCCAAGGCAGAGTCGCTTAGCGACTGGCGATTAGTGCAGCGCGCCTTTGAAAAACTGGGCATACATAAAAAGCGCGACGACGGTTTGAACATATGGACATGCGAGGTTAAAGGCCCCAGAAAGACCCGCAGTGTCAAAGGCTACCTGCTACAGGACTACTCGGTGATATTCGCCGAAAAGCCCTACAACAATCCTTACTTAACGATCATCAATTCATAAAGAAGATAAAAATGTATTCGATATCTGATCTTTTAACAGCCTACCTTGACGATAAAGACCTTAAGCCCAGCAGCAAACAATCCTATGGCGTAGCTTGCCGGGCTCTGATCCGTTACATCGGCGATTGCATCGTGGAGGAGATCGACAGGAAGACCATCAACAAGTGGCGTGACCAGGTGCTGCGGGTCACGATAAAAGAGGTCAGCTGGAACACCTACATCCGCCACCTGCGCAGCCTGTACCAGTTTGCGATCGATTTTGGCCTTATCGGTCTGACCAAGAATCCCTTCGACAATTGCAGTGTGAAATGCCCGAAACGTCCCAAAAAAACCGTTGATTCAGAAGTCATTGATCGTGGTCAGAGATACCTAGCTAGCGCGGTGCGCGAAGAGACTACCCCATTTCATCGAAGCTACTTTTATCCAGCCTGGTTCTGGTCAACCGTTTTCGAAACCCTGCTTTACACGGGCATACGCGCGGGCGAACTGTTAAGCATAAAAAGAGAAGATATCGATCTCCGAAAAGGTATTGTCCTGATATCAGCGGACACGTCAAAGGGGTTTAGTGAGCGACGGATACCCCTACATGAATCGCTGCTGCCATCACTATGGCAACTAGTACACGAAGCCACGCAGAAGAAAGTTGCGAAAGACGAGCAGCTGTTTAACATTAATAAATTCTCAGTAAGACACCGTCGACTAACAATGAACATGAATCAACTCGAAGCTTTTTATAAACGAATGTCTGATCGATTAAACGTAAAGGTGAGTCCTCACAGGTTCCGGCACACTCTCGCATCTAGCCTAATGAAAGAGCCTGACAGGGACATTCACACCGTTAAAGATTTGATGGGTCACAAAAATCTTTCAACAACCTTGGGATACATTGAAGTTGGGATGGATCAGATGCGTAGCCTGGTGAACGGATTCAGATGCCCCTGCTGAACGATTCAATCGACGCACATTTGACATCACTGAAATAAAGCTCTACTTTTCGGCTTGTGACGGCGACTACGTCTCACAACTGAAAAAGATGCAGAAGTGGTATTGACTTCAGACGCTGATGTTCCGATTACCAGCGGTTGACCAGGACACGATCTGGACTTGAGACAAATCTCGAATTTCCCATGGGATGACTGTTAATCACTGGGTCCCTGGTTCGAGTCCAGGTCGTGGAGCCATATAGATACAAGCGATTGGGCGGTTTTTGTAGGGCTTTGTGAATTCGATGATTTAGTCATTGAGAAGCAGAACTCTGGAAAAACCGCCCTTTTTCTTGCCTGCTGAACTTTGAAGCGCAGCCTTTATAGCTCGTTGCGCAGTCTAAGTGCTGCCTCTAGAGTCAAGCATGATGAAAATTCCCTCCTCCGTTCAGCCCAAGGGCGGCCTTCGCGAGACTGCAGCAATCACAGATTTCTGATCATTGCCCAGTGCCCTCTCCCCCTATATCGACATCTATCTTCGCATTCCTGTTTTTGTCGCCTGACGGCATTCAACGTCGAACTGGCTCGGTAGCTCGCAATAACGGAACGACAGCATGATTCCAGTGGAATCATCCATTTCCCCACGCCAGACATCTTGCCCTATCATCACAGCCAAATTGCCGAATAGTGGAGACAGGCATGATCACCCATCCGGACTTTCAGGTACTGGAGCTCATGGCGGGCATTCCCGGGCAACCGATGGAATTGCTCATTCGCAGCGGCGTATCGCTGGAAGCAATCGACAATCTGTCGCAACACGGTGTCAACGCAGTGAGCGTCGGCATCATCAACGCACCTTACGCCATCGCCGAAACAAGGGCGAACGACTCTCCCCCGAGGAAGGCGATCGCCTGTATCGCGTGAGCAAACTGGTGGTACTTGCCGAGCAAGTGTTCGGCGACAAGGACAAGGCAACCCACTGGCTGAACAAAGCTCAAAAGGCATTCGGAGGCCTGACCGCACTGGAGGCGGCCGGCACAACACCTGGTTATGTCGCTACTGAAGAAACACTGGACCGCATTAACCACGGACTTTTTGCATGACCGAACGTGCTCTATAGCGCATATCGAATTACAAAAAACTTGAGCGGAGTTGGCGGCACCAAAGTATCGAGCCGCTGGCGAGAGATGTTTTGATGAATAAATTCTTTTTAATGAGTTGTGCCGCCCTGCTCGCTGGCTGCGTTGGTCACTACCCGCAACCGGCGCTGACAGCACCTCACGCCACCCTTGATGCCAAGTGGGGCAACAACAACCTTATGTCCGGTGGCTTCCAGGCATACTGGGCTTATCACGACGGCCATTGCCAGGACACAAAAAATACCGGTGTGTTGGGCCGTGTTTCACAGTCAGAGAGCGAAAAGAATCAATTTTTGGTAGAGCCTGACAGGCGTATCTACCTCAACGCTCTCAGTAGCGGTACCAAGCAGCGCGAAGCTACCGACCCGTCGCTTATTCAAAGGAGTTGCATGAACATCAGTAGCTTCATCCCTGAAGCTGGAGCGACCTATCAGATTACCCACTCGGCGCCCAAGTCTGGATGCTATTTGGAAGTGGTAGACATCAAGACCGGAAAGGCGCCTGCTTCTCTCGTCATAGAGCCTGTTACCAAGGAGTGCGGGCTGTAAGGAATCGAGTTAGTAACCGGCCTCACATCCTTCGTCGGGTAAGGCAACTCAAACAGCGCGGCCACGCCCAAGAATGCCCAATAGTGAACTGCAGTGGCTGGCCGATGGATATTCGCCTAAGCAAAAAAGGTAGGTCGTACACCAAGTGATTTGAAGGCAGCCTATTTGAGGCTCACTGCAAAATAGCGATTTATTAGCAGAACATCTTCTTCCGTCCATCCAAGGTCAGGATTGGTCGCGGCTCGATGCAGGCGATCCTCAAAGTTCCGGCGAACCGTACTGGCTCGCAGAGACGCGGGCTTTACTTCCATAAAATATAACGCAGCAGAACGGATAGTTGATGTCAGTGAGTCACAGAGGCTGATCAACAGAACCGCATCGGCGCTGCCTTCTAACGCCTCAACAATCGAATCGCCTAGTCGTCCCAGGCCCGAGACAACATACAAATCCTGACGATCCCCAGCCACGATTATTTGAGTTACATCAATAGAATCAGGCCAGTGAGAGAGCACGCGGTCGAGCAATACGTCAAATTTCAGATCAGACTCTGCTTCACTCATTTTCTAATCCTTCCGTGAGCATTCGATCAGCGAAACACAGACTCACAATTTGCCATGAACGCGCACGCTGTGCTTCACCACCCCCCAGATCACCAGGTCGTCGCATTCCATCACGTGCCGTGGTGGATATTTGCTGTTTTCCGAGGTGAGCATGCATGTGTTCTCACGCATGTGCAGCCGTTTGCAGACGGGTTCAGCATTGAGGGCTGCGATGACGATGTCGCCATGTTCCGCGTAAAGGCTGCGATCTACGATCAGAAGATCCCCGGAGAAAATCCCCACCCCCTGCATGCTGTCCTCCTCAATTTTCACCATGTACAGATCGGGTGTTGGGATGTCGAACAATTCATCCAGCGAGATGTGCTTTTCGATGTGATCGGCAGCCAGCGGCGGCAAGCCTGCAGATGCCTGAAAAGAATAAAGCGGGAGCTTTTCGCCCCCGGCTGATATCGGACCAAGGATAGTAATGCTCATGAGACTGACCCTGCGAAGAATGACTGTACATGCATACAGTTAACGATCTTGGCGACGTGCAGTCAATCTAATGTGCAGGAAATTGCGACGAGTGACACCATGAGTGGAGGCTACTCGGTCTGCGACTCCCTGGATCATTACCTCAGGAAGCCTGCACCACAGCAGGTTATGATCAGTGAATGCGATCTCCGGGTGATTGCGCCCAACCACGCCCCAACCACAACCACAACCAGGCTCCACATCATCTGACCGGTGGACTCAGCGTAGAAAAGGTTAGATGAGAGCAATGAAAGAAACAGACTCGCCAATACCTGGCTAATTTTCATTAGCGC
Source organism: Pseudomonas quasicaspiana (assembly GCF_021147825.1). NCBI lineage: Bacteria > Pseudomonadati > Pseudomonadota > Gammaproteobacteria > Pseudomonadales > Pseudomonadaceae > Pseudomonas > Pseudomonas quasicaspiana. The sequence goes on from NZ_JAGTPI010000001.1 coordinate 263,920, forward strand.
GCCGTGACGTTAAGGATACCTACACATGCAATATATGTTTTCCGAAGTTCTCAATGACCTGATTGACTACTTCCTGCTGAGTGACTTGCAACTGCTCAAACGTTTCAAGAAAGAGCATCAACTTCCCGATGACCTGGCTAGCGAGTTTGTTTCCAATGAAAGCGGCGACGCGGCCGTTCTTGAAGGTGTCCTCATCCCGCTCATCGGAGTGGAAAACCATCCGTACACTATTGTCTTCACGTTAGCAGGTACCGAACCAGAAATGCCACGGTACGAAGACCGCATCCAGCATCGGCGCGGCGGTTATTCGTTGCGTGTGGAGCACGGCCGCATCCATCTGTATACGTGGCGCATTCTGCAGGCGTTCACGGAGGACAACCTCCATGAGTTGCTCGAGCGTTATCAGCAACCCAACAGACCGACGATTGAAGTCGAGAATGGCTGGTATGAAGTCGAGATACTGGCGGGCGAAATCCTGCGCGATGGATACTTCGAGCCAGCCTTCGAGTTTGTGCTGACCAAGACCGAGCTGCCGGTAGATGCCAGTAAGGTGGATGTCAACTATCGCTTTGAGGTGGAATGGCGTCAGGGCACGGCTGAATAATTGTCTTAAACTGCCGGAGCACCGCACATGGCTGTACTACCAGGAGTGACAGGTCGGTATGCACCCGCTTGATGATTTGTATGGGGACTGCAAATCCGCCTATCTATCAGGCGGGCATACCGATCACCAATAAACAGCAACCACAACCGCAAGCAATACAACAGTCATTGCGGCTTCTTTCCTGGAACAGCTCACATAAATCAAAAACTGAGTGAATAAGGCAATTGCCACCGCTAGAAATCTTATAGGCCCCCTGTCATTCGAATTATCCTCTATAACGTAATCGGGCCCCATCCAGTCATACTCTGACCCTTGCATAAACGTATAGGTGAGTAGGCAAAAGACAAAAATTCCATACAGAAAAACTCGTATCAACACCCTGACTGCCTTCATGCACACCTCATCAGCCTACTGAAAGAACTCCACCCTCTCATCATTGGGTAGGGGCCGCGACCGTATTCAACACGTCACCACACATTGATTCCACTGCCCTACACACTATGGTAACTTCGTCTGGCATATACTTGGTATAGGCGGTCAGCATATTAAGGACTGTCTTTTATCATTGAACGGTTCCGGCTCCGACTGGAACGGTGTGAAAGTCATCACGCGAGACATGAGATCTGAAGTAATCCGCTAAATCGAGTGTGGCTCTCAATAGTGACGACCACAAAAATTCACAGGCGCGTTCTTGAGATGATCCGCCCGACTTGAGGTTTCCACTTGGGACTTTTCTCTAAAATATTCGGAAAGCCATCCGGACCAGTTCTCTACACACTCTTTTCGGCTCGCCCCTCAAGCGATCTGGGTGCATGGGCACCCAGCTTCCCGGACCACACTGAGGTTGTCGGTTACTCAAGCCTCGGTCATTTCTTCCTTCGCAGCCCGGACGACCAGGACTATATCGTCCTGCACCCTTTCAAGCGCGCAGCAAAGTCGTATGGAAGTTTTGAGTCAGTCGAAGAGTTTGAAACCGAGATACTGAAAGAACCGGGGTTCGATCTGCACGTCCTGAGGTCGGATCACGTCGCCGAATTATTTCAGCATCTGGGCCCTCTAGCTGAAGATCAGGTCTACATCCCGAAGCCCTACCCGTTTCTCGGCGGCACCGAAGCGCTGGAGACCTACGAAAAAGGTGATGCCTGGGTCTTTATGCAGGTTGTTGCTCATATGCATGGCCTCGACGGCAGCGCCTGAAATGCATAAGTTGGATGAACTGCGCTGAAGAGACTCTTCAGCGCAGTTCTATTATGAGAATACCGAAGCTGAGCTGAGGGCACCCCGCCCAGCCCATTATTCAGAAGCGCCACTCCAAAAATCAAAGCGCGCCCTCCTGCTGCCGTGGACTGGAACTATCGCAGATTGTTTGCCGCCCCCACTGCTGCGTTGTAGGAGTCCATCATCGCTTTGATAGAAGAGTCATGTTTAAGCTCTTTATATTGCCGCATGAAACCGATGGAGTTGGTCAACGCACTTTGCACAATGCTCATACTGCTCTTGGTCACAGGATCCTTGTAGTCGATCAGCGACTTGCGCAATTCTTCCAGTGAAGCCTCAAGATTCGGCACGATGGTGTCGGCCTTCGCCACGTCCTTCTGGCTCATAGCATTTACCATATCGGTCCCGAGCATCAGGCTGTTGAGCGTGTAGTAAGCCGGCATGTTGCCTTCTTTGCGAAGAGCTTCAGCCTCTTCTGCCTGGGCTCGCCGTTGATGACTCGACAGCGCTTGATCCATCTGTCCCAGGCTTTCCATGGCGTCCTCGAACGCTGCGCGAGTTGCCGGGTCCTGGGCTCTCCCCTTTGCCAGCTTATCCTCTCGATAGGCGCCACCGTTAAAGTAAGGCGCGATCTCGTTGATGCGTGAAACGACAACAGGCAATGTTTTCAGTAAAGCGTCAGCGGCCGCGTCCGCATCTTCCGATCCTGTGGCAGAAAGATCACGGCCCTGCTTCAGGTCATTGATGGCATCAGTGTAATAGCTGCCGGCCGACGGAGCATGGAACATATCAGTCGGCTTGGCGCGATCAAGTTTCATCTCACCGTATAACCTGATAGTTCCAAGCAGTCCAAAGGTGTCGTCCAGCAAGCGGTTATAAGCTTTCACATACAGGTTGAATTTTTGCTGTTCTACAGCTTGAGCCGATTCCACCTGAGTGGTTGCAGGAGTCTGAGAGTTGCCGGTCGAGTTGGAATTATCACAGCCTGGGAGAGCCAGTATTGCGCCAAGCAGAACACACACAGCAGCAAGTTTATTGAAACGATCAAAAGCCGAGAGAGGCATAACGGGGGTCGTCCTTGAAGTCAGAGAGTTACAGATCTGGCAGTCAGACTGGAATATATCGGCAAGGTTCCACCGGAGAATGACAAAAAGCCATCATCGCTTTAAATGTGATCGTCACAGCCTGCATTAGGCCGATGATTACATTCGTGAATGTTGGAATGAAGCTATTTGCAGCGCGTTGATACAGCTGCAGAAAATATATTTTTCACCCCTGTCAATGGGTAATCAGTTCACTGCTGAGTACGTTGCTCTAATTCCAGCAACTTAAGGAGTTCTTTGTCATCCAGATGAAAGGCGAGTTCTTTAGGAAGCGGGCGCTCGAAGTCCCTGAGCCCACTCAGTTCGTAGAAGAGATTGTGCTCGTAGAATGCGTTAATTGCTGCGAGCTCCGGAACCAAATCCAGCATCGGCGCTGCATACGTATAGCCCGGTCGTACCCGTCCAATGTACTCAAGTCTCTCGCTGCACTCCGCACATCCCTCATTGATGCCTTTTTCCCATAACCGATAGGCATCCAGACGACGGCCTTCCATCCAGGCTAGCTTGCCCAGACTCATGTAGGCCGGGGCAAAACCTTGTTCTACCGCACACTCAAGCATTTGTTTGCCGATTGGATGAAGTTCTTTCGCCTGCGGGACAATATTCCCCCCGACTGACGCCATCGCCTGCGGGCTGCCGCGATCAACGGCGTCAGAAAGCAGCTTGTACATCGCGTCGTAGTCCCGGCCATACAGGGAGGCTCCATAGGCAGAGACTACAATTGGTACACCCTGTTGAACAAATTCGTTGATTGTATCTGACGCTGCGGCAGCTTTTTCGGGGCTGGCCGGATAACGAAGCGTCCAGACACTGTCGAGATATTTGGCTTTCCAACTCCCCTCTTTTATGGCGACAGCGAGCAAATCCTCACGCTTTTTTTTATGCTCTTTGTCCCTCCAGAAGTTTTCAGTTTGATCCCCTTCCGAGGCGTACTCCACGAATTGCTTGAAAGCCTGCGCAGCCGCGGGGGATTCCTTCGGCAAAAAATCCGTCTCACTGCGGCAAACAAAATTCTTATCTTTAAACTCCGCCATTAACTGTTTATTAACTGACAACTGGTCTGAACTGCCATACGAGGCAGGAAGGTGGTTAAAGTCTTCTAATTTTTTGTCACAGCCTGAAAGGATCGCCACCATAACCAGCGTAAAAACCGATAAAGATTTCATATTTTCCCTGATGACTTTCTGATTATCGTGAAGGGTATTCTTTAGCGACGTGATCCCTGGATCAGAAACATCAATATCAATCCCCGTCGCACGACGCTGTGTTTCTTGACTGCTAATCGCCCGAGCCGGAGTGAAACCGGTCAGCCGAATAAATAATTCGGATACCTCAGTGCAAGAAACCCGGCTACCGTTAGCCCTGCTTGAATCAGCAGCGTCACCGAGAGCCCTTTCGGCCCTCGGCGGACAAACCAGTAAGTAGCGTTCATCGCCATTGAAATCAGGTTGGTGAGCCACATGACGGCGAACGATAAGAGAGACGACGGGACGAAGGCAGAGCTAGGCAATTGCAGTACATAGAGTGCGAATATCGTACCCAGAATCACAGTAGTGATCGAGAGGCAGCTCATCCAGCGGGTAACACGTAAAGCTTCATCGGGCATCATACTGGTGGACTTCCTTTCAGCACTTTGCCCGAATGGGTGAGCTATCGCTGCTGGCAATGGCTTGCTTGAGTAGGTGATAGATCCTTATTGGATCCAAAAAACGCAATCTTACTGAATTCGCCTGAAAAGCCAAGCGCCAATGTTTTTTGGCGCCAGCCACTCTCAGCCTGGTTGACCTCGCCCGGAAGCTTTAACCGATGTTCCTTCCCGCCAGTCCCGACAATTGATTGTTTTAAAACACCCTGCTGCCATCAAGGCACAGCCCGGTATCCATAACAGACTGTGTGAAAACTACTGCGCTCGGCAATACGGCGTTAAAAACAGCCAAAAAATGCTCATTTAGAACACCTAGACTCCGCTTTTTCGGCTGTTTTTGCCTTGTCTTGCCGTCGCTCGCTACGTTTTCACACAGTCTGATAAGCCGGGATTTCCAGTGCCCAAACCTACTGCGAATAGCGCAATGCCTGTCGCGAACATTATGCGTTTTCCATAACCGATCCGAACTTGATAGAGCCTTCGACGGCCATGCTCCCCTGAATCAAGGAACCACAATCTCGTCATAAAACCACACACCCACTTCGCCATTCGGGCGCACATCCAGAACCTTCCCATCAGCGCTCTGCATAACCGAATGATCAGACTCGATGGGCGTACCCGTGCGCCGATCCAGGGCCTGCGCCTCAGGTGGCGGGCTGAAGAGCAGGTAGCCTTGAAAACTGCTGACTTGAGCGCCGACAGGATAGTGAACAGGGCCGAAATCGACTGCACTGTTCAATTCACCGCTCCACTTGAGCACATCACCGTCAGGCTTGTTCAGGCGCATGCTCAGCCATCTCAGTTCCAGTCCCAGCAGGCGCGTCGGCGTGTCCGTCCCCAGCTCCCAGCTATCGCCCGAGGTGGAAGACACCGTCAACGATCCCGGCCAGACAATGCCTCCCTGCTTGCTGCCTGGCGCCAGCGTGCAGCGGTTCAAACGCCATTCGGAGAACTTGAAATGGGCGCCGGATGGAAAGCGGAACTCGACCTTGCCCGGCTCACACCTCCAGCCTTGCAAGTCGGTAGCCGCCAATATTTCCACCGTCGCCGAACCATGGTCCTGCCACAGCTCGAGCCAACGCACAGGTATGCCCATGATGTTACCGGGCGTGCGTTCGAAGTCGGCGTGCTTGAGGCTCTGCATGCCGTAAGGCCGGGGAGTACCGCTCAGGTCGTTAAAGGGTTTGACGTCTTCCAGCTGGACCTGCGTGCCGGCCGGCAGCACCAGATCGCCCAGCACCTCTTCACGCTCCAGGCGCGGGTTATGTGCGCGCCAGTCAAGCCATTGGGTAACCCCGATATTGACGTAGGGCACGCTGGCGGCCGCCAGCACTACGAACGTCAAGCCGAACAGCCAGGGCCGCGCCAGCATGGAGCGTCTGTAACGAGGGATAAGAAAAGCCAGCAGGCCGGCTATTAGCAGCCAGAGAAAAACCTGGGAAAAGATGAAGATCATGGAACCGATCATCATGGCCAGGGGATTAATCGGGATCATGGACGTCCTTGTAAACTGATTTCAAATCGCGAAGGATAATCCAGACTGCGGCACTTTCCCACGTGCCGACAAACTAAGTCCTGGCCAATCAAGGAAGTCACTCCGCATGATGCCTGACAGCGCTTGCCGTATTGACTGTCGATTTTTCTGCTCACGAACCCGAATACGTTTTTAACTGAATAGCAGTGTCCGAAGCTGGCAACAACGCCGGAATACCAGGGAAGTACAACACATGAAATGCGCAGGATTCTGGAAGTATGCGTTATGGGCTGCGGCGATCGGTTATAGCGGTATGAACAATGCCGCAGCGTTACCCCAGGGCTGGCAAATCCAGCCAAGCGCTGCCGAGGACGTCGACAAAGGGCTTCCATCGGCGTTGCAATCGTCGGAGCTGGCGAAAGATGGGCGCAGGCTTGCTGAGGTGCACATCGTCGTTGCCCTGCCCTTCAACCAGGTACTGCCGCAAGTCATCTCTGCGTTGCGACCCCTGGGGCGCCTGGACGAGCGGTCCGGTGTGGAGCCGTTGTCCAAACTGGGGGATGAATGGGGCAATGTGCTGTTGACGCGCCGTCCTGATCTTGTAAGGGAACTGGTCCGACAGTTCGATCTACCCAAGCTGCAACAAGACGTACGCGACGGCGCTCTGGCTGAATCAGAGATACCCGAGCGTATTGCCCTTATTGAACGGACTATACGCTTTCAATCAGACAGCAAGCGCATGGCCCCGCTGACCGAACAGTATAAATCCTGGATCGGCAGCGCTGAGCATAAGTATGGAGCAACAGGCCGCAGCAGCGGTCGTGTCATTGCCCGCGTGATGCAGCTTGACCCTGTTTTGGGTCGCCCCGCAACAGTGGTCTATTTGACGCGAAACGATGAGTATCCGAACCCCGACGCCGGGTTCTTCGGTCGGATGCGGGAGCTGGCCGAGCTCGACATTTTTCACCCCTCCGCGCCCAAAACCCTGTATCGCAGCATCGTGCCAGATGAGGTGTTCAGCCCGGTATTCGATGCGTTGAGCAAGCTGCCCAACGCTAACGTGGAACTGGGTGCAAGCCCGGACCAATGGCGCGCGCCCTCCAGGCCAATTTCTTTTGTAACCGAGCCGAGGCTCACCCCACCGGACAGCAAAGCGAAGGTACTCGAGGCGAAAGCGGTCATGTCCATTAAGTCCCCGGATAACTTCATCGTCCTGGGCGATGGCAGCGTACTGATCATCCGCAGCTACCCGCGCGCATTAATGCGCTGGTCGCCTGACGCCACCGGTGAGCTGCGGGAACTATGGACCTCGACGGAGGAAAAGTCGCACCAGTGGCAGCTGTCGCGCGATGCGACTGGGCAATCGGGGTATCTGACGACGGGCGGGCTCATTTTGCGCTTTGACGCTAAGACCGGTTCTCTGTTCAAGCACCCCATGGCCTTCGAAAAAACGACCAAACCGGACGACTACATAAAGTATTTCCACGATGGAAACGGCGTGCCGTTACCCTATGACCACAGCCTTAGCGGGGGGCGCGACACGCTCAATGTCTGGCAAGCCAACGCGCAACCCGCTGGCGACGGTACGCCCTGGAATTACACGTTGCGCTTTGCCTCCCCGCGCCAGGACATGATGAAAGGTTCCCTGCGCGGCAATAGCCTGATCAAGCCTGTAAGCTGGGACGGCTTCATGCCCAACACATGGGTCGAAGACGTTTACGGCCTTGCCGAACTCGATGGAAAAACCGGCAAGGTGTTGCGCGTGGTGAAGTTGCCGCGCCGATTGGGCGATGTGGACCGCAACGATGACACTGGCATGGCACCCTGGGACCCTGCGTCTTTTGGTTCCGTCAAAGGTGGATGGATCGCGGTCGGCTTTGTATTGGATGAAGGGAAGCAGGTCAATCCCGGTATGCACGTTGTCGACATTGCCAGTGGCAAGGTGCGCTATTCACTGACCTTGCCCGGACGGGACTCGCTCAAAACTGCGGTGGGTTCGCCCAACGGCCGCCTGCTGGCCCTCGGCAGCGGTGGCAAAAACTCTGCAGTGCTATGGAACCTGGAAAACGGTCGCTCAATCACACTGGGAACTGAAGCCTCAGGATGCAATGAGTTTGAGCAACTGCAATGGAGCCCATCCGGGGAGCGCCTGTGGGGACGTTGTAATAACGGCCTGGTCGCCTGGGATGTGCCTTCGAGCTGGTGAGTTGGCCTGCCGACGGCGGCAGATATTTTCTGCGACGGATTTGTTGTAACTACACGCATGGCTGGGAAAAACAGCCATGCGTAAAGTGTGGCAGCGGCAATGCCGAGATCAGCTGAACTCTACCGTCAATAAGCGCTCTAGACCCTCTCGCTGATATTTACCTGGAATCAGCGATGCAACTCCTGTCACCTTTTGAGATTTGAACACGCATGTCTATTCAGCAACCATCCGGGCACGTTTTGCCCGCGCGCTCCGCAGCCAAAATGGAAGCCGCCATGGCTGTTGGCGCCTTTGCTATCGGTACTGGCGAGTTCGCGATCATGGGGCTGATGCCCGATATCGCCAACAACCTGCAATTGAGCGAACCGCAAGTGGGCCACGCCATCAGTGCCTATGCGCTAGGGGTGATGGTTGGAGCGCCGTTGCTGGCGATTCTGGGCGCCAAACTGCTCCGCAAACATCTGCTGTTATTGCTGATGGCGCTGTACGCTCTGGGCAACCTGGCGACTGCGTTTACTCCGACATTTGGCAGCCTGATTGCCTTTCGTTTTATCAGCGGCCTGCCCCATGGCGCCTATTTCGGCATTGCTGCGGTGGTGGCTTCGAGCATGGTGCCCTCCAATAAACGTGCGGGCGCGGTAGCAAGGGTAATGATGGGCCTGACCCTGGCGATGTTGCTGGGTAACCCGATCGCTACTTTTCTCGGTCAATTCTTCGGCTGGCGATCTGCGTTCGCCCTGGTAGGAGCTATCGCGCTCTGCACGATTGGGTTGGTCTGGCGCTTCGTGCCTGATCGCCGCGATGAACCGCGCAGCGATCCTCGCAAGGAACTCCTCGCGTTCAAGAAACCGCAGGTTTGGATGGCCCTTGCGATTGGGGCCATTGGTTTTTCCGGAATGTTCTGCGTGTTCAGCTATCTGGCACCGACGATGCTGGAGGTGACCCGGGTTACGCCGCAGTGGATTCCCTTTGGTCTGGCAGCATTCGGGGTCGGCGGCATCATTGGCAATATCGTCGGCGGCAAACTGTTCGACCGCATGCAATTTCGCGCCGTGGGTGTGCTGCTGGTCTGGTCGATGGCAGTGCTGCTGTTTTTCCCATTCGCAGCGGGCTCGTTGTGGGGCGTCATGCTGGGTATCGCCCTTGTCGGAACGATGGTCGCACTGGCGGCACCACTGCAGATCCGCTTGATGGACATTGCCCACGAGGCACCCAGCCTGGCGGCAGCGTCCAACCATGCCGCGTTCAACCTGGCCAATGCGCTGGGCCCATGGTTTGGCGGGATGGCTATCACCGCCGGGCTAGGCTGGACGAGCACCGGGTATATCGGTGCCGCCACGGCCCTGGCCGGTCTGGGTGTCTACCTGATTGCGCGCCGTATGAACGGTGGCGATTGAGCGACATCGTTGTAATTGAGCGTAAGGAATACCATGACACTGACCGCAAACCGCCTGATCGACATCGCGATGTCTAACCCGCTGAACGCTGAAATAGTCACCCGGCTGCCGTCTCTGGGCCTCAGCCAATGCATGCTCACCGCGGGATGCATTTTTCAGGCGGTATGGAATCAACAATCAGGTCAGCCATCTGCGTGGGGCGTGAATGATTACGACGTGTTTTACTTTGATGAAGACCTGTCTTGGGAGGCAGAAAACGAAGTCATCAAGGCAGCAGCGCAACTGTTTCAGGATCTGGGTGTAAACGTCGAGCTCAGGAATCAGGCGCGCGTGCATCTCTGGTTCAGTGAGCGATTTGGCTATCCTTATTCACAACTCCACTCAGCCAGACAGGGGATTGACCGATTTCTTGTTGCTGCGACGTGTCTTGGTCTGGATATCGAAACGCATGAAGTCTATGCCCCGCATGGCCTTGCCGAACTGGAGCAAGGCATTCTGCGAATCAACCCGAATTACGCTCATCCCCAAATGTTTTTGAAAAAAGCGGCCAGCTATCAATGCCGTTGGCCTTGGCTGCGGATTGTTTAGCAACAGGTCAGCACTGGCGTAACGGCGCTATTCAATCTTCGTGCCCTGGTGAAAGGTCATCTGCCAGATGTCCCGATGCTTACGCCAGATCGAGCTACGCAAAGAGTTCACTGTGCTTTGGCACACATAAGTGATGAGTACGACATCAGCCGCCAATGCCCGCACCTGAACGTCACTCATGGACCGCGAAACAAAGGCCTCGGACTTTAAACCCGTAATCACATCGTCCTTGGTCCACACCCTGCCACTCGCACTAAACTCCATGAAGTCATCCGCGATCAAGGCCAGTACGGTTGCCTCGTCAGCACGCACGTCCTGTTGGAGCAAACGGTGCTCCAGATCTTCTATGTGAGCATGAATATTCATCGTCGCCTTCCCTGAGTGATGGCCGGGCTTCAGAAGAATATTATTGCCTGAATAACAACCGCTCATGGTCATTTAGTCATAGAGTTGTGCCACCTGGAGGGAACGTAAAAAAGCGACCAGCCTGTAAAAAAAAATGCTATAGCAGCTATTCGAAAAGGGGTATTCAGACGAATGGATGTAAAAACTGGGGTATTAACAAAAAAAACGCCTCTAACCGTTTACCAAAGCGCTAATCACAGCAATGAAGTCGTCATAATTTGATACTGTGTCATCGGATTTTTCGGGACGAATGCTATTCGGCCTTCTTCAGCTCATCACCTGAGCCTGTGCCTACCGTCTCAAAGGCCTTCAAAGGGGAAAGTTTTGACCGCGATCGACACTCATGCATCTCTGCAGGCTGCAATTGATAACTGCGCGCGCGAACCCATTCGCACGCCGGGTAGCATTCAGCCTCAAGGGTTCCTCATCGTTATTGATGAACCCGGGATGACGATCGTTCAGATCAGCGAAAACATTGCCCAGTGGCTGAATCTCGATCATGACGTGTTGCTGGGCAGTCACCTCGACTCCCTGGTCAAAGATGGGTCGGCATTCATTGGGCAGTTGGGTGAGCTGGACGAAGATGAGGCGCAGCCTTATCACGTGGGTGACGTCACCTTCCTCAAGGGTGATCGTGCCGGTCAACACGTTGCCATGATGTTGCACCGTCACGAAGGCGCGCTGATTGCCGAGTTCGAACCGGCCGGCGACACCGTAACGGCGCATGGCAAGTTGTATCCACTGGTGCGTGCGTTCATCAGCCAGATGCGTGAAGAAGAAAGCGTCGACGAGCTGTGTGAACGCTCGGTCCGTTTTATCAAGCGCATCACCGGCTTCGGACGTGTTAACTCATACCGATTCGATGAGGCTGGTAACGGTGTGGTGAATGCCGAGCTGGCTGACGCGGACATGCCCAGCTATCTGGGCCTGTGTTTCCCGGCGTCGGATATTCCGGCTCAGGCACGTGAACTGTATTGCCTCAACCGCATCCGGATTATTGCCGACTCGAACTACACCCCGTCAGCGATCATCCCCGGCACCAACCCGAAGACACAGCGCCCTCTCGACCTGAGTTACGCGACATTGCGCAGCGTCTCCCCGGTCCACTTGCAGTACATGCGCAATATGGGCACCGGCGCCTCCATGTCCATCTCGATTGTGGTCGATGGTAAATTGTGGGGCCTGATTTCCTGCCACAACCCCACGCCGCACCCTGTCAGTTTCCAGACACGCTCAGCCTGCGAGCTGCTTGGCCGGGTCTTGTCGTTGCAAGTGGAAACCAAAGAGGCCCACCTGCGTAGCCATCGCATGCTGAGCCTGCGCAAGGACATCGTTCACATGCTGGCGGCAATGGCCGACCAAGACAGCGTGTTCAAGGGCCTGCAATCCCTGTCAGACACATTCATCAGGTTCGTGGGTGCCTGCGGCGCAGCCGTGGTTTCCGAGGAAGAGTGCCACTTGTTCGGTCAGACGCCTGCAGAGCGCCATGTTCAGGCACTTGCCGAGTGGCTGGCCGAACGTGGTGGGCCCAATGTCTTTCATACCAACAACGTCAGCCTCGATATCGCACCAATCCCGGGCCTGGCCAAGTCAGTGAGTGGTGTGCTGGCAGTGTCGATTTCCGAGCTGCATTCGAACTACCTGATCTGGTTCAAACCAGAACAGGCGCGAGTTGTTCACTGGGCAGGAAAACCCGAGAAAGCCGTCGATAAAAACGGCGCACTGAGCCCCCGCCTGAGCTTTGAGCTGTGGAAGCAGAATGTCGAAGGATATTCGTCTCCCTGGGAAGACGCCGAGCTGGAAGGAGTGGCGGAACTGCGTCTTGCCGTTCTTGGCATCGTGTTACGCAAAGCCGAAGAAATGGCGCAACTGGCCATGGAGCTCAAGCGCAGCAATAAAGAACTAGAAGCATTTTCCTACAGCGTTTCCCACGACTTGCGGGCGCCTCTTCGGCATATCGCAGGCTATGCCGAACTACTCAAGGACATGGAAGAGGTCAACCTCTCCCACCGCGGCCAGCGCTTCCTCGACACCATCGGCGAATCAGCCAAGTTTGCCGGTACGCTGGTGGACAATCTGCTGAGTTTCTCGCAGATGGGCCGCTCCGCCATGCGCCAGTCAGAGGTCAACCTGACGGCCATGGTCGAATCGATCCAGCGAGAAATGCAGCCCGATTACGAAGGCCGGACCATCGAGTGGCGGGTGGGCAATTTGCCGATCATCATTGCCGACCCGGCCTTTTTACACCTGGCGATGCGCAACCTGCTCGCCAACGCAATCAAATACACCCGCAATGAAACCATTGCTGTCATTGAAATAACTGCGGTTCAGGAGTCTCAAGGTGTTGTCGTCAGCGTTCGTGATAACGGCGTGGGCTTCGATATGCAATACGCCGACAAATTGTTTGGGGTCTTCCAGCGCTTGCACCGGATGGAAGAGTTCGAAGGCACCGGAATTGGCCTGGCCAATGTCCGACGAATCATCGAGCGCCATGGCGGCACCGTTCACGCGCAAGGCGTTCTGGGCGAAGGAGCAACGTTCTCTTTCACCCTTCCTTACAAAACACCTGAACCCAGTCGTCTGAGTACGAAGGAAAAATAATGCTCAAGCCAATTCTGCTGGTTGAAGACAACCCCAACGATCTGGAACTGACCCTGGTTGCGCTCGAACGCAGCCAACTGGCCAACGAAGTGATCGTTCTGCGCGACGGCGCGGAAGCCCTTGACTACCTGTTCCGCCGCAATGCTTACGCCGATCGCGTGGACGGTAATCCGGCGGTCCTGCTTCTGGACCTGAAACTGCCCAAGGTCGACGGGTTGCAGGTACTGGACGCCATTCGCCATTCCGATGATTTGCGCAGCATTCCGGTAGTCATGCTCACCTCCTCCCGCGAGGAAATGGACCTTTCACGCGCCTATGAACTGGGTGTCAACGCATACGTGGTCAAGCCTGTCGAATTCAAGGAGTTCGTCAGTGCCATCTCCGATCTGGGTATTTTCTGGGCCGTTCTGAACGAACCACCACCAGGTTCTGTCAGAGCTCAGCGTCGTACCAGTTCCTGACCCTAAATTGATTAAGCGCAGTCAGACTTAATGCCACTGAACGAATTAAAGATCCTCCTCATCGAAGACAGTCCGCAGGATGCGGAATTGACCCTTTTGTCCCTGGAGGCCAGTGGTATCAAAGTTGACTCGACCCTGGTGCACAATCACCAGGGTGCCTCCCAGGCGCTGGGCCAGGAGGTATTTGATGTGGTGCTGTGTGACTTCCTGCTGCCGGGTTCTTCCGGCGCAGAAGTCCTGAAAATTGCCCAGCAACTAGCGCCAGAAACCCCCTTCATTTTTCTCTCAGGCATTTTCGGCGAGCAACAGGCCGTGGAAATGATGCGCCTGGGTGCGGTCGATTACGTCCTTAAGCAAAACTTCAAGATGCTGCCCAAGGCCGTCAGGCGAGCGGTATCGGAAGTACGCGAGAGGACTCAGCGCCGTGCAGCGGAAACCGCCCTTCAGGACGTTGAAGTGCGGGCCAGACTCGCCATCGAAGCAGCAATGATGGGCGTCTGGGAAATTCAGCCATCCACCGGCCGTATGCTTTGGGATGAGCGCTGTAACGCCTTGTATGAAATCCTGCCCAACACCGTGGTCAACCTGCCTTTTCTTCTGGAGCGCTGCCATCCGGATGATCGCGCGCTCCTGGACTCAAAGATCAGTGCGGCCATCGCCAGGGAATCCGACTACCAGATCGAATATCGCGCGCTGATGCCGGGTGGCCGATCACGCTGGCTGTTCTCCAGTGGCCGCTCCGTGTTCGAAGACGGCCAATGTGTGCGCATCACTGGCGTCATGCAAGACATCACCGAGCGCAAGCAGGCGACCCGGGAGCTCGTTGAACTGAACGAGGTGCTGGGCGCCCGTATTGAGCAGCGTACCCGTGAGCGGGATCGAATCTGGGAGTTGTCCAGAGAGCTGCTGGCCGTGTTGCAACTGGACATGACCCCGATATCGTTCAACCCGGCCTGGGAAGCGACATTAGGCTGGTCCCATGAACAAATCAGCCAGATGCGCTTGTGGGAGTTGATCCATCCGGAAGACTTCGACACCACTCTCCACGAGCTGGAAAGCATCGCTCAGGGCAATGTATCGACACGTTTCGTCAACCGGATGAAGCATAAATCAGGTGATTACCGCTGGCTGTCCTGGACCATCGTGCCCGAGGACGGCTTGATGTATGCCGCCGTTCGCGACATCACTGAGGAGCGTGCGGTCATTGATGAGCTGGCTGCAGCCAACCAGCGCCTGCGTTCGCAGATCAGTGAGCGGGAACGCATCGAAGCCGACCTGCAACAAATGCAGCGTCTAGAAGTGGTGGGCCAATTGACCGCCGGTGTGGCGCATGACTTCAACAACCTGCTGACCGTGATTCTGACCAGTACCACTTTCGCGATCAGGGATATCGAACGCGGCACACTGGACAAGACCGTCAAGCGCTTGCAGAACGTCAAGGATGCTGGCGAGCGCGGTGCCAGACTCACTGCCCAATTGCTGTCGTTCTCTCGACGCCAACGCTTGCAACCCACAGCGATCAATCTCAACGACACTATTCGCGGCATGGGCACCCTTCTCGGTCGCGCACTGGGCGGCAGCATCTGGATCGAGACCGATCTGGCCAGTGATCTGTGGTACGCCATGGGCGATCCGACCCAGACCGAGATGATTATTCTCAATCTCGCGATCAATGCGCGAGACGCCATGTCCATGGGTGGGTCGCTGTGCTTTTCCACGTTCAACGCGGAAATCACTCAACCTGCGGTCCGTCCCGAGGACCCGGAGCCCGGCAAATATGTGGTGCTGGCCATCCGTGACTCGGGCAGTGGCATGAGCCCCGAAACCTTGCTGCGCGCGTTCGAGCCGTTCTACACCACTAAAGATGTCGGCAAGGGTTCAGGTCTGGGCCTGGCTCAGGTGTTTGGTTTCGCCAAGCAGTCAGGCGGCGGCGTGATGATTGAAAGTGAACTGGGCGTCGGCACCCGAGTTCTGGTCTATCTGCCCAGCGTGGATAAACCTGCTGTCCTGCCGGAAGAAAAGAATCCGAATCAGGCTCCGGCGCGGGTGGGTGGTTCACACACGATTTTGCTGGTAGATGATGACCCTGAGGTTCGGGCCGTGACTGTACAGATGCTCGAGTCCATGGAGTACAAGGTCAAACAGGCCAAGGACGGTGCGATGGCGCTGTCGATGCTGGACCCGAGCGTTGATCTGGTGCTGACTGATTTCGCAATGCCGGGCATGACCGGTGGCGAGCTGGCCAGCCTGATCCATAAAAAGTATCCCACCCTGCCCGTGCTGTTTGTCACCGGCTACGCCGATACCGACGTGTTGGGCCTCACTGGCTCCGCGGTGGTACAAAAGCCGTTTAACGAGATCGAGCTGAGAAACAAACTGCACGACGTCTTGAGCAGCGCAGGCCGTCGCTGACACTCCTTTGTTGACCTCTCCTAAATCAGCAGGGCTGCGCCAATCTCGGTCAGCCCACTGATGATGTGCTGGGTGTACGGAAACGCCGGATCTTCATCCAGCACCCGCTCCGACACCAGCAGCCCCTCCTTTACCAATACATCCACAGCCACTACGCACTCCGTGATCGTTGGAACGCGTGCCTGGGAGCGAATCAGTCGGGTGTAAATCTGGCCGAACGTAAGCTTTCTGGAGCCTGCAAGATTGAGCGCCCGGACGGCAGTCAATACCGCGAGGTCAACCCTGTATCGGTCATCGACGGTTATCAGTCGGGGAGAATCAGCAAGGGGGGACGGCATAAGCGAAGGCATCTGAAGAATAAGTCGAAGAGAAGATGCTCTTCTGCCACAAACAAAAATCATAATAATGCGCAGACTTTTACATCGCATGCGCACGATCACATACCCGCGTGGCAAACCGAGACTTTAGATACTAATTATCGCCACTGGACAAACAACTCTTTAATTCACATAGAGCGCCTGAAAACAGCGATAACCTGTTTATTAAACAGAAGAAACTCACCAGTAAAAACACCAACTTTCCACAGTGAGCAAAGCTTACCAGATCACTAAACCTAACTGCAATTAGGTTTACTAAATAGCAATTTTTAACTGATAAATCAGTTTTTAACCGCTATTTAAATCAATAAAACCCATATTTTTTAGCATTTTTCACCAATAAATCACGTTAAAACCGTTATTAACAGCTTGCAAAAGCGCGGGAAAACAAGAAAAAAAGCGGTTAAGGCCAAGTGCCATCATTTAATAAAAACATTTAGACAAATATTCTATTCGTCAGTGAACTTTTAATCCTGGCGCTGGACTTAACGTTCGGCTGATGGCCGCAACCGCGTTTATTTATTTCCCCGACCCCTTAATCGAGATTTAGTCGATGACCAGACCCATGCTGTCTGTTTTCAGCGCAGTGCTACTCTGCGCCCATAGTTTGTCTGCCCTGGCGGCCGACTCCAGCTCTGCAACCAACACTGCAACTTCCACGGAACAGATTCGCGTGCAGGTCGAGGCCAAGCGCGACCAACTGACTGGCGTTGCCAATGTCAGCACAGCAACGGCAAAAGGCCCTTCTGCCGTGCTCGACGCACCGGTGGTCACCGATGACGCTCCAGCGCAGGCGCAACGTCCATGACCCCTTCCAACTATCAGTCGATTGCCTACGCAAAAAGGACGCCCGCCTTGTCAGCCTTCAAACACACCCTCGGCCTGAGCCTGCTGACCTTCGGCATTCTGCAAGCCAACATGGCACTCGCAGCGGTGACGCCAGCCACCGGCAACGAGGTTGAAGCCCGTGTCAGCTCGATCCTCGACAACATGAACCAGTCCGAGAAGATCAACTTCACTCGCGTCAACGACGGACACATGATTCCGCCGCTGCTCAAGTGGGGCATCAAGGGCACCACGGCGTATGACTCGTCCATGGGCGTGCACGTCAACAACGCCACTTTTGGTGCGCAGTACCCGTCACAGTCTGCCCTCGCGGCGACCTGGAGCATCAACCGCGCCAAAGAGTTCGGCCTGGCCATCGCCTACGAAACCCGCA
The DNA here is from genome assembly GCF_021147825.1 of Pseudomonas quasicaspiana. Taxonomy (NCBI): domain Bacteria; kingdom Pseudomonadati; phylum Pseudomonadota; class Gammaproteobacteria; order Pseudomonadales; family Pseudomonadaceae; genus Pseudomonas; species Pseudomonas quasicaspiana. Next base: position 281,630 of record NZ_JAGTPI010000001.1, read on the forward strand.
TCTCGGGCGGCCAGCAAATGCTGTCACCGGGCGTCAACCTGTACCGCACGCCCTACAACGGTCGTTCTGCCGAGTACATGAGCGGTGAAGATCCATTCCTCGGTGCGGTTCTGGCTCCTGCAGTGGTCAACGCCATTCAGGCGCAAGGCATCCAGGCCAGCGGCAAGCACTACCTGGCCAACGAACAGGAAGCCAATCGTCAGGCGGTCAACGTCATCGCTGACGAACGCACCCTGCGCGAGCTGTATCTGCCAGGCTTCGAGTCGATGGTGAAAAACTCGAACGTCGCCTCGATCATGTGCGGCTTTAACAAAATCAACGGTGACTACGCCTGCGAAAACCACCACCTGATCACTGAAGTGCTCAAGGGCGAATGGGGTTATCAGGGCACTGTAATCAGTGACTTCAACGCCATTCACGATGCGTTCAAGGGAGCCTGGGCAGGGACCGATATCGACATGCCGTCGGGTCTGCAATTTACCGAAGCCAACCTGCTGCCGTATCTCTGGAGCGGTCAGCTGACCCAGAACGTCATCGATGACAAGGTCAAGCGCAACCTGCGCGCCATCGTCAGCTACGACTTCCAGGAAAACCTCAACACTGCGAAGACGCTGGACCATCCGGAGTACGGCGCACGCGCAGCATTGAACACCGCTCGCGAATCCATCGTGCTGTTGCGCAACGAAAACACCACGGAAGGCAAACCGCTGCTGCCACTGGCCAAGACTGCCAAAATCGCAGTGATCGGCGACTGGGCACACGAAGCACCGGCATCGCCATTCGGCACGGCCAACTCGCCGCCCAACAGCTACGTCACCGAGCTAAGCGGCTTGCAGCAACTGGCGTCGAGCAGCTCGAATGTCACTTATCTGTCCGAGCTGAGCCTTAACCCGAAATCCGCAGCCTGGTATCAGCCTGCCACGGGTAGCAACGGTGTGAACAACTCTGGCGTGAAAGCCGAGTACTTTTCCAACACCAGCTTTTCGGGCAGCCCGAGCGTGACCCGCGTCGAGCCGGGTGTGAACCTCAACTGGACCACCGGCACCAACGAAACCAACGCAGGCACCACCGCTGTATCCGGTTTCAGCCCTTCAGCGGGTGCGTTCTCGGCTCGTTTTACGGCGAACATCAAGCCGACGGTTTCCGGCGCTCACGTGTTCAAAGTGCGTGCAGACGGTCCTTACAAACTGTGGGTCAACGACGAGCTGGTGTTGCAGAGCGACGGCGTGCCGTACTCCGCCGACGTCGTGAACGCCATGACCACCTCTGGCAAAACTGCCGCGCTGGTGGCAGGCAAGTCCTACTCCGTGAAACTCGAATACCAGCGCGTACAGGGCAACTTCATCCCGGCACTGGGCGGTGTTACTGGCGTACAGATGAGCTGGGCTTCCCTGCGTCCGCCCAAGGATCTGTCGAAATACGACGCGGTAGTCGTCGCCACTGGCTCCAACTACGAGCATGAAGGCGAAGGTTCCGACCACGGTTTCGAACTGCCCGACCAACAGGCTGAGCTGATCAGCTTTGTGACCCGCGCCAACCCCAACACCATCGTGGTGATGCACGGCGGCGGAGTTGCAGACATGCAGCCTTGGGCAAGCAAAGTCGGCGCTACCCTGCAAGCCTGGTTCCCGGGTCAGCAAGGCGGTCAGGCACTGGCCGAGATCCTGTATGGCAAGGTCAACCCATCGGGCAAACTGCCGATCACCATCGACAAAAAAATCGAAGATAACCCGAGCTATGCGTCCTACCCGGACCCGGCTGCTTACCGTGGCAACAATGCCCTGACCGAGATGACCTACAGCGAAGGCCTGTACATGGGCTATCGCGGTTATGACAAGAAACACGCAAAACCGCTCTACCCGTTTGGCTACGGTCTGTCGTACACCACGTTCGGTTATAGCGATCTGAAACTGTCGACCAACGTGCTGAGTCCTGGCGCTACCATCGACGTGAAGTTCACGCTGACCAACACCGGCGACAAGGCTGGCTTCGAAGTGGCGCAGCTGTATGTGCAACCGGTGAAACCTGCGGTTGATCGTCCGGAGAAAGAACTCAAAGGCTTCACCAAGGTGTACCTGCAACCGGGCGAGAGCAAGACCGTCAGCATCCCGATTGACTCGCGCTCCCTGGCCTACTACGTCGACAAGACCGCGAGCTGGGATGTGGATGCAGGCAAGTTCAAGATTCTCGTGGGTTCCGACTCAGAGAACCTGACCCTGAACCGCACTTTGACCACGCTGTTCCCGGAACACCTGACCACCCGCGACAGCAACCCACTGCCATTGCCGCTGCGCAAGGCCGTGCAGGTTAACGCCGCACAGGCCTACTAAGCGTCAGCATTCAGGCTCAGGGATGAGCCTGAATGTCCTTCCCCAAGCGCCGCAAATAGATGTCGAACACCGCCATCACGTCCACCTCTTCAGGGCTTCTCAGCCACTGAATCTGCAAGCCATCCATGACCGAGAAAATTTCCTGGGCCATGGCCTTGATGTCAATGTCCGCGCGAATTTCCCCAGCCTCTATCAACGCCGTCAAATGACCGCGAGCATGATCATGGGTGAGATGAAAGCGTTCCTTGTGCCAGGCAAATGCCGGGTGTGCGTCAGACAGGCTTTCGGTATTCATCACCATTGACGCCTGACATTCGGCAGCGTCCTCGATACTGAACCCCATGCTCAACCTCAAGAACTTGAGAAAGCCGGTCAGTGTCAGCTCGGTCGTGAGATCGCGAAACCTCGAAGTCACCCGCTGATCTCGGCGCTCCAGCAGTGCAGCCAGCAACGCCTCTTTATTCGGGAAGTGATGCAGCAGACCTACGGTGGTAATACCGGCAAGCGCCGCGACGTCGCGCATCGAAGCACTGGTATAGCCGTCCCGGGCGAAAATAACCGTGGCCGCGTCCAGCAACGCAGTTCTGCGCATTTCCCCTTTGGGCGCTCTGCGACGCTTTGGCGAAAGCTCTTCGCCTGATTCATTCCCTGATTCGTCAACTGACATAAAAATCCGATAACAACTGCATTCAAATTTTCCCGACGCTCGCTGGCTGGGCCCGACGTATAAAGAATCGCCTGGCGGTGATGGACGCGACCCAGGTCGACGTCAATGCGATCAACGCGTTACCGGTAAACGTACCCGGCATCAACCCGCTGCTTCCGAACAGGTGCGTGCCCGCGAATATGAACGGCACTGTACCGATCGTTGACCGAAGCCAGGCAAACACAGCGACCAGCCATGGCCGCTGCATCGTCACGAACACCGCAATCGAGACGAAATCCAGGCCAATGAGCACCCACAAGCCACCGCCAAACTGGCAGAACGCAAGAAACAGCACTCGGCCTTCACCTTCCAGGTCGTAGAAGTCCGCAACAGGCCCGCTTGCCAACAGCAACAATCCCCAGACAACCAGGCCATAGACAATGACCAGTTTGCGGGTAAAGGCAATTGCCGAATGGGTCCGCTGATCCAGATGAGCGCCGATATTCTGTCCCAGCACCGGTGCCAATGCACTCGGCAAGGCAAAAAAAGCGCAGTAGGAAAACTGCAAGACCCGATCAAGGACCGCCATTGCCGCCAGGGCCGAGGTACCGAAAGTAGCCACGCTCGAGACAAGATACGCCACCCCCACCGGGGTCGCCAAATTGCCCACCATGGCAGGCAAGGCAACCCTGAACGTGCGCCTGACATGCATGCGCAGCAGTTTGAGCTTGATGGACATCGTCAGCCCGACATGGCGACGTACCCAATACAGCCCCAGGCAGGCAGACATTAACGCAGACAAGGCATAGGAAAGGCCTGCGCCTTCCAGCCCCAGACCAAAGACGAAAATCAGCAATGGATCAGCAATAGCCAGTGTGGCAGCACCCGACAGCACCACCCACAGCGCCCGACGACTATCCCCGGCCGTGCGCAGGATTTGCGCCGTCATCTGCATCAACGACTGCAGCACACTGAACGGCAACGTCAGCCAGATAAACACCCGTGCTGCTTCATAAGTCGCAGCATCCGCACCTAACAGATGAGTCACCGGAACGATCAACGCCAGTTGCAAGGCAGCTGATAGACCGCACACGACAAGCACCATCAACATAAGGCTGGCGGTGAAGCGCGAGACAGCCTTGGTCGCACGATGCCCGATACGCTCGGACAACACCGTCGCCGCCGCGATAATCAAACCGTTGGCCAAAGCACTGTTGAGAAAGATCAATACCTTGGCGATGCCGACCGCAGCCAGCAGCAAGGGCTGGTGCAGCATGGAGACATAGACCAGCGTCAGGATGTCTACCAGAAACACTGCGAACAGGCTCAGGGCGCCGGTGCTGGTCATCACCAGGATATGGCGCGCTATAAGCCCTTCAGTAAACTTCGCGCGGGCTACCGCCATCACATTCCCCAAACAGGCAATACTTCGCCAGCAGCAGTGGCGAAGCTCATTCAGGCGGCGATTCTAGCGGTGCGCAGGTTCGGTTGCTATCGCCGTTGCGCGATATCTACTGAGGGCCGACCAAGGGTGTGGAGGCCTTTGCGATTTACTCCGGCAGCGGCTGTGAAACCGGCCGCCCCATCAACAGAACAGCGAGCAGAATGGAAAGCCCGACAAAGCCTGCGGCGGCGTAGCCAAGACTCTGCAGGCCGAACGAATCAATCATTCGGCCGCCCACTATCGCGCCCAGGCCGATGCCCAGATTGGCACCCGAAATGTTCAGTGACGCGCCAAAAGCCGTCGCGCCCTCAGCGGCTTTCATGACCCGCACATGGCTGACCAGAAACAACGCCGCCTGAGTAATCCCCCAGGTCGCCAAAGCCATCGCCAGAAAAACCGGAGAATGAATGCTCGGGATCAAAGCGACCATGCCCGCCACCATGAACGCGCAGAACACAATCGAGGCCATCAGCGGATGCTTGTCCACCGCTCGCCCGCCCAATGAGTTGCCGATCAGGCCCACGGCGCCAAACGCCATGAGGCACCAACCCACTACGGTGCCGTTGAAACCGGCCAGCCGTTCGAGGATGTCGGCCAGGTAGGTGTAAGCCGTGAACATCCCGGAGAACACCAATACGGACAGCAACACGTGGCCTTGCAGGACCGGGCTGCGCAGAACTTTCATTTGCTCGCGCAACGAAACGTCCTGCCGGTTGACGTGAATGGTCGGCAGGTACACAAACAGCAGCAACGCTTTGGCCAGTGCCAGCACCGCGAGCATGCCGAACGCCATACGCCAGCCCACGGCATCGGCGACCAGCGTGCCCACCGGGATGCCAAACACCGTGGCGCAGACGATACCAAAGGTGATTTTCGCCATGGCCCGCCCTGCATGCTCAGGTCCAACCAGATCGACCGCAGTCTCGCTGGCCAACGCCCAGAACACTGGCAACCCGAGTGCAGGTATAAGTCGTGCGATCCCCATTACAGCGATATTGGGGCTTAGCGCTGCAAGGGTATTGGCAAGTGCAAACAACACCATCACTGTGACGAAGAGCTTCTTGCGTTCAAAGCGCGCGAAATACGCCGTCAGAAATGGACCGAAACAGGCCACCGTAAAGGCGAACAACGTCACCAGCAACCCGGCTTGCGGGATGCTCACCTCAAGGTCCCGGGCGATCCCCGGCAGCAAGCCAACAATGACAAATTCGGTCGTCAGCACAGTAAAGCCTGCGGCCGACAGCAGCAGAATGGGTAACAGCATTCGAACTCCAATAGCGAAGCGCCAGACGGATGAACACCGATCTGGTTTTTAAAAGGTATGGTCAAGCTGATATGACTTGGCGCTGATCGCTCGTCGACCGGGCAATCAAAGCGGGAAGGAATTGTTATAGGCAAACAGCGGCCGACATTATGTCGATGCACCTTGATGAGGTCTACTGCAATAAGCGTCGTGTATCCATCGCTGCATGCCTGCCTGCAGCTTCAGCACCCTGAAATTGTACTGCCGCCTGGGGCGGCATGGTTTGCCCGATCAGCGCGGTTCGTTGCACGATCCTGCGAAGCTGGACTGAATAGTAAATTGCGTTTCCTGTTGGAGCGAGGCTTGCCCGCGAAGAGGATAACGCGGAGTAACTGAGCTACCTCATCGCCTGATTCGCGGGCAAGCCTCGCTCCAACAGAGATTACGACCTGCCAGAGGAGCTCAAAGAGCACCTTCGTGATCTGTTCAAAATAAAAACAGCCACAGGACAAAGTGTACTGCCCACTCTGTCGCTCTCTGTAGCGCTGGGAGATTTCGCCTCTATGGCTAAATACCGGCCCACACTCTCTGACGATGAACCGTTTATGACTTCCCGCGATAACACCGGCATGGCCCTCGGTTTGCTCGGCGTTATAATTTTCAGCCTGACCCTGCCCATGACCCGCATTGTGGTCGAGGAAATTCACCCGCTGCTCAACGGCCTCGGTCGTGCACTTGTCGCGGCGATTCCGGCGGCAGCACTGTTGCTCTGGCGCCGGGAACGCTGGCCAAGCCGGCAACAATTCAAAGGCCTGTGCTTCGTCATCCTCGGAGTGATCGTCGGCTTCCCGGTGCTTTCATCGTGGGCCATGCAAACCCTGCCCTCTTCCCATGGCGCGTTGGTTAACGGCCTGCAACCGCTGATCGTCGCCATGTACGCGGCGTGGCTGCACCATGAGCGGCCTTCCAAAGCATTCTGGGCATGCGCTGCACTGGGCAGTGCGCTGGTGCTGACTTACGCGATGATTCAAGGCGCTGGCAGTATCAGCAGTGGCGATCTGCTAATGCTGGCGGCCATCGCACTGGGCGGTCTGGGTTATGCCGAAGGTGGACGTCTGGCCAGGGAAATGGGCGGATGGCAAGTCATCTGCTGGGCATTGGTGCTGGCCTTCCCTTTGCTGCTGGGGCCGGTGCTTTACCTGGCATCACAGCATCAAGGAGCAATCAGCGCCCCGACGTTATGGGCGTTCGGCTACGTCACGCTGTTCTCGCAATTCATCGGCTTCTTCGCCTGGTATGCCGGGCTGGCCATGGGCGGCATTGCACGCGTCGGGCAAGTTCAGTTGCTGCAGATTTTCTTTACCATCGCCTTTTCTGCGCTGTGGTTTGGTGAGCACATTGACCCGTTGACCTGGGTATTTGCTGCAGGAGTCGTAGGCACGGTGGTACTCGGGCGCCGGACCACGGTCAAGGCGCCACAACCCATCAAGATCTGATCAAGCCCCCTCTGCAGCACGAGCGTTGACCGCATCGTCGAGAAACGCCTTCACCGCCAGCCACGATTGTTCATTGGCTTCAGCGTTGGCCGCAGGCGTGCCGTCAACGCTGTAGGTGGACGGTATGTTCGGCAACAGAATCGTATGGCCAGCGTGTTCAAAACTCAGGTGTTGCACGGGCCATGGATGTCCCGCCTCTTTCAGCCGCGAGTACGCCATTCTGGAAAAAAGCGCTGAAGGCCAGGCCGCATCATCCCCCGCAGACAGCAACAGGACGGGCCCACGAATTTTCTCTACCTCGATGGCGACCCGGCGCACGGCATCGTGATCCAGCAGCGCTGTGCTGATGGATTCGGCATTACGCAAACCGGCATCCCTGGCCGCCCATGAAGCGGTTTTATTGTTGTTCCAGAGGTGCACCAGTGGCTGTCCCCGATAGAGCCATGCCGGTCCGTCCCGGCCTACTGCCGGATCAGCCGCCGCTTGCCCACCATGCACCAGGGCGCTTGGCACATAACCGATGACCGCCGACACCGCCTCAGGAAACATACTGCCCAGCAGCAACACCAACTCACCGCCCCGAGACTGCCCGCTCAGCGCAACGAAATCATGGGCAGGCCGAACCTCACGTCGCACCCAGGCCAAGCCCGCGACGAAGTACTCCAAGGGCGTATTTGAAATGTAAGGCGATAAGCCCGGTGCCTTGAAATAGCCCAGCGCCAACGCGGCGTAACCTCGCGAGGCATAAAGCGCGGCTCGGGGTTCGTTGATCCCGCCCCCTGAACCGTTGAGCACAATCACAGCGGGATGCGGCCCGACGCCAGGCGGCGTGAACAGGGTTCCGACCAGACCGTCCTCGCGAACCTCACGGCGAGTTACGCCTCCAGATGCGAGTCGCTGAATCAAGGTGACGGATTGCTCACTCCCCTCAAGGGATACTTGAGTCACCAAGGGTTGCAGCACGTCGTCTGGAAAAACATCAGCAGCACTAGACGCTTCTGGTCGCTGACTCCAGAGCAGGCCTGACGCAGAGACGCCTTCATAGCTGCCGGATACAGGCGCGTCGCGTTCCAGATCAACCTGCCCGGATGCATCGGCGATATACGTCGCAGAGCTGACCCAATACTGCCCGTTGCCACGCAAGGTGCGCGTGGAAAGCTCAACCTTTTGCGAGGGCTCCAGACCTTTTATGGAGATGCGTCGAGGCTCGTCCAGCAAACCGTCTGCGGGTGTCACGGAGAGTGTTGTCATGTATTTCGCCTTATCACGCGCTGCGTGCTACCGGACCTTCAAATTCGTCGTGTGCGCACAATGTGAACAAGACAATGAAAAAAGCCAAATTCCTCTGCGGCATAACCTTAGGTCTTTTGCCGTTTTATCTATTGGCTGGAGTGATTTCGTATAGGTCGAGGCATTCTACAAAATCAACAGATGCCATTAGATACCCGGAAACTTCCGCCCCGTTCACAGGTCTTGATTGGGTTCAGATTAATGACGTATTTCATTGGCTGAAACTTCCCCCCGTAATCAAGGACGCAACATGAAAGACAGGAAGATTTTATCGCTGGCCGTTTTGCTCACCGTGCTCGCGGGCTGCTCCGACCCGAAAAAGGCCAGTGAAGAAAATTTCGAAAAAGCTGCACAAGCTTACCTCGACACTCTGTATCCGAGATGTCTGGTGGCCGCTAACTTTCCTACCGAGAGTCAGGAGTTCGACTACAGCGGTACAGACAAGGTCTTGCATACCTTGGCTCAAGTGGGGGTAGTTAAAGAAACTGAGCTATCTCGTAAAGAGATCCCGAAGAGCTTTGCTCAACCTGCTCGCACCGATATCCGCTATGCCTTCGACCTTACCGATGAAGGTCGAAAGTTCTACAAGAATGACGCCCGGAAACTTATGAACGGGACCACTGTTGGCGCCCTGTGTGTTGGCAAAGCCAAAATCGTCAGCGTCGACCAGTTCAGTGAGCCTGGCGACATGATGGGCCAGAAGGTTTCACGCGTGACGTACAGCTACAAGACCAGCGACTTGCCGAAATGGGCGTACGAAGAGTCCGTGCAAGCTGCCATCCGGGACTTGCCTGCAATAGTCGCCGCTGAAAAAACGCCGATCAAAGAAACCCGCGGCATGATCCTGACCAATAACGGCTGGGTACATGAGCGGTTATTCGGCAAGTAACTGAATGATCAGGTAACTGAAGAATGGGGGCCTGGGTTGCCCCCATTTTTGCACCCACGCTTAGTCCAATAGATTATATAAACACTGCTAAATGTGATTATTCACGCATAACCGGAATTGCTAAGGTGCAGCTTCAGGCCACTTGCCTTAATGCCTATCTGCCGGTGATGCGCATGCCCAACTACCTCGACGCCACGCACCAACAGCGCATCGCCCAACTGCGCAAAACCTGGACCGCCCGCACCGACTGGCCAACCTGGTTATTGCTGATCGGGACTTACGCGGCCTGGTTCAGCCTGATCCAATACTCGGCACTACTGGGCCGCGGATTGACCTTGATGTTGCTGGTGCCGGTCATCTCGTTCTGGATGTCGGTGCAGCACGAATTACTCCACGGCCATCCGACCCGCTGGCGGTCAGTGAACAAGCTACTAGGCTACGCGCCGCTCGCGATCTGGTATCCCTACACGCTGTATCGCGACAGCCATCTGCTGCATCACCGCGACGAAGAGCTGACCCTGCCACATCATGATCCCGAGAGCCGCTACCTGAGCGAACAGCATTGGCAGCGAAATAGCATCGTGTCGCGCAGCCTGCACTGGTTGAACAAAACTCTTTATGGCCGATTGCTGGTCGGCCCGGCGATTGCGCTGGTTGGCCTGCTGTCAGTAGAACTGCGAAGGCTACGGCAAGGCGTGTTGCAAGCCTGGCTGATGTGGCTGACTCACGGTGCCTGCGTGGTGGCAGTGTTGTGGTTTGTTCAGGTACAAGGCGGAATCGGCATCTTCGAATACCTGCTGGCCAGCGTACTGGCTCTGGCGTTATCCATGGTCCGCTCGTTCTATGAGCACCGCCCTGCCGCATCGCCGCAACATCGCTCGGTCATCAATGAAGCGGGCTGGCCGTGGCGCTGGTTGTTTCTGAACCTGAACCTGCATCTGATTCATCACGATCTTCCGGGCTTGCCCTGGTATTACCTGCCCCGGGTTTACGCAGAGCGTCGTGAAGACTGGCTGCAGCGCAGTGGCCAGTTTCTGGTGGACGGGTACGGCGCATTGTTCAGGCAACATGGCGTAAGGCCGATTGATAGTCCGCAGCATCCCTGGCGTTGAGCTCATAGCGGGATACATGCAAATTTCCTGTAGAGATGGCCCGGAGTTTTTGACACAGCGCTGTTTGCGGCAAACAAGTCTGTTGGAGCGAGGCTTGCCCGCGAAGAGCGATAATGCGGTTCGTCTGGCCTACCGAGTCGTCTGGTTCGCGGGCAAGCCTCGCTCCTACACATCCGTGTTATCAGTAACACTTCGGCCGCTCCTGCACAGGTCATAGCACCAGTGACCTTTACTAAACGTCAATTACTGGATATTTTGTCTTAAACATTTATCCAGATACCCATCCACATGTCCGACTCTTCTGCAGAAACCCGCAACCTGCTCGAACAACTCAAACACGTTGCTCAAGGCCTGGGCGAGACCTTCGGGCCGTTTTGCGAAGTGGTGGTGCATGACCTTCAATCTCCCGATCACGCCATTTACGCCATCCACAACAGTCTGTCAGGTCGCTCTGTTGGTGACCCGGCTACCGAGCTGGGCCTCGCGCGAATCGCCGACCCGGCCTATCCGCAAGTCATCGCCAATTACGCCAACCGGTTCCCCGATGGACGTCAGGCCAAAAGCACCTCGATCGGTATCCGCAACGTCGATGGGCAATACGTCGCGGCGCTGTGCATGAACGTTGATCTGACTCTTTTCCAGGGCGTGCAAACGGCCATGGCTCAATTCACCCGAGTGGATTGCGCGGTGGATGAGTCACTGGAAGTGGATAGCGCACACAGTATTCGCAAACGGATTGATGAGTTCGCGGGTCGCTCGGCAAGCACGCCCCGCTCGCTCAAGGCCGATGAACGCCGCATCTTGCTTCGAGAGCTGAAAGCATCGGGCGCACTGGAAGTGCGCAAATCCATGGACGTGGTCGCGCAACACCTGGGGGTCTCCCGGGCTGCCGCTTACAGCTACCTGAAGTAGGCCCACTGCCGCTTCTGAAATTTGAATTTCAACGAGAGAACCCCATGCCCGACCCCATTCTCTGCAAGAACAGCACAACCATCAGTCCACCTGCCGGGCACTACTCGCACCTGTCCATCGCCAATGGCTTCGTGATGATCAGCGGCCAGTTACCCATCACTGCCGACGGTGCACATCTGGCCAATGCTTCGTTTGAAGATCAGACCCGACAAGTGCTGCTCAATCTGGACAGCTGTCTTCAGACTGCTGGCATCAGCAGAGAGCAGTTGGTGCAGGTGCGGGTGTATGTCACTGACATTGGGCAGTGGCCGCTATTCAATCAACTCTACAGCCAATGGCTGGGGGATCACCGTCCCGCAAGAGCCGTCGCGGGCGTCGCACAATTGCACTACGGCTGCGCCGTGGAAGTTGAAGCCATGGCCGTAGCGGCCTGATATTTTCAGTTGAGAAGGTGACTATCATCGTGAACACGAACACTCTGACACTCCCCACCTATCAAGACGTGGAAGCCGCTGCCCAGCGTCTTGTAGGCCAAGCCAATCGCACGCCGGTAATCACCTCGCGCACCGTCGACAGCCTGTTCGACGCCCAGATATTTTTCAAATGCGAGAACCTGCAGCGGGTCGGTGCATTCAAGTTTCGCGGTGCCTTCAACGCCCTGGCGAAATTTGACGAGCAGCAGCGTAAACATGGCGTGGTGGCATTCTCTTCAGGGAATCACGCGCAGGGTATCGCCCTCGCCGCCCGTCTCCTGGGCATCCCCGCTACCATCGTCATGCCTCACGACGCGCCACCTGCGAAGATTGCGGCGACACGCGAATATGGCGCAAACGTGGTGATCTACAACCGTCAGACCGAAGATCGCGAAGCCATCGGCCGCGAACATTCCGAGCGCCTGGGCATGACCCTGATTCCTCCCTACGACCACCCCGACGTGATAGCCGGACAAGGTACGGCCGCCAAAGAACTGTTCGAAGAAGTCGGACCGCTGGATACGTTACTGGTCTGCCTGGGCGGCGGTGGATTGCTTGCGGGTTCAGCACTTTCAACCCGTGCCCTGTCGCCCGCTTGCAAGCTGTATGGCGTCGAACCTGAAGCGGGCAACGATGGGCAGCGCTCCTTTCGCTCGGGCGAAATCGTCCGTATCGCTGTTCCGCACACCATCGCTGATGGCGCACAAACCCAGTACCTGGGTAACCACACCTTCCCGATCATTCGCCGTGACGTGGACGACATTCTCACCGTGTCTGACGCGCAACTCATCGACGCCATGCGCTTCTATGCCGAACGAACGAAGATGGTCGTCGAACCAACGGGCTGCCTGAGCTTCGCCGCCGCACTGCAGATCAAGGACCAGCTCAAAGGACAGAAAGTCGGGATCCTGATCAGTGGCGGCAACGTGGATTTGCAACGTTACGCGCAGCTGCTGGCTAAATAGTTCGTAATCGATGCAGGACAGCCATTTGCCTTTCAATGCGCGACTGCGCGACAAAATGCCACATCAGAAATTCAACCAGTTGTCTGACAACCGCCGAACGGTCCTAGATGGAGAAAACCAATTGTTCTAAAATGTTGCAATACCGGCAAGCGGACGCGGAATCGAACCTCAACGACATCAACAGTCGTCGACTTGGAAGCCCGGCGACTTGACCAGATTTATAAAAAGAAAAGCCCGTCATAGACGGGCTTTTTTCGTTTTCGGCATTTGTGGCCGAGCGCGCCCTGAGCGCAAACGACGATTTCGGGTCAGCCCACTGGGCGCCCTACTGCACACTTTTAAACTTGAGGCTAATCCCATGCTGCGACTCGTCATCATCTACCTGCTCCAATGGTTCAAACGCCTGGCGTCCAATGCCGTATCACGTAACGGTAACGACACCTACACCGAGAACTTCTCGTCCCGTGAAGAGAGTGACGGCGGCCGCTGGACGTTCGTGACCATTTTCATCGTGTTCACCCTGAGCCTTTATTCGCTGGCTGGCCTGGGCTACTACGCCAAGGTCCACGTCTGGGACGGTTTCACCGAAGCCGAAAAAAACAACATCGCCCAGGCCATGGTCGTTGCCAGCCAGAACATGAACTAAACCTTTGATCTAGCCGCGACCAACGAACGGCATGTTAGTGGCCATAACGGTCATGTTCAGCACGTTGGTCGACAGCGGCAGGCTCGCCATATAGCGCACCGCATTGGCGACCTCTTTGACATCCATCATCGGCTCTACCGCGGTCTGCCCATTGGCTTGCCGCACCCCGGTGGTCATGCGTGCCGCGAGCTCGGTCAAAGCATTGCCGATATCGATCTGACCGCAGGCAATGTTGAACTCACGCCCGTCCAGGGCAAACGTCTTGGTCAACCCAAGCACGGCATGCTTGCTCGCGGTGTAAGGTGAACTGAACGGCCGCGGCGTGTGGGCGGAAATCGACCCGTTATTGATGATCCGTCCACCCTGCGGTACCTGCCTGCGCATCAGCCCAAACGCGGCGCGACCGCAGAGAAATACTCCAGTCACGTTGGTGTTGATCACGTTCAGCCACTTCTCGACGTCCAGTTCGTCCACCGGAACGGCCGGGGCGCCAACGCCGGCGTTATTGAACAAAACATCCAGACGACCATAAGCGTCTTCAATCTTCGCAAACAGCGCATCGACACTCGCCGGATCGCGGACATCAGTGGACACTGCAATGGCCTCGCCACCCGCCTCGCCAATAACCGCCGCCAACTCATCCAGAGGCTCCTGACGACGTCCCGCCAGCACCAGGCGGTAGCCATCCTCCAGCAAGCCCAACGCAACAGCACGACCAATGCCACTGCCTGCGCCCGTGACAAGTGCGACTTTTGAAGCGGTGTTAGTGGTCATTCTGTTGCTCCTTTCTGATTCGGGAAAGTACGGAATAGCACAGGAGATTACCCGGCCTTGCCAACTCCGCGCTATCGAGTTGCAACCAAAGTCGACTGTAGGAGCGCGCTTGCCCGCGATGCTCTTGCCACGAATGAAAAATCTGTCGACTCTAAAATCGAATCGCGGGCAAGCGCGCTCCTACAGTCAACCGTGCTTTAGAGGGGTGGCATTCAAAGTCGATCGACTCATCAAACCCCTTGCGCCACCGACGCTTTCCTGAGAAAAAGCCGCCTTTGTCGCCTTATTAGAGAAAGCACCATGAGCAACGAATTGCTGATCACAGACATCCGCACCGGTGACGGCAAGGAAGTCGTCAAAGGCGCGCTGATCACCACCCAATACACCGGCAAACTGGAAGACGGCACCGTATTCGACTCATCCCATGAACGCGGCAAGCCTTTCCAGTGCGTGATCGGTACCGGGCGCGTGATCAAGGGCTGGGATCAGGGCCTTATGGGCATGAAAGTCGGCGGCATCCGCGCCCTGTTTGTGCCTGCACATCTGGCCTACGGCGACCGGCAGATGGGCGCGCATATCAAGCCGGGGGCTGATTTGCATTTTGAGATCGAATTGATGGAAGTTTTGACTCGGGATGATTGATCAAGACGCAGGACCTGTGGGAGCCGAGCTTGCTCGCGATAAGGCTGGATACGATCCGAAGTGAATTGCGTCCAGCCTTATCGCGAGCATGCTCAGCTCCCACAATCTGGTTTCATTTCACATGGGCATATGCGCATTGCACAGTTTGAATGCTGAAACCTGACGAGGCCGGCATCTCCCGGGCGAAAGCCAGCCCTGCAGATAGGTGGAGTACTTCGTGCGTCAGCATCCAGGCAACCATGCCTTATGCGTTCCGCCCTCTCTCATCAAACAACATGCAAATTACTGGATTGAAATGCATTTTCTGCAGGAGCTGCCGAAGGCTGCGAAGTATTTCTCCTGATACACCGCTATCGCAGCCTTCGGCAGCTCCTACAGGTCGTTGGTTTGCCGCGAGACAGCGCGGTGTCATGCACACTGGGGCCACTTCTACAACGCTCATCATCAGGTCTGATTGCTTGTTCCCCCAGAAAAAGCGATGCTCCACCGCATAGAAATCGCGGTACTTATAAGAAGGAAACATCATGGCCCTCAACAAGCCGACCCAGGAACTCAAGCGTCACCTCAAGGGAACTGCCGAGAACCTTGAAAGCACTGCCAATGAAATACTCAAGCTCGCCGAACAAATGACTGATGTCGACGTCACGGCCATTCTGCAATTGGTCAACCGGCTGTATGGAGATGCCGATCAGCTCAAAGCCTACGCCGACGAGATCAAGGCCAAACGGATCGTTCGCGCCAAGGCTCTTTAATCAAGCGTTGCAATGTTCGCGTCTGAATCAGTGATCAATGCAAGGACCTGCGATGCTGCCTTCCACCGCCAATGCCAGCGCTAGTTTGAAGCATCTGCACATGCAGAAATTGCGCGGGCGTGTGGGTATGGGGTTGGCGGCAAGCCTTTCGGTTCTGGCAGGCATGACCGATGCCATCGGGTTCATGGCGACGGGCGACTTCGTTTCCTTCATGAGCGGCAATACCACCCGTCTGGCGGTGGCGATCAGCGATGGTGACCTGAACACCACCTCTCGCCTGCTGTTGGCAATCATCACCTTCGTAATCGGCAATGCGCTGGGGGTGATCGTTGCCCGGGTAAGTGGCCGACGCGCCCTGCCCTTGTTATTAAGTATCGGTATGCTGCTGTGCGCTGCCGCAGCCTGGCCAATGGCTTCGCAGATTATTACCGTCGTGGCGGCGATTCTGGCCATGGGCATGCTCAATGCCGCCGTTGAACAGGTCAACGGCCTGCCGGTGGGGCTGACATATGTGACGGGAGCACTTTCCCGATTCGGGCGCGGTCTGGGACGCTGGATGCTTGGCGAGCGCCGTGATGGCTGGCGCATACAGTTGGTCCCTTGGGCCGGCATGTTCATAGGGGCAATTATCGGCGCACTGCTGGAAAACCGGCTGGGACCCAATGCGCTGTTGATCAGCGGCGCATTTGCCGCAGTGCTGGGGATATTGACCCTGTTTATCCCCTATCGCTGGCAGCGTCGCTACATACCACGCTGAGCCTTCAAACCGTCACCTTTTCGTCATATGGGCTGATTACTATCTGAGGACTTTTCCTACAGATGAGTGCCCGACATGTCTCCTGAGCACGAAAATATCGCGCGGCGTATTCATCGCGAGCTGCTTGATCATAATGATGAAGAGCTGGAGCTCGAGCTGGCAGAAGACGAGTACAGCCTCGACAAACTGTTTGAAAACGATATCAGCGACAGCGATGAAAAACAGGCCCGCCGCCTTTATTTCAGCGAACTGTTTCGCCTTCAGGGCGAGCTCGTCAAACTGCAAAGCTGGGTGGTGAAAACCGGGCACAAAGTCGTGATCCTTTTCGAGGGTCGCGATGCAGCCGGTAAAGGCGGCGTGATCAAGCGCATCACCCAACGCCTCAACCCGCGGGTCTGTCGTGTCGCTGCACTGCCTGCGCCCAACGACCGTGAACGCACTCAATGGTATTTCCAGCGCTACGTTTCACACCTGCCCGCGGCCGGTGAGATCGTCCTGTTCGACCGCAGTTGGTATAACCGCGCGGGCGTGGAAAAGGTCATGGGCTTTTGCGACGACGATCAGTACGAGGAGTTTTTCCGTACCGTGCCCGAGTTCGAGCGCATGCTCGCCCGCTCTGGCATTCAGTTAATCAAATACTGGTTTTCGATCTCCGATCAGGAACAGCACTTGCGCTTTCTCAGCCGCATCCATGATCCGCTCAAGCAATGGAAGCTCAGCCCCATGGATCTGGAATCCCGTCGTCGCTGGGAGGACTACACCAAGGCCAAGGAAATCATGCTGGAGCGTACTCACATCGCCGAAGCGCCGTGGTGGGTGGTGCAGGCAGATGACAAGAAGACCGCGCGCCTGAACTGCATCCACCACTTGCTGGGCCAGATGCCCTACGAAGAAGTCGAGCAACCGGCGATTGAACTGCCAGAGCGTCAGCGCCGTGAGGATTACAGCCGCGTGCCGACGCCGAGTGACCTGATCATCCCGCAAATTTATTAACACAGCCCGACGAGCGCCTGGAACCAGAGTCCGGGCGCTCGGTTGGCTCAGGCGTTCAACTCAGCGACACTCAGCTTGCGCAACAGGTCGCGTTTTTTGCTCCGATGGCCCTGCATACGCACCAACAAGTCGTCCAGCGTCCCCATGGCCTCCAGGATATGCGGACCTTTGTTGAGCATCACACATTCAGCTCGCACCCCCATCGCTGCGTCGGTAATTTCGGCACGGGTTGCAGCGCCGGTTTTGGCGAGCGTATCCAGCACTTGAGTCGCCCAGATCACAGGGACATGGGCTGCCTCGCAAATACACAGGATCTCTTCCTGCAGCTCCGCGGTTCGTTCGAAACCGTTTTCTACCGCCAGATCTCCCCGGGCAATCATCACTCCCAGTCGCGGATTCTGCATGCCCGCCAGCAGTAACGCCGCCAGGCTCTCGAATCCGCGTCGTGTCTCGATTTTCAACACGACGCCAAGATGCTCGGCGTTGAGGTGCTTCAAATGCGCCAGAAGTGATTTGACGTCCTCAGGACTGTTAACGAACGACAACTCCACCACGTCCGCATGCTGGGCGGCGAACGCAAGTGCCTCCAGGTCCTCGGGCGACAACGCGTCAAGTTGCAGCTCGCTGTCGGGCAGATTGATGCCCTTGTCGCTTTTCAGTTTGGCTCCGCCCGGCGCATGGGTAATACGGACGGTAACGACGTCGGCCTGCACTGACTGGATACGCCCACCGATTTTGCCATCGTCAAACCATACCGGTTCGTTGGCGCGCAGATCCTTGAACACCTCAGGCAACGTGCAGCCGATACGCGCGGGGGTCAGGACCTTGCCACTGCTGTCGCGGACTGCGGGATGACCATGACTGGCGTCAGCGCTCAGCAGTAAAGCATCGCCCTCGTTGAGGACAATGCTTTGTTCCCGAGGCGGCACGCCGGTAATGCGTTCTGATTTCGGGCGACCCCGATGCTTTTTCAAGTGCAGCTCTATGCCGGGAATCATGTAGGCCGTCTTACGCAACTCCGCCCGACAGCCTTGTCCGGTGACTTCAACGATCGACAGTGAACGACTTGAATCTCTTGCGTCCCTGAACGCAAGCTCATCACCGACCTGCAACTGCTTTAACCATTTTCCCGGCATCTGCAAACAATAGTCATCGTCTGAAAAGGCCTCCGGCTCTTCGGCAAGCCAGACTTGAGCGGCGGTCACGATGCGTCCGAAATCATCGCGTTGCGGGCGGATTTTCAACACTGCCGGGCCCGGCTGTATCTGCCCCGTGCGCAACTTCGGCCCCGCAAGGTCCATCATCACCTGGCAGGTTCTGCCGACCTTGGCAGCGGCGCTGCGACCATGCTCAATCATTTTCAGCCAGGTCGCCGGGTCATCGTGAGCGCAGTTGATGCGTTGACAATCCATGCCTGCCTGCACCAGTTCACGGACCATGGAAGGATTGCTCGCGGCCTCTTGAGGCATGGTCACCATGATGCGTACGCCGCGCTCTGGCGCTGGGCCGCCAAACAATTGGTTAGCATGCTGGATAAGAAGTTCTTCCCCTGCCCGGTTCACCAAACTGCCGGAGCTTTCTTCAAGCTCAGCGCCGGGCAGCAAGCGCTTCAGGACATCAATGACCCTGTCTACCGATGCGAGCGCATTGGCTTCACAGCGTCCCAGGGAAGAAAGGCCAAGCCCGGACAACTGCTGTTGCAGAGGACGAATATCATGGCGGCGCAACGCGAGGTAGCCCAGTAAGTTGCGAGCACTGTCCAGATAATCGGGGTGCACTTGCATGCTTTCGATGGGCGTCCGGGCAGCGGCCTCCATCTTGACTCGCAAAAAAGACAGACGCTTTAGCGCAGCTCGTATTTGCTGCTCATCCAATACGTTGAAGTCGGTTTCTATGATTGTCATGGCGGGCACTCGCTTCGAATGGAGACCATTGCGGTCCGTCAGACAAGCACCTGGACCAGCGCAATGTGCGGACTTAAAGGCTAAAGCCCGATTGTGACGATCTGCTTACTGCGGACAGCGAGCAGATGGACGGCCCGGGCACGCAGGAAAATAGATTGGACGCTAACGATTTTCGTGCTTAACCTTGCCCGCCTGTTTGCGCGCAACGGACGGGCCTGAATGTTTGCTGTTCTCAATATATTGCTACCGATTTTCGCCCTGATCCTGCTGGGGTTCATCTGCCGACGCACGAACCGCCTTGGTCCGAACGCTGCGTCGGAAATCAACCGGATGGTGGTCTGGCTGTGTTTACCGGCGTTGCTCTTCAGCGTTACGGCAACATCGACCTGGGAGCAGATCTGGCATCCGGGCTTCGTCATCGGCTTTACGTTGAGCACCTTGTCGGTATTCGTCATTACCCTCCTGCTGCGCTGGAAGAAAGGCACCCATCTGGCCGATGCGAGCATCGACGCACTCGGCGGGTCTTACGCCAATGCGGGCTATATCGGTATCCCGCTGTGCGTGATGGTGCTCGGCCAGGAAGGGCTGCAACCGGCGCTGGTCGGTGCACTTCTGGTGGTCTGCGTGTTATTTGGCCTGGCGCTGGTCTGTGTGGAAGTCGGGCTGCAAACCGAGCGCAAGCCGCACCGCATTGCCTTGAAAGTGTTTCTGGCGCTGGCGAAAAACCCTCTAGTGGTGTCTCCGATCCTCGGCGCGTTATGGGCCAGCAGCGGCGCGCCCTTGCCCGGCGCACTGGAAAAGCTGCTCAGCCTCCTGGCTGCGGCGACCAGCCCCTGCGCACTGGTCGCGCTTGGTTTGTTCCTCGCCGAAAAACAGCAAGGCACACGTGAAGGAACGTCGCTGCTGGTCCTGATCAAGCTCATCGGCCACCCGCTGCTGACCTGGGTGCTGGTGTTTCATGTATTCGATGTGCCGCTGCTATGGGCCAATGCCGCCCTGCTGCTCAGCGCACTGCCCACCGGCACCGGCCCATTCATGCTGGCTGAGTACTACAAGCGCGAAGCGTCACTGGTATCGAGCACGATTCTGGTGTCGACTCTCGGTTCGCTCGTGACGCTGTCGATCTGCCTGTACGTGATCAGTCATCCGGGGTGACGTCGCTGCGCGTCCGGCGTCGATAACGTTTAACATGTCGCGCCCTTTCGCCACTGATTGCCGTCATGACCCCAGAAGCACTCGCTATCCTGAACCAGCACCTGCTGGATGCCCTGCAAACCGCGCCCGATGAGACCCGCCGTCTGTTTCATGGCCGAGGCCGCGTCTGGCCGGGACTTGAGCAGGTGACGGTCGACTGGATGCAAGGCGTGGTGCTAGTCTCACTGTTCCGCGAGCCCGCAAAGACCGAGCTTGAAGCGCTGACCCGTCTGCTGCTGGAACTGACCCGCACCCCGCAATGGATGAACAGCCAGGCACATACCTTATTGCTGCAACACCGCTACTTGCCGGAAAGCACCACCGAGTGGCTGCTGGGTGAGCGGGTGGAAGAATGGCAGATCACTGAAAGCGGCCTGCACTTCAAAGTGGATCTGGGCAGGAAGCAGAACTGCGGCCTGTTTCTGGACATGCGTTACGGGCGCGACTGGGTGCGTGCCAACGCGCAGGGCAAACGGATACTGAATCTGTTTGCCTACACCTGTGGCTTTTCCGTCGCGGCCATCGCAGGCGGTGCCGAACAAGTGGTCAATCTCGACATGTCCCGGGCCGCACTCACCCGCGGGCGTGAGAACCACCGCCTCAATCAACACGACTTGCGCAAAGTCAGCTTTCTGGATCACGAACTGTTCAAGTCATGGGGCAAGGTGAAAAAATCCGGGCCTTATAACCTGGTTATTATTGACCCGCCCTCCTTCCAGCGCGGCAGCTTCCTGCTCGACAAGGATTACCAGAAAGTACTGCGACGCATGCCCGAACTGCTGGTGCCGGGCGGTCAGGTGCTGGCCTGCATGAATGAACCAAGCCTGGGCTCCAGTTTCCTGATCGACCACACCGCCGTTGAAGCGCCAAACCTGCGTTTCGAACAACGTCTAAACAATCCACCGGAGTTCCCTGACGCTGAGGTCGAAGGTGGATTGAAGGCGCTGCTCTTTAAGGACATGTCTGAAACTGCAGAGATATAATATAACTCTTTATTAATTAGTTAGCTTTACAACGTTAAGCGCAGCAAAAAGGACTCAGCCGATGTTTAATGGCGTCAAATAACCACTTGTTTACGCCCTTAAAGTTTCAGTTTTAAACGCCGATGGACTTGAATAACCAGACCTGTGTAAACAACAAAACTTTTCTACACAGGTGATGGTTTTTTCACACATTGGCGCCTACAGTGATATCAAGTCGCCAGCAGATAGATCAGTTGAATCTCAGCTATCGCAGCGTGGCGATTCGAGGTATCTCGGTATGAAAACAAGAAATATAAAACTGACCACCAGAGCCCTGTTCAGCTTCGGCATCATTTGTCTTCTCTTGATCGGCCTTGGCGCCGCCTCGCTGTTCAAGATGGATGACATTCACGACTCCGCCTCCGACCTTCAGAAAAACTGGCTGCCCAGCGTCAGACAGGCTGGTCGGATCGAGACTGCGATGCTCCTGTATCGTCTGGACGCCAGACGATTTGTCATGGACGACGCACGCCTGGGCGAAGCGTCGATCAAGAAAATCAATCAACTCAAAGCCAACTTGAGCAAAGCCACACAGGACTATGCGCCTATGGTCGGCGACGCCGCCGAGCGAGAACTGTTCAATAAGGTCTCGGCCAACGTCAGTGCCTATCAGGGCAAAATCGACGAATTGATGGAGTTAAGTAAAACTCGCACTTATCAGGAAATGGCGGTATTCATCCAGGACACCTCCAAGCCTCAGGCTGTGGCGCTGCAAAGCGCTATTGAAGAGCTGATTGGCGTTAACGAAAAAGGGGCGGAGCAATCCGGATCGATCGCGGATGAAAGTTTTATCAGCGGCCGTTATATCTCAATGATATTCATTGTTATCGCCGTCATCGTTACTGTAGTTGTAGCCGTGGCCTTTACCCGAAGTATTACCCAGCCTATTCAAACCCTGCTGATCACCACCCGGAAAATTGCCGACGGCGATTTACGCACTACGGTTGAAATCAGCGGCGCGGATGAGATGACCGAGTTGCAGACCGCTACTGCGACCATGCTGGCGAATCTCAAAGGGACGATTCAGCATATCTCCGACTCCTCGGGACAACTCGCCTCAGCGGCGGAAGAAATGAGCTCGATCACCAAAGAGTCCAATGCCGGTATCCAACGGCAAAGCATGGAAACCGAGCAGGCGGCCACCGCAGTCAACCAGATGACTGCCGCCGTCGAGGAAGTCGCCCGCAACGCGGTCGCTGCCTCTCAGTCAACCCAGGCATCAGAACGCTCGGCACAGACAGGGCAGGAGCGCGTCAGCCAGACCATCGCCTCGCTGGAAAAACTCAGTACTACAGTCGAACGTACCGGCCTTGAAGTCGAAGGCCTGGCGAACCAGGCACAGCACATCGCCAAAGTACTGGACGTGATTGGCTCCATCGCCGAACAAACCAACCTGCTGGCCTTGAACGCCGCTATCGAAGCCGCCCGGGCGGGCGAGCAAGGCCGCGGGTTTGCCGTGGTGGCGGATGAAGTCCGCGCACTGGCCCACAGAACGCAAACGTCTACCCGGGAAATCGAGCAGATGATCCAGGGCATTCAAAAAGACTCGACCCTGGCAGTGCAGTCCATGAAACAAAGCACGCTTGAAGCCGGCTCGACCTTGCAGATCGCCCATGAAGCCGGTGTCGCAATCAAAGAGATTACCGCAGCAATTTCCCACATCAACGAGAGGAATATGCTGATTGCCACCGCGTCAGAACAGCAGGCGCAAGTCGCCCGTTCGGTTGACCAGAACCTGATGAGTATTCGCGACCTTTCCTCACAAAGCTCATCCGCAGCCAGTCAGACCTCACTGGCCAGCAATGAGCTGTCGCAACTGGCCGTAGGCCTTAATCGTCTGGTAGCGAGGTTTTCGGTATAGCAACTGCGGGAAAAGCGCGATCAGTTCCGAATGCCTGATTGCGAACTTCAGCCATAACAAAAAGCGAGTCATTATCGTGCTGAAACATATCTCTGTGGCCGAGCTACGCCTCGGCATGTACGTACACGAATTCTGTGGCTCAGGGATAGAGCAGTCATTCTGGAAAAACGGATTCATGCTTTCGAATGAGCATGATCTGCAACGCATCCTCGACGCAAAAGTCGCAGAGCTCTGGATCGATGACAGCCGCGGTGTCAGCCCTGTACCCGCCGCGCCTGTTCAATCAGATCCAGCACTGCCGACCTGCCTGCAAAACATCGCCAACAAACCTGTTCCCCATCGTGTTGCACTGAATCAGGAAATTTCCCGATCCCTCAAGCTGTGTGCTCATTCCAGAGCGGCTGTCGAGAAGATGTTCAGTGATTTACGCATGGGTCAGGTCATTGAAATGGAGAAGGTCAGCGAACTGGTCGAGGAAATCTCCGACTCGCTGTCCCGGCATCCCGATGCCTTGATCAGCCTTGCTCGACTGAAGACCTGTGATGAATACACCTACATGCATTCGGTCGCAGTCTGCGCACTGATGGTCGCCCTCGCCCGCCAGCTTGGACTTCCGCCTGCTTTGGTTCACGAAGCGGGTGTCGCAGGCCTGATGCATGATGTCGGTAAGGTCGTGATCCCGCTGACCATCCTCAACAAGCCGGGCGCGCTTAGCGATGAGGAGTTCGCAACCATGCGCAGCCACTCGCAGTCGGGAGCCGATATGCTGAGGCAAAGCCACCATTTCAGCCCCAGGGTCATGGACGTTTGCCTGCATCACCATGAAAAAATCGACGGCACCGGCTATCCACACAGGCTGGCGGGAAGCCAGATCAGCCTGTTTGCACGGATGGGCGCGGTGTGTGACGTGTATGACGCGGTAACTTCGGACCGCCCCTATAAAGAAGCCTGGGGCCCGGCTGAAGCCATCCACCGCATGGCCCAGTGGCAGGGACATTTTGACGAAAAGGTCTTTCAGGCCTTCGTCAAATGCGTAGGCATTTACCCGGTCGGCGCACTGGTCCGCATGGAAAGCGGACGGATTGGTGTAGTGATCGAACAGCATGAAAAATCGTTGCTCACGCCCAAGGTCCGGGTGTTTTTCTGCGCCAACAGCAATCAGCACATCGCGCACACCACCCTCAACCTCGCCGCACTTGTGGGCCAGGATCGCATCGTGGGTCGTGAGTCAGCGAAGGAATGGGGATTCAGTAACCTGGATGAGCTGTGGGCTGAGTCCAGTGTGGGGAGCAAGTCGAATTGTGGCTAGCACGCAAACGTTATAGAAGTTGCCGCAGGCTACGAAGCCAATTGCCCTGTTGGAGCGAGGCTTGCCCGCGAAGCGTTCGATGAGGTCTGTCAGGCAGATCGCGTCATCGTTCTTCGCGGGCAAGCCTCGCTCCAACGGACAGTGCAGTCATGAGAGCGGTGCTTACCCTCACATCAGAACTTGAACGCCTGACGCCCGATCAGCAGCCACTTGCCGTCCTGCTTCTGCCAGATCTGGAAGTTTTCGATCTCAGTCGGGACAACCTTGCCGCTGTTCACTGCCTCGGCGGAAAAGTGGTTGCGAACCAGCGCGGTATCACCCGACAAAGTGATCTGCTGCTTCTGCATTTCAAGCCTGTTGAACGCGCTTTTGCCCGTTTCGATATCTGCGATAAAGGCTTTCTTGTCCTGAATGTTGCCGCTGGAATGCCCATAAGTGAGGTTGTCGGCAGTCAGTGCCTGCAGTTGCGCAATATCCTTGTGCCACATTGCTTGAGTCAATTTGTCGACAGCCTTTTCAACATCGGCTTGATCCGAGGCATGAGCCGTAGCCGTGTAACCGCCGAACAGGCAGAGAAACGCAACGAGCAGCTTGAAACGCTTGTTCATGTCTATTCCTTGTTATTGTTTATTGGTAATGGAGGAAAACGCGTAAAAGACCGAGTTGCCTTATACGACGTCTTACAACATAGCTTATTTATCAAAACAGGCAAACGAGATTTTCAAGCCAGCGGTATTAACTCCTTAAACCTATAAATAATAGTGGCTTTAGCACTCGCCTATAAATATTCACCGACCTGAAACGCAGAAACCCGGCGCTGCGTTTAAGCAGGGCCGGGTTTCTTGTACGGGTTTCAAGTGGTCATTACTGACCACATGAGCCCCGTGCGTCTGACGATAAGCGTGTTACAGAGCCATATCCGAAGCAGGATTGCTTGGCTGTGGCTTCGCAGGCTTGGCCGGTGCAGCGCTGGCAGCCGGGTAAGCTGCAGGGTCGATTACCGGTGGCTTGGTCAGTTGCAGGACTTCAGCGGTGTAATCCCACGACTGCTGAACGCGCTCAGGTGAACCGTTGAGCTTGGTGCCATAGCTCGGAACGATCTGACGCATCTTGGCTTGCCACTCTGGAGTAGCAACCTTGTCCTTGAAGGCTTTTTCCAGCACGTCGATCATGATCGGCGGTGCAGTCGAGGCACCCGGGGAGGCGCCCAGCAGGCCAGCGATAGAACGGTCCTGAGAGAAAACAACCTCAGTACCCAGCTTCAACACACCGCCTTTCTCGGCATCGCGCTTGATGATCTGAACGCGCTGACCGGCTTGCCACAAGCGCCAGTCTTCTTTCTTGGCGTGCGGGAAGTACTCTTTCAGCGCGTTGAAGCGGTCGTCATCCGACATCATCAATTGGCCTGCGAGGTACTCGATCAGCGGATACTGCTCGACGCCAACCTTGGTCATCGGCCACACGTTATGGGTCGTGGTGGTCGACAGCAGGTCAAGGTACGAACCTTCCTTCAGGAACTTGGTGGAGAAGGTAGCGAACGGGCCAAACAGAATCATGCGCTTGCCGTCCAGAACACGGGTGTCCAGGTGCGGTACGGACATGGGTGGCGCGCCAGTCGACGCGATACCGTAGGCCTTGGCCATGTGCTGCATGGCCAGATCCTGGTTTTCAGTTACCAGGAACGAGCCGCCAACCGGGAAGCCGCCGTATTCGCGAGCCTCGGGGATGTCAGCGATTTGCAGCAGCTTCAACGCACCGCCGCCAGCGCCGACAAACACGAATTTCGCGTCGGTGCCGTGGGTAGTACCGTCTTTCAGGTTTTTGTACTCGACGTGCCAGCTGCCGTCCTTGTTGCGAGTGATTTCGTTGACTTCGCTCGACAACTTCAGGTCGAAGACAGGCTTGGTCTGCAGGTTGGCAACGTATTGGCGAGTGACTTCGCCCCAGTTCGCATCGGTACCCAGTGGCGTCCAGGTAGCAGCGATTTTCTGGTTTGGATCACGCCCTTCCATCATCAGTGGAACCCACTGCTTGATCTGAGCCTGATCTTCGCTGTACTGCATGCCAGCGAACAACGGGCTGGTTTTCAGCGCTTCGTAGCGGGCCTTCAGGAACTTGACGTTATCGTCGCCCCACATGAAGCTCATGTGTGGAGTCGAGTTGATGAACGAATGCGGGTTTTTCAGGACGCCATTCTTGACCTGCCACGCCATGAACTGGCGGGTGACCTGAAACGCTTCGTTGATTTCGATTGCCTTGGCAATCTCGATCTTGCCGTCTTTGCCGTACGGGGTGTAGTTGGACTCGGCCAGGGCAGAGTGACCGGTACCGGCGTTGTTCCAGCCGTTGGAGCTTTCTTCGGCAACTTTGTCGAGACGCTCGACCATTTCCATGGTCCAGGTCGGCTCAAGCTCGTTCAGCCACGTGCCAAGGGTAGCGCTCATGATGCCGCCACCGATCAGCAACACATCGACTTTCTTGGTTTCTTCTGCATGCAAAGGCGTCAGTCCCATCGACAGCGCCAGGCCCAGGAGGGCTGTGTTCACTTTTTTTAACATACTGTGATTTTTCCAGGATAGAACGTCATCCCTCCGTCAATCTACGCATCTGATGACCGGTTCCACGAATGCTTGCAGGCATATCGTGAACAGCGGCAATCGGCAGGACCGACGGCTGGACATTCAAGGCTGATGCACTGCTATCAACCTCACTCTCTTGTCTCTCCTGAGCTGACTTCTTGTTTGCCATTGTTTTCAGCTGCTGAGTGACATTGAATCTCTTGGTACATCGTCAGAACAAAACGGCTCCGACAACCTCGTTACAACCAGCACCCAGGTCTTTCACGGAACAACATCTGCTACTTGCTTAACAAAAAGTCATGCGTGGTAAAGCATCTATGTACACGTGTATCGGGAACCGCAAACGGTAATTGTAATCGGATACAGGTTGCGGAGCGAACTTTTACCGATATTAGCGTGTGCGCTTAGTCGATAGTCTCGTTCGACGCGGGCCTCTGGCGCGCATCAACCAGTGCTTTGGCTTGCCGGGTTAATTGATCCAGATGCCGATCACGCTGCTTCTCGGCTTCTATCATCGGCCGCTTTCCGTGCTGCTGAAGTAAATAAGCATGAATTTGCCGAATCTCCAGCGAATTGTAGATCGGCGCTACATCCAGTACTGCCACCAGACCGTCAATGCCGTGATCCCGCGTATTCATCAATACCTGCGGACCGCGAGCGGCCAACACCTGAAAACCCATTGCTTCGAAACGCGGAACCGCGGCGGCGCGACAGGCCAGTTCGGCATGTGGGTAGCGTTCGGTCATCTGCGCCAGCATTGCGCGCGCCACGCCATTGCGACGTTTGCTGGCCTGCACGGCCATAAACGCTACCGCGCAGGCTTCGGGATCGTCCTTGACCGGCAAATACAGCAAGAAGCCGATCACCGTGTCCGGTTCGTCAGCATCCAGCGCGACAATCAATTCAACGGGAATCCCTTTGGATCCATCCATGGCCTCGATGTAGAGATGAACTTCGAAACCGACGCCATATTGATAAAGGCTGTAGAGCGGATTACTGGGCGCAATATTGACCATGCTGATATCGGTGACGTAATCGACCACCATCTGCATGATCTGGCTTTTGATCAACTCGGGGGGCGGGCTTTCGAAGCGGGTGACGGTGAACATCGAGATGGTGACTCCAGATTTTAAGGCATCCCCGGACCGGCATGCTCGGTACGAAGGGGCGCCATCATACCCCAGACATACAGCGAGGCCCATTTGCCTCGATGGCAAAGACTGCTTTAATCAGCCAACTCACCGAAGAAGGAGCGAACAGATGGAACGTCTCACCGCGAAAGATTTTTCCCCTGAACTGCTTGAGCTGTACGACTACTACGCCCACGGCAAGATCAACAGGCGCGAATTTCTTGACCGCGCGGCAGCTTTCACTGTCTTTGGCCTGACCGCCAGTGCCGTCCTTGCTTCGCTGAGCCCCAACTACGCGATGGCACAGCAAGTGGAGTTCACTGACCCGGATATCGTCGCCGAGTACGTCAACTATCCTTCGCCCAAGGGCCACGGTCAGGTGCGCGGCTATCTGGTACGTCCGGCAAAAGTCACCGGCAAGTTGCCCGCCGTGGTTGTGGCGCATGAGAATCGCGGGCTTAACCCTTATATCGAAGACGTTGCCCGCCGAGTGGCAAAAGCCGGCTTCATTGCCCTCGCCCCCGACGGTCTGACGTCAGTCGGTGGCTATCCCGGCAACGACGACAAAGGCCGCGAACTGCAACAGACCGTCGACCCGGAAAAGCTAATGAACGACTTCTTCGCCGCCATCGAGTGGATGATGAAGCACGACGCAACGACCGGAAAAGTCGGCATCACCGGCTTCTGCTATGGCGGTGGAGTTGCCAACGCAGCAGCGGTTGCCTATCCCGAACTGGCCGCCGCCGTGCCGTTTTACGGACGTCAGGCCAAAGCCGAAGATGTGCCAAGAATCAAGGCACCGCTGTTGATCCACTATGGCGAACTGGACACCCGCATCAACGAAGGGGCAGCCGCCTACGAACAGGCATTGAAGGCCGCAGGCAAAACCTATCAGGCATATGTCTATCCCGGTGCCAACCACGGCTTTCACAACGACTCCACTCCGCGCTACGACGAAGCGGCGGCGAAGCTCGCATGGGACAGGACCCTGGAGTGGTTCAACAAGTATCTGGTCTGATGCCCGGCAGAAATCTCACCACTCAAACGGCTGGACCTGGCAGTTCATCCTGTAGGACTGGCTTTAGCCGGGAGAGCGTCAACACAGTCGCATGATTTGCTTCGGCAAACAGACCGCTCTCCCGGCTAAAGCCGGCCGTACGTGGTTAAACAGCGCAATAGCAAGCTTGCGGACAATTAGCAGCACCGCAAGCAACCGCCCTCCTGCGTTGCGAAAAAAGCAACAAAGCTGCCTTCCTGCAAGGATTGATAGCGCCCCCTTTGCCTGCCCATACTCGACCCACCCCAAAAAGGAGAAGGTCATGGATTCCCTTTGGCAGCGTCTGCAAGAACAGGCTCATCAGCTCGCAGAGCGTAACCCCGTAATGAGTCATTACGTGCAGTTCGGAATTCTGTCGCAGCCCTCCTTCCCCACCGCCCTGGCAGCAAACCTGGCCCGGCAACTCAAGGGGCAGGCTGGGAGCACCGATCTGACTGGCTGGTTTACGGACATCCTCCGCGCTAACCCTGACATCGCCTCCAGCGCCGCGGCTGACATCAACCACCTGGTGATCGTCAACCCGGCTTGTCCCGATCACCTCACCGCTTTCCTTACATTCCGCGGTATTCAGGCCGTTCAGGCTTACCGCATTGGCCACGCCTTGTGGAACGATGGCGATATTCAGAGCGCAGTGCTGTTGCAGAACTGGGCAGCCAACACCTGGAGCATCGATATCCACCCGGCAGCGCGACTGGGCAAAGCACTGTTTGTTGATCACGGGATTGGTCTGGTGATTGGCGAAACCGCCGTCGTAGAAGATGAAGTCAGCCTTTGGCACGGCGTGACGCTGGGCAGCACTCTGGCTGAAGTCGGTGACCGTCATCCGAAGATTCGCCGCGGCGCATTGATCTGCGCAGGCGCCAGCGTACTGGGCAACATCGAAGTTGGTGCCAAAGCCATCGTGGCGGCCAACGCAGTGGTGCTCAAACCCGTACCGGCGAGCGCTGTCGTTGCAGGCACTCCGGCAAAAATTGTCGGTAGCGCACCGCAGTCGCTGGCCACCCTGACCTCGAAAACACTTACTCAACGGGAGCAATGACCATGGCCGCAGCCGCCCAATCCACTCAAGGTATTGACCACCCGCTGGTAACCGTACGCGACCATCCGCAGACACTGGCTCTGTATCGAAAAATGGGCTTTGAATCCTCGCCGATCAGTTATCACCCGTGGGGCACGGTCACGACGCTGGTGATGTTCCCGAGCAATTTCATCGAAATCATCGCAGTGGATGATGCCTCGAAGTTTGGCACTAACTCGGTCGATGGCTTCTGTTTCGGCCGTCAGTTGGGCACATTTCTTGATCGCGGCGAAGAAGGCATCTCGCTGGTGGCATTGCACAGCAAAGACGCAGACGCGGACTATGCACGCCTGACAAACGCTGGGCTGGCCAGTCAGGGCCGTATCGATTTCCGGCGCAAAATGACCCTGCCCGATGGCAGTCCGGACGAAGCCGTCGTGTCGTTGGGGCTGTTCATTGATGAGGAGCACCCGGATGCTTCCAACTTCATTTGCCATCAGCACCGCCCGGAATTGATCTGGGTGCCAGGATGGCAAAACCACCCAAACGGCGCTGACGGCATCCTCGCGGTGACTTACCTGGCGGACCCTGCCCAGCTCGAACCCCGGTGGAAAGCGTTGTACGGCGATGCAGTTCGCTACCACGGCGATGTGCTTGAAGCTGATACTGGCTGCGGGTTGCTACGCGCCATGTCCCTGACCACCGCGCAAACCGAGTTTGCCGGAGTCAACTTGCCTGAGGCGGCCAGTCAACGCCCCCATGCAATAGCGCTGCGCATCAACACTAAAAACCTGGATGCGGCGCGAGCCATTATCGAAAGCAACAAAGTGCCGCATCTAGCGGGTTCACAGCGCCTGCTGATCGAGCCGCAAGCAGCCGGGAATGTGATTCTGGAGCTGGTGCAGACCCGCTGAGAGTCCTTTGCCCCACATGCCTGTCTGCATGGATGTAATTCTGTGGGAGTCGCCCCGGTGTCCCTGACACCACGCTGTCGCGCAGCAAACACGGACCCTGTAGGAGTGACCGGGGTGGCGATCCACATTGCTCGCGATTCGGCCTGTCAGTCGATGAATTTATTGCCTGTACTGGAGCTATCGCGAGCAAGCTCACTCCTACAATAAAAAGCATTCCAAATCAGATAGTTATATTTTGTTTGATAGGAGCTGGGCTTGCCCGCGATAAAGGCGACTCGGTCCACCTTTAACACCGCTTTCCTGAATAAATTCGGCTCCATGAATTACATGGGGCCTACGGGACATTTGCCGTCTGTCGCCTGCCCACTCGCCGGCAGCCAGACGGCTCTCAACCAAATGCCCGGCTTGCCGTTAAAGCACTCAGCGTCCCGGGACTGGTCGGGCGCATCCCCCGTGCGAGAGCCCCATGATCGACCTCAGTGTCTGGAACCTTACCCTGCCCATTGAAACGCCAGCCGTCACCGTGGCGACTGCACGTGTCAGCAGCCTCAACAGTCCTTACTTCAAAGTCAGCAGCAACGGCATTGTGATGTGGGCACCGGTGACCGGCTCCCACTCTGGCACCAGTGACTACCCTCGCACGGAGTTACGCGAAACCCTCTCCAATGGCAACGCCATGAACTGGTTGTATAACAGCGGCACCAACACCATGATCGGTGCGCTGATGGTCAATCAGGTACCGTCGACGGGCAAAATTGTGGTGGCGCAAATCCACGCCAAAAATGCGCCGACGCCTTTGCTGAAGATGGTGTACCGCTATACCGCCAAAGGCGGCTTCATAGACCTCGAATATCGCGTGAAGCCAGCCGACGCTAAAAGCCCGGTGATGTACAGCACCCCCATGGCCCTGAACAAGCCCTTCACCTATTCGATTCAGATGGCGCCCACTGGCAAACTCACCGTGATGATCAATAACGTGGCGGCGCTGACAACTCTCAACTCTGCCTGGTATGGCTATGCCTTTTACTTCAAGGCCGGGGTGTACACCCTGGACAACGTCGGCTACCCCACTGAAGGCGGGAAGGTCACCTACACCAGTCTTTCCACCAGCCACGTCGTGAAGAAGTAACAACCGGCAGTCGCCGTGGACCGTTGTACATCACGCCATTCGTTTTTCAGAATGGCGTGACGCCCGCATCACTTTTCGTCGCCAGCCTCTACATCCAGCGCTTCACCAATCGCATAAAAGTGTCCACCCGCGATGTAGTGCAAGCTGCGCCACGCAGGGTCGGCCGTCTCAAAGTTCCAGTGCCCGTCCTTGAACACTCGCGTATCAGCCCAGGCACCAATGACTTCGCCGATGAACAGATCATAGGTCGACTGATTGTGCGGCTCGGGTATCAGGCGACACGCCAGCCAGGCGGAGCAACCGGCCACGAACGGCAGATCATGATCGGGGATGCGGAACAACTCCACGCCTGAACGCTGCAGTTTGTCCGCTTCGTTGAACAGACTGCGCGTGCCCACCTCGTGGGTGAGTTGCAGCTGCGCTGCGGTTGGCACCTGAATCACGAACACTCCACTTTGCTCAACCAGCTCACGGGTCTTGGCAATTTTGTCGAGCACCACAGTGAGTTTGGCCGGCATGAAATCCAGCGCGCAGGCCCAGGCAGCGGCCATGACATTGTCGACCCCTTCGTGCCGGGCCGAAACCAGAACTGTCGGACCGTGGTTGAGCAAGCGATAGGCCTTGGCCGGGTCCACCGGGGCAATAAATTGGTTCACAAAAATACCTCTCGAGACGTGGCGAGCGTGCTGACGAACGACTTGATTCGCACACATGCTCGCGCCAGTTGCTCATCGCTTACGGTAAATGAAAGCCGCACAAAACCCTGGGCAGGCTCACCGAAGGCTGCTGCGTCGAGCACCGACACACCCGCTTCCCGAAACAGTCGCCAGGCGAAGTCCAGCGAGCTCAATCCGGTGCCGCGTACGTCGAGCAGGACGAACATCCCTGCATCCGGGCTGCGCACTTCGATGCCCGGGCAATCACTCAATCCAGACACCACGAGATCGCGTCTGCGTTGATAGATATCGAGCATGCCCAACGTCACTTCATCATGAGCAAGCACCGCCGCCATCGCACCCGCCATGACGAAGCCGGGCAATCCGTAAAGCATGCTCAACGACAGGTTTTCTGCGTGCCTGACCAACTGCGCATCGGCAATGATCCAGCCGACTCGCCAACCGGTCATGGCGTGGGATTTGGACAAACTGCCGACGATCACGCAACGCTCGGCCATGCCCGGCAAGCTGGCCAGACTGACGTGCTCCCGTTGGTAGCAAAGGCTTTCGTAAACCTCATCGACGACCACCCACAGATCATGGGCGATGGCCAGTTCGGCAATCCCTTGCAGCTCCTTGGCACTGAGCACTACGCCAGTCGGGTTGTTCGGGTTGGAGAGGAAAATGGCCCGGGTGCGCGGGGTAATGGCGGCGCTGATACGGGCAATGTCAGGACGAAAACCGGCATCGGCGTCGCAACTTACGCGCACCAGCGTCGCGCCGCTTGCCCTGAGCGTAGCCTCATAAGTCACATACATCGGGTCCAGAGCCAGGACCTCATCACCGGCTTGCAACAGGCAAAGGGCGCTCGCGAACAAAGCATTCTGCGCACCGGCCAGGGTGATCACATTGGCGGCCTCTACCGGCCGTCCCAGACGCTTGGCGTAACGCTCGGCGATAGCTTCCCTTAGCGCAGGCCTTCCGGGAATTTCGGTGTAATGGGTATCCCCTGCTCTCAGTGCGCCGACCGCCGCTTCAGTGATGAAATCCGGGGTAGCGAAATCGGGATCGCCAATGCTGAGGATAATGACATCTTCCCCTTGGCAATGAGCCTGCCAGGCGGCGAAGTGAATGTCCCAGGCGGCAGCGCCATGCCCGGCTATCCGTTCAACAAACGGGGAAAAACGCATACCACGGCCTCTCGAATACGAGTAAAACGCCACGATACCGCGCCGTTCTTCTGAAAGGCCAGTGTGGTTGGAAGCAGGATCCTTATGGAAAACTCTATGTTCACCTGCAAACATAATTCCCGTGGGAGCGAATTCATTCGCGAAGAGGCAGGTACATCCGCAGGAGTTGCGTGCTTAGAAATGCCGTCTTCCCGAATGAATTCGGTCCCACAGGATTTTGGTCTACAGGTAAAACATCCCCAACAGAAACGCATTTCAACTGCGGATTGATCCAGCCGATCAAGCCTTGGCAATCTCCGGCGCCAGCAACCACTCGGCGCTGTCATTCCAGACGTCCATATGAGTGATCTTGCCGTCACGCACTTCAAAGCGGTCCAGATAACGATTGCCGGAAAAGCTGCTGCCATTCGGCCATTCGCCGTAGAGCGTGCCGTTGGAATACACCACAGTGTGATCACCGCGATCCATCCAGTCGAAATTGCCCAAGGCCTTCTTGACCCACGCATAGCGCGAGCCGTTGAACGCGGTAATAGCCTGCGGAGTGGGCATGACACGCCCGCCGGTGAAGGTAATCTTTACGTCAGCACTCATGAAGGTTGCGGCCCGAACCGGATCCGGGGCCATGGATGCCTCAAGGAAATTGCTAACAATCTGTACGTCTCTGTTTTTTTCCGACATCACTGAATCTCCTGACTCACGGGTTAAGTAAATAGCCTGAACGCCTCTACATGGTGCAGCTCGCCTTAATTTGGCGCGTAAATACTGGGCATTTCAAATAAAAACCGACGTTATGAAGGCCGCTATGACTGGCATCCTACTTGCTAGCAATAAATATGCAACTGCTAGCAATCAGGAGAACACACTATGGCCATCCGGCTTCCAAACCTGCAACGTCTGCTGTTTCCCGTGGCTGCGGCAGTCACGCTCAATATGGCTATGTTCGGTGGCGCGCAAGCCGCTGAGCCGCCGATCAAGGTTGGCCTGGTGGCTGCCCTGTCCGGGCAGTCAGCCAAATCCGGCGAAGCCCTGACCCGCGGCCTGACCATGGCGATCAATGAAGTAAACGCCAAAGGCGGCGTTTTGGGTCGTCAACTGGAGCTGGTACGCCGCGACGACGAAAGCAACCCGTCCAAAGGCATGCTGGCGGCACGTGAGCTGGTCCAGCGGGAAAAAGTCACCGTATTGTTTGGTGGTCTCGATACGCCGGTGTCTCTTGCAATCGTGCCACTGGCCAACCAGATGAAGGTGCCGTTCATGGGCATCTGGGCAGCCGGTACGAAGATCACCGAAAACGGCGCTGCTGATAACTACGTGTTCCGGGTTTCGGCAGTCGACGAGCTGGTAGACGAAGCGCTGGTGAAATACGGCGTCGATAACGGCATGAAAAAGCCCGGCATGATCCTCATCAACAATCCGTGGGGCGAGTCCAACGAGGCCGGCTTCAAGCGCGCCTTGGAAAAACGCGGCATGGCCAACGCCGGTGTTGAGCGCATTCAGGACAGCGATCTGGACGTAGTACCGCAACTGACCCGCCTGAAAAACGCCGGTGCCGACACCTTGCTGATGGTCGGTAACGTTGGCCCATCGGCGCAAGTGGTCAAATCGCTGGATCGCATGGGCTGGGACGTGCCGGTGGTTTCCCACTGGGGTCCGGCCGGTGGTCGTTTCGGAGAACTGGCTGGCCCGAATGCCTCCCGCGTGCATTTCATCCAGACCTACGTGTTCACCGAGCACAACAGCCCTAAAGGCGATGCTTTGCTCGCAGCGCTGAAAACCGCTTACCCACAAATCAAAACCCTGGCCGACGTGACGCCTGCGGTGGGCATCGCCAACGCCTATGACGCGCTGCATCTGGCTGCGCTGGCCATCGAAAAAGCAGGCAACACCGATGGCAAAGCCGTGCGCGATGGCTTTTACGCCATTAGCGAATACGACGGCCTGATCAAGCACTACAAGCAGCCGTTCACTGTGCAGAAACACGACGCACTGGGTCCGGACGACTATCTGTTCACGCACTTCGTCAACGACCAGATCGTACCGTTGAAGCCTTAAGGAGTCGCCATGTTCACCGCCGCCATTGTCACCGGCCTCGGCCTGGGCAGCATGTACGCGCTACTGGCGTTAGGTTTTCACCTGACCTACGTCGTCTCGCGCACCGTCAATTTTGCCCAGGGCAGCGCCATGATGGTCGGCGCGGTGCTGGGTTACACCTTCTGCATCACCTGGGACTGGTCGTTGTGGCTGGCCCTGCCACTGACGCTGATTCTCTGTGCGCTGTATGGCCTGGTGATCGAGCGCTGGCTGGTGCGGCCGTTCCACAGCCGTGGCTCACAGGCCTGGCTGATGGCAACGGTGGCAGGCGGCATTCTGGTGGACAACCTGGCGCTGTTTACCTTTGGCAAAGAGCCTCGTCAGTTTGAGAGCAGTCTGGTCAACCTCAACGTCGAACTGTTCGGCAGCAGCGTCGGTGCGTTGCAGCTCCTGATTCCTCTGGCGGGGGCAGCAATTGCCCTTGCTCTCTATCTGGTACGGCGCTACACCCGACTCGGCAAGGTACTGGAAGCGTGCGTGCAAAACCCGCGCGCAGCGATGTTGATGGGCATCAATGTCAATCGGGTGGTGGCGATCGCGTTTGCTGTTTCCACCGTATTCGCCGCGGTAGCAGGTTTGTTGATTGCGCCGCTGTTCAGCGTCAACGCCGAGATGGGCATGCTGTTCGGACTGAAAGCTTTTGCGGTGGCGATTCTGGGCGGCATCGGCAGCGCCGGAGGTGTGTTTGCAGCCGGTCTGCTGTTCGGTCTGGCTGAAGCCTTGATCACCCTGTATTTCGGCTCCGCCTTCACCCAGATATTCACGTTCGCGCTGGTCATTGTTGCCCTGGCGATTCGTCCCAACGGACTGTTCGGCAGCAAGGCTCTGGTGAAAGTATGAGAGATATCAAAACCCTCGCAGCTCCGGTTTTCACCGGGCTACTCGCAGTCGTGTGTGGCGTCATGGCGTTCACACTGGACAGCTATTCCCTGCTGGTCTTTACCCTCTGCGCTCTGGCGGCCGTAGTGGGTGTCGGCCTGAATATTCTGATTGGCCTGAGCGGGCAAATTTCATTCGGCCACATCGCGTTCTATGCCATTGGCGCGTACGTGTCGGCATTGCTGACCATGGCCGGTTGGCCGCTATGGCTGGCGTTGCCGCTGGCGGGCATCGTGGCTGGCTTGATTGGCGCCCTGTTGGCGATCCCGGCACTGCGGGTCAGTGGTCCCTATCTGGCGATGATCACCATTGCCTTTGCGTTCGTGGTGCATCACAGCCTGATCGAATGGCGTGACGTGACCGGTGGTTCGAATGGTCTGATGGGTATTCCGCTGCCGGAATTTGCCGGTCTCGATCCAGCGATACTGCTCGCGCTGTTGGCTGGGGCGTTGATGATCGGCGCATTGCTGTTCTATCAGCGCCTGAGTCACAGCACCTGGGGCAAGGCCATGCGCGCCGTGAAGGCGTCTGAAATTGCCGCGCGCTCGCTGGGTTTCAATCCGGTTCTGAGCAAAACCCTGGCCTTCGCCGTGTCCGCCGCGTTGACCGGTTTGGCAGGTGGCCTGCTTGCGCCCCTGCTGATGTTCATCAACCCGGAATCCTTTCCGTTTTCCCAATCGATCCTGTTCGTCCTGGCGGTGATCGTCGGTGGCAGCGGTATGCTGTTCGGCCCATTGATTGGTGCTTTGCTGATCGTGCTGGTGCCGGAACTACTGTCGGACTTCGCCGAATACCGCCTGCTGATTTTCTCGGTGCTGTTGCTGCTGGTGCTGTGGGTCGCGCCGAACGGCTTGCTGGGTGCCCTCGCCCGTCGCTGGATCAAGCCGACCCGGTTGTTACCGCCCACCACGATCAACACCCAACGCATTGCCGCGCATCTGCAAAGCCGCGGTCCGTCAACCGGTTTGCGGGTGACCGATATCGGCATTCGCTTCGGCGGTGTACAGGCGGCGCAACACGTCAGCCTGCATGCGCCTGCCGGAAGCATCACAAGCATCATTGGCCCCAATGGCGCGGGCAAAACCACCGTGCTGAACATGATCAGCGGGTTCTATGCCCCGGACAGCGGGCAGATCGAACTGCAACAACCACTGGCCGGTTTACCTGCCTGGAAAAGCGCCCGAGCCGGTATCGCCCGCACCTATCAGACCACCCTGCTGTTCGGCGAGATGTCGGTGCTGGATAACCTCTTGGTGGCGATGCAGAAAGGTCGCCTCGGCCTGCCCTTCAGCCTGTCGACCGCCGAGCAACGCAGCCTCGCGCTGGACCTGCTGGCGCTGGTGGGTTATCGCGGCGAAGTGAACATTGCTGCCGAGGACTTGCCCCACGTCGACCGTCGCCTGGTAGAAATCGCCCGGGCGCTGGCGACCGCGCCTGCGGTGCTGTTGCTGGATGAACCGGCTGCGGGTCTGAGCCGCCGCGACACCGACGATCTGGCCGTGCTGCTGCGCAAGCTAGCGGATTTTGGCCTGACGGTGATTCTCGTCGAGCACGACATGTCGCTGGTGATGTCAGTGTCCGAGCTCTTATTGGTGCTGGATGCCGGCAAGCCCATCGCATCCGGGCCTCCTGCTGAAATTCGTCAGAACCAGCAGGTGATCGCCGCGTATCTGGGCGGCACCGATTATCAGGCAACACCACGGGATCATGCCTGGGATGGCAGTCGCGATGCGCGGCTGTACGTCAAGGATCTGGTCATCGACTACGGCGCTGCGGCAGTGGTCAACAAAGTCAATTTACTGGTCAACCCCGGCGAGCTTGTGGCGATTCTGGGTGCCAACGGTGCGGGCAAATCCAGCATCCTGCAATGTCTGGCGGGCCTGCATCGGGCGACCGAGGGCAGCATTTTGCTGGACAACGAAAGCATCGAACAGGCCAGCGCCAGCAGCATCGCTGGCAAAGGTCTGGCCTTGGTGCCGGAAGGTCGTCAGGTGTTCCCGTACCTGAGCGTGCGCGACAACCTGTTGCTAGGCGGTTACTCCCGACGAGAAGCGTTTGATGCCGAAGCTGAAATCGAAGCGATCCTCAAACGCTTCCCGCGTTTGCGCGACCGTATCGATAACCCGGCGGGCATGCTGTCCGGTGGCGAACAACAGATGGTCGCCGTGGGACGCGGGCTGATGGCCAAACCGAAAATCCTGCTGCTGGACGAGCCGTCTCTGGGCTTGTCACCGGCCATGATCGGCGAGCTGTACGACGCACTCGCCGCCCTGCGCGATGAAGGCGTCACTATCCTGCTGGTGGATCAAATGGCCAACCTCGCGCTGCAGGTTGCTGACCGCGCTTACGTGCTTGAAACCGGCTGCATCATAAAATCCGCCAGCGCCGCCGAGTTGCGTGACGACAAGGAGCTGGCTGCAGCCTATCTGGGTGAAAGCGCTGATAGCGCCAGTGCCAATAGCGTTCGAGGAGTGAGTGTATGACCGCACTGAAGATCATCAATGTGCGGCTGGGTGAAGCCGACACTGATACCGTGCTCTATGTGGAGAATGGCCATTACGTTGAGGCATTCAGCCCATCAATCATCGACTGGGAGACACTCGATTTACAGGGTCGCCTGCTGATGCCAGGCCTGATCGAAACCCATATCCATCTGGATAAAGCCTGCATCATGCAG
This sequence comes from Pseudomonas quasicaspiana, assembly GCF_021147825.1. NCBI lineage: Bacteria > Pseudomonadati > Pseudomonadota > Gammaproteobacteria > Pseudomonadales > Pseudomonadaceae > Pseudomonas > Pseudomonas quasicaspiana. The sequence continues at coordinate 321,604 of NZ_JAGTPI010000001.1, forward strand.
CGCTGTCATTTGCATGAAGGCACCCTTGCCGAGGCAGTGGCGCAAACCCGTGCCGCCAAGGCGGAATTCACTGAAGAAGACGTGTACCAACGCGGTGCGCAGGTGCTGGATAAGGCGATCCTGCAAGGCACCACTCACATGCGCACCCACGTGGAGCTTGATCCGCAAATAGGCCTGACCGGCTTCAATGCCATTCGCCGCTTGCAGGCTGACTACGCCTGGGCGATCAGCCTGGAAATCTGTGTGTTCCCCCAAGAAGGCCTGCTGAATAATCCGGGCACGGAAGCATTGTTGTGCGAGGCGCTGGAGAAAGGCGCGACGGTGCTCGGCGGCTGCCCGTACATGGACAGCGACCCGGACGGGCAGATCCAGCGTCTGTTCGAACTGGCAGTCAAATACGACTGCGATCTTGACCTGCACCTGGATTTCGATCTGAATCCGGAAGGCATGACGGTCATGGAAGTCGCGCGCTGCACGCAACTGCATGGCTGGGCAGGACGCGTGACCATCGGCCATGTGACCAAGCTGTCGACACTCCCCAAAGAGCAAATGACCGTGCTGGGCCTGCACCTGGCCAAGGTCGGCGTGCAAGTAACCTGTCTGCCGTCCACCGATCTGTTTCTGATGGGCCGTGAGTCGTTTCACAACAAACCTCGCGGGCTCGCGCCGCTGGAGCATCTGCACGCCTGCGGCGTTACGTGCTCGGTGTCCACCAACAACATTGGCAATCCGTTTACGCCCTATGGCGACGCCTCGCTGATCCGTCAGGCCAACCTGTTCGCCAACGTCAGCCAGATGGGCACCGTGCCGCAATTGCTGCAATGCCTGGCGTGGGTGTCCAGCGAATCAGCACGCATGCTGCGTTTGACCGATTACGGTTTGCTACCCGGATGCCGAGCCGACTTCATCGTCTTCGACGCGCCTTCACCTGCGGCAGTGATTGCCGAGATCAGCGCGCCGTTGATGGGCTTCAAGGGTGGGCGACGGACGTTTAGCCGGCCGGTTGGGGTGTTGCTGAAGCCGGATAATTAGGCATGCTGTACGCATAACCCTGTGGGAGATGCCCCGGTGTCCATGACACCACGCTGTCGCGCAGCAAACACGGGACCTGTAGGAGTGAGCTTGCTCGCGATTCGATCTGTTGGTCGATGAATATATTGCCTGTGCTGAAGCTATCGCGAGCAATGTGGATCGCCACCCCGGTCACTCCTACAGAAAATGCATTCCAAATCATGTAGTTATTTCTTGTTTGATAGGAGCAGAGCTTGCTCGCGACAAGGCTGGACGAGGTTCACTTTAGATCGCGTTCAGTCTTATCGCGAGCAAGCTCTGGTCCCACAGGTTCTGCGCCACGCAGGATCTTTTCGCGATGACGTTGGACTGATCTTCTCAATCACTCAACGCCTGCCGCAGGTTAAATTCCTCCGGCGCGCTTTCCTCCAGAGCAAGCTGCCCTTCCAGCTCGTCCAGGTGTTCAAGCATGACCGCCACGGCGCGCTCGTTATCGCCGTTTTCCAGCGCGGTGATGATTTCCTGATGCTCGTCCGACGCGCAGGACGGCACGTCATTACGCTGATAAAGCGCCACGATCAGTGAGCTGCGCACCATAAGGTTGGCGAGGATGTCACTCAGCACGGTGTTGCCGCTGATCTCGCCGAGCATCAAGTGAAACTCGCTCAACTCCCGCACGATAGCCCGACGGTCCGTATCGTTGGTGGCCTTGCGTTCATTGTTCATGTGCGTCGCAATCCGCTGACGCTGCTTGCGCATGATTGCTGGAGTGATGCCCTCCACAATCGCACGTTCAATGGCGCGACGCGCACTGAAAATATCCCGGGCTTCCTTGGCAGTAGGCTGGGCAACCATGGCGCCACGGTTGGCCTCGATGGTCACCACCTTCTGCATCGCCAGACGCTGCAGCGCCACCTGCACATGGTTGCGGTTGGCTTGCAGGGTCTCGACGATTTGCGCTTCGATCAGTCGCGTGCCGGGTGGCAGACGATGTTGGGCGATAGCCTTGAACAACGCATCGACGATACGTTGCACCTCAAGCTGTTTGGCAGTGACAGTGCTCAGGCCCATCCTTTCCTCTATTTTCAAAACGCTTGGCGCCATCGCAGCGGTCTGCCAGTGGCGGGCAATCGGCGGCATTATCCGCCAGCCGCACGACACCGGCAAACCCCGTGTGCAACGGGTCGGGCGATCAGTTGGGCTGCCCCAGCGCGAGGCCTTCGCCACGCGGATCATGCATGGCGCTGCGACGTCCCGTTTCATCAATCGCGATGATCCCGGCGTGACCGGTCATGGGGCTGCGTGCCGGGATGATTTCCACTTCATGACCCAACGCGCCAAGCCCCTCGACCGTCGCGGCACTCATGTCGCCTTCCAGCTTCAGATTGTCAGTGCTGTCGAAGAAGCTGCGCCCCAACAGGAAGCGCGGCGTCTCCAGCGCCAGATCAATCGGTTGCTGATAGTCGACCAATTGCGTGGCCAGAACCATTTGCGTCTGCGGCTGACCGTCGCCGCCTTGGGTGCCGAAGAACCAGCGGCGACCGTCATCGGCCAGATAGCAGGACGGGTTCAACGTGTGCGCCGGACGCTTGCCCGGTGCCCAGCCGTTGACATGGTTGGCATCAGCGTTGAAACCGGCAGCGCGGTTCTGCCACAGCACGCCGGTATCACCGAGGATGCAGCCCGAACCGAAATCGTGAAACAGGCTCTGGATCAGGCATGCGGTTCGCCCCTGAGCGTCGGTGGCAGCCATCCAGATGGTATCGGCAGGTCGACCCGGTTCATTCCAGGGTGCGGCACGCTGATCGTCGATGGCGTCTGCGTAGGCCTTGATTTGCGCATCCTCAAGGCTTGCAGCGAAATCCCACGCGGTGCTCAACGGATCGCACAGCTGTGCATTACGCCGCAGCAACCCCTGCTTAATGGCTTCCACCAGATAGTGGTAATACTGCGCGCTGCCGTTGTCCACGTGCGCCAATGGCTTGTGTTGCAGTGCGGCCATCGCCTGCAAGGTGTAGAGCCCCTGACACGGCGGCGCCACGTTATAGAGTCGACCCTGACGATAACGCACCGAAATCGGCGCAACTTCAGGCGCCCGGGTGGCCGCCAGATCCGCCGCCGTCAGGCCACAACCGAGCCGGTCAAACGCCGCACCGAATGCCTCGGCCAACTCCCCTCGATAGAAGTCCTCGACGCCATGCCTGGCCAGATGACGCAGGGTATTGGCCAGTTCCGGCTGGCGCAGGGTGTCGCCCTCGCCCATCCAGCGGCCATCGGTCTTGCACAGGCGATGCAGGTCCGGTAGCTGCTCGATAAGGGGTTGACGCAAGGTCTGCCAGAACAATTGTGACTGTGAAACAAGCGTGCCTTGATCCGCCATCGTGGCAGCGTCTCCGAGCAAGTCACCCCAACCCAGCGTCGACCCCCATTCATGGCGACTGATGTTCGCTGCGGTCTGCCAACTGGCCAGGGCGCCCGCAGTGCTCGCTACCGAGGACGGGCCGCGCACAGTGATCTTCCCGCCCTGAGGCATATGTTGACCGGCCCGACCGATCCCCACGATGGTGCGCACCTTGCTGTCGTGGATCATCCATAGCGCATCGCCGCCCAGCCCGGTCATGTGCGGAAACACCGCTGCAAGCATCGCGCTGGCGGCCAGCATCGCATCGATGGCCGTGCCCCCGGCATCGAGAATGCGCAGCCCGGCGGCGCTGGCTTCGGCGTGAGGCGTACAGATGACGGCGCGAGTTGAGGTGGCGATCATGATCAAAGGCTCTCTTTTTTTGCTAGCTATCAATAGTTTTATTGTTAGCAAAGCAAGAAATGTGCCTTGGTCATTGATGGTATTTGCCGGGCTAGTGGAGAACCTTGTGGGAGCAGAGCTTGCTCGCGATAAGGTTGAACGCGGTTTACGTTAGATTGCGTCCAGCCTCATCGCGAGCAAGCTCTGCTCCCACAAAGAATCATAACCAAGGCTAAATAACCGCAGCCTGCGCCCTTCTCATGCTCCACATCGCAACCACAGCGATCAACGCAACAATAGCGCTGAATAACTCACCCACATGACGCAGACCAAACACCGGCACGCTGACCCCGACGGCGATCACCGGCAATGACATGGACAGGTACAGCACCACAAACAGCGCTGACGCGACCGCCGCTTTCTGATGCGCAGGACTGGCGGCAGTCACCGCGCCCATACCGGCGCGGAACACCATGCCTTGGCCGATACCTGCGGTGATGCCGGCGACGATCAGCAACAGCATCTGCTCGGTCGCGATACTCAGGCCCAGGGTCAGCATGCCAAGGATCAGCGCAACGCAACCCAGGGTCATGTGCTGGCGGGACGGCAACCATTGCAACAGCGCCTGACCGACTACCGATGCCGCGAAGAACGAGCCGACCACAGCACCGATCACGATGCCGCTGGATTGCTCCATGACCTGACGCATGATCGACGGCACCATGCTGGTGAACAGCCCGGCAACGCTAAAGCCTGCCAGCCCGGCGATGGCTGCCGGAATGAACAGGCCGCGCACTTCGGCGGGAATCGAAGGCCGCATGACCCGCAAGCGTGGCACCTCCGGACGCTTGACCGTTTCCCGGGCAACCATAACGCCCACCAGGGCAATCGCCAGAAACCCCAGGTGCAGCCAGAACACCAGTTGCAGTGGATGCGGTAAATGCTGAGACGTCAGACCCGCCAGCAAAGGCCCCAGCCCGAGACCAAACATGTTGGCAGCCGTCGCCACCAGCGTGGAGCGCCTGCTCCAGGACTTCGGGGCCAGTTCGATGACAGCCACCGTGGCGGTGCCGGTCATGATCCCGGCGGAAAATCCGGAAAACAGTCGGCCCAGCAACAGGCCACCAATGGAATCGCAATACAGGAAAATCACCGCACTGATCGCCCCCATGACCAAACCGGCGCACAGCATCGGACGACGCCCGACCTGATCAGACCAACTGCCCACCGCCAGCAATGCGGCGATGACTCCGGCGGCATAGATCGAGAAAATCAGCGTCACCCAGGTTTCACCAAAGCCCATCTGCTGCTGGTAATAGATATACAGCGGGGTTGGCAATGTCGTGCCAACCATGACGATCAGCAATGCGCAGGCCACCAGAATGAAATCTCTGCTGGAAGATGAAACAGGCTTGGTCATGCAGGTCGTCCGGTGAGGAATATCGTGGTCATGCGTCCGGTATCAAAAACCGGGGCAGCCATAGTACAGAGGGGTGGACAGGATATGCAGCGAAGGTTTCAAGAAATTTCATATCGGTAGCTTGGCCTGCAAACACGATTCCCGTGCAGACTGTGTGAAAACTACTGCGCTACGTCTACACAGTCTGCGTGGGAGCGAATTCATTCGCGAAGGGGCCGTTACAGACAATAGATATTCAGTGTCTGACAATCAGTCTTCCCGAATGAATTCGGTCCCACAGGGGAAGTGGCGCCTAAAAAATTGCAGGCCAATACAAAGTCAGGCAGTTGCTTTCCCTCTCGCCATTATTCCTTACGAAAGAAAAACGTCACCTGCCCCAACTCCACACCCAGCTTGCTCATGTACGAGCGATTGGCCAGGGTCTTTTCGTCCAGCAGGTACATCCAGTCATCGAAGTGCACTTTGTACGTGGTGCCGTCTACCGGAAGATTCAGCACGTAACGCCAGTGAAAGGCATTGCCGGACACCTCACCGAAAGCCTTGCCGTCGACATCCCCTGCTGTGCCCGTCCAGCGGCCTGGCCCATCGGGAAGAAGCGTCCATACACGGGTTTCTTTTTTACCGTCGCTGTAGGTGAAGTCTTCGTGCAGGATCAACGCGTCGCCTTCGCTGCGACCATTGATCACCACATCCATGCGTTTGGTGACTTCCCCGGAACGCTTCTGGAAGATGCCCTGAGCCACTACGCGGCCGTTGAAATACTCTCGCAGATCCAGCTTCGGGGTTTCCTGACTGTACTGCTTCACGTCCACGCCGCTGCAGGCAGTCAAACCGATACATGCAGCGATGATCATGGCCTTCAACATAGTCCAGCTCCCAGCAGAGAAATGAGTTATTTACGTGCCCCACCCATCAGTTGCTCACGCAGCTCGGGGTTGCGGGTTTTCGGGCTTAGCCAGATATCAAAGAATGCTTTTGCAAACTGCGGATCCTGTACAACATGCTGCAGCTTGTCACCGACGTAAAACCGCGCTTCGCGGCCAGGGAAATACACCCCGGTGATTTTCATGCCCTCTTCAACATCGACAAACGCCTGGGCCATTTGCTCACGCCAAGCGACCAACTGCTTCTCGGGGATCGGCTTCGGTGAGGTACGCTTGATCTCGACAATGCTGGCCTCAACCAGATCATCCCGGGAAATCGTCCGGTGATAAGTCAGCTCCAGTGCAAACGGCTGATCAGCCTTCAGAGGCTTGCCAGCACTCAGCAATCGCGCAGTGTAGACACGGAAGCCGAACACGCGCAGATCGCCCCCGCCGATGACCTGTGCATTGGGCAACGCCTCCTGCCAGGACGCGCTCGCCACTTGGCTGACCACCTGACTGAACAGCAGAAAAACCACTAACCAAAGTCGTGCCATACAATGCCTCTCGTCTGGATCTTCAGGGCAAGACCAAAAAAGGGTCAGCAACCCGGTGCAAGGTCAAAGACCACAACAACACCGGGAAGCTGACCCTTCAGACTTAAAAGCTATACGACGAATATCACTTTGTACAATTTTTAGTGAAGTTTTTATTCAAACGCCTGATTGCTGAGCGCGCCCTGTTCACGCCTCCTTGTAAACCGGCTCGCCCAGATTGAGCATCAAACGATTGGCCCAGGCGAAAATCGAAATCGCGTGGATCAGGTCCAGAATCTGCGCATCATCCAGACCTTGCGCACGCAGCGGCTGGATGTGTTCAGCACCCAGCGCAGCCGGATCAAGGGTCAGGTCGATGGAAAAACGCACGATGGCCTTTTCCCGCTCTGTCGTCCCGGCCGTTTCAGGATCCGTGAATATCTCGGCAATCACGTCGTTGCGCTTGGCCAGTTGCTCAAAGCGCTGGGCATGCACGGAGGCGCAGTACACGCACTGATTGATACGGGAAACCACGGTGCTCGCCAGTTCACGCTCGGCGCGCGACAAACCACCGGGGGCGTACATGATGGCGTTGAAAGCCAGAGAACGCTGGCGCAGCACTTCGGGCTGATGCGCCAGGGTCAGGTAATAATCGGAGACCTTGGCCTGCGGATGACTCTCCTCCAGCACAGCCACTTGCTCGGGTGTTGCGCTGTCCAGCTTGATGGTCGGCAGCCAGGCTTTCCAGCCCAGTACTTCGCTTGTGAAACCGTTGATACGGATAGGCTCACTCATCACGCAACTCCTGCGGCTGACAACGCGGCAAGGCCTGCCGCCAGGCGAATCTGGTAAGACAGGTAGGCAATCAACTGTGCGAGCACCACGATTTCTGCGGTGGACAATCCGGCTTGCTGCAGCACATGCAACGCCTGCTGATCACCTTCCACCGGGCGCTCGATCAGGGTGCGGGTGAAACCAAGAATGGCCTTCAAGCGAGGGTCCGTCAGGCGCTCAAGGGCCGCAAAATCTAATGCGCCGATCAGCAATGGATCGACGCTCAACGCCCGCAACTGCTCCTTGTAGTAATCAGCCAACAACGGGCTGGGCGTCAGACGGCTGGCGAAATAGGCCACCAGCAGGCGCTCATTCAGGGACAGATTATTCTCAAGATGCGGGTCAAAAAACTGCGCGTGGCTGCCCTGAGTAGCGGCCAGCACTTTGTCACGGGCATGACGAACCTGATGCAGATGCGTGCCGGGCGTCAGGCCCAGCAAATCATCCAGCACATCCGGCGATTGAGCGGTGGAATTCATCACAAATCCTCTGATTGCATCGGGCTGATGCCTGTCGCCCGCAAGGCGTCAGGCTCAGGGTTTCAAGACTTCAAGGCAGTTTGGTAACCATACTGGCGGCGGTACGGTCGCTGACCAGAGGCTCAACTTTCAGGTCTTTACGCGCAGCCCAGATGTTCTGGTAGTGGAACAGCGGGATGATGCCGACATCGTCAGTCACGACCTTCGCAGACTCTTCCAGAATGGTCCGGCGCTTGGCTTCGTCGAACTCGGCGGTGGCTTTGGTCAATGCCTGATCCACCAACGGGTTGCTGTAGTGGCCCCAGTTGGAAGCGCCCAGGCCCTTGGTGCTGTCGACGGTGGTCAGGATGTTGGTCAGCGCATAAGCCGCTTCGCCAGTGCCGTTACCCCAGCCAATCACACTGATTGCCAGTTCGTTCTTGTTGGCCTTACCGGCGTAAACCGCCCAGGGCAGCACTTCCAGCTGCACCTTGACGCCGATCCGCGACCAGAACTGCGCCACGGCCTGCATGGTTTCCGGGGCTTGCGGGTAACGGTCGCCCGGTACATGCACGGTCAACTGGAAGCCGTCCGGGAAGCCAGCTTCCTTGAGCAGCTCCTTGGCCTGTTTCGGGTCGTACGGGATGTTTTTCAGGTCTGCGTTATAGCCAAAGGTATTGGCTGGCATCCACTGGTTGGCCTCGGTCACTGTGCCTTGCATGATGCGCTCGACAATTGCCTGACGATTGATCGCCAGCGACAACGCCTTGCGCACCTTCACGTCACGCAGCGGGTTCTGCTCCAGAGGTTTGCCCGCGTTGTCACGGATAAACTCGTTCGGGCCTTCGCGGAAGCTCGGTTGAACAATCAGCGCACGCAGACCGGAGTAAGCGTAAACCTTCACATTCGGGCTTTGGCGCAGGCGCGCCACGTCAGTTGGCGAAACCTTGTCGATCACGTCCACATCACCCGCCAGCAAGGCTGCGGTGCGGCTCGCGGCATTGGCGATGTAACGATAATCAACGCTGTCCCACAGCGGCTTCTCGCCCCAGTACTCGTTGTTGCGCTCGAAAATCGTGCGGTCGCCCGGCACGAAGGACACGAAACGATAAGGCCCGGTGCCAACCATCGCTTTGCCGGAGTTGTAATCGGCGCTCGCAGCACCCGCCCCGACGTGGCGACTGACGATGTAGATCGAATCGACGTCCGGCAGCAGGTTGGCGTTAGGTGAACGGGTCTTGATGATGAGGGTGTGAGCATCCTTGGCCTGGATTGACTCGACAGTCCGCATGGCGCCCGCATAGGACGCGACGGAGCCGGGAACGGCGCGGGCACGCTCGAAGGAGAACACGAAATCATCGGCGGTCAGCGGTTTGCCGTCCTGCCATTTGACGTCGTCGCGCAGGCTGAACTCCCAGGTCTTGTCGTCCAGCACCTTCCAGCTTTTGGCCAGGCCCGGCAGGGTCTTGTCATCGTGACGATTGACCAGCGATTCGAAGGCATGCAGCGCTACCGAACGATCCCCGGCGTAGTTGTTCAGTTGCGGATCGAGAGACGAGACCGGGTCGGCGTAACCGATACGCAAGGCTTCAGCCGAGGCACTGCCGCCAGCCAGAATCAGGGCCGAGGCCAACAGTGAACGAACAAGAGGTTTCATGTGTTGTTTCCTTGTACGCAATGGCAATAAGAAAGACGGACGATCAAGCGTCCGTTCAGGCTGTTTCGTTGAGGTGGCAAGCGCTCAGGTGGTTCGGCGAAACCTCCCTGAGCGGTGGAACTTCCACGCGACAGCGCGCCATGGCGTGCGGGCAACGAGGATGGAAATGACACCCGGCAGGCGGGTTCAGCGGGCTGGGGATTTCCCCTTTGATCGCGTCATAACGGGCACTGCGAATATCGAAACGCGGGATCTGCGCCAGCAAGGCCTGGGTGTAAGGATGATTGGCACGACTAAACAGATCGTCGACATCGGCGCTCTCCACGACCCGGCCCAGGTACATGACCACCACGCGATCGCACAGATGCTCGACCACGCCAAGGTCATGGCTGATGAACAGATAGGTCAGACCCAGCTCGTCGCGCAGGTCCATGAACAGGTTGAGAATCTGCGCCTGAATCGACACGTCCAGTGCCGCCACTGATTCATCACAGACCAGCAGTTCAGGCTGCACCGCCAACGCACGAGCAATACCGATTCGCTGCCGCTGGCCGCCACTGAACTGATGCGGATAGCGCTGACGCAACTGCGGGCTGAGCCCGGCACGTTGCAGTTGGGCACTGACGTAATCGTCGAATCCGGCCTTGTCGGTCAGGCCGTGCAGCAACGCGCCCTCCCCGACGATCCGGTCCACGCGAAGGCGCGGGTTGAGGCTGGCGGACGGGTCCTGAAAGATCATCTGAATTTTCAGCCGTGCCGCCTGACGCTCTTCGCTGGTGAAGTCTTCAATGGACTTACCGTCGATGGAAGCTGTACCGGAAGACACCGGCAGCAAGCCCGCGACCATTCGGCCAAGGGTCGACTTGCCACAGCCCGACTCGCCCACCAAGCCGACCACTTCGCCACGCACAATGCGCAGATCAACCCTGTCGACAGCGTGAGTCACCGAGGTCGGCCGAGTCAGTTGCAGGCGCTGCATGAGATGTTGCAGTCCGGTGTCCGGACTGGCTTTGCCGAAAGTCTTGCTGACATCGCGCAGCTCGATGATTGGCGTCGATTCATTGCTCATCGGCGGCTCCCGGATGAAAACAGCGGACCAGTCGGCCCGGCTCTATCGCTTGACTGGGCGGATCCTGCTCGCACACCGAAGTGGCTCGATTGCAACGCGCAGCGAAGGCACAGCCCGCGGGCATCGACAGCAGATCCGGCGCCATGCCCGGAATCTGCCGCAGGCGCTGACCGCGCTTGTTACGGCTCGGCAAGCTGTCGATCAGACCTTGGGTATAGGGGTGTTGTGGACGATCCAGTACTGCAGCCACCGTGCCTTGCTCAACGATGCGCCCGGCGTACATCACCGCAATATCGTCGGCCAGACCGGCGACGACCGACAGGTCGTGAGTAATCCAGATCAGGGAAGTGCCCTGCTGGCGAACCAGTTTCTGCACTTCACTGAGGATCTGCGCCTGAATGGTCACGTCCAGCGCTGTGGTGGGTTCATCGGCAATGATCAGATCCGGCGAATGCAGCAGCGCAATGGCAATCGCCACCCGCTGACGCATGCCGCCAGACAACTGATGCGGATAGGCGCGCAGACGCTCATCAGGACTGGCGATGCCCAGCAGCGCCAAGGTGCGGCTGGCATGCTCCCGAGCCTCGGCACGGCTCAGCGGCTGATGGGCTTGCACCGCCTCGATCATTTGCGTGTCGACTCGCAGCACCGGATTGAGGGTCATCATCGGGTCCTGAAAGATCATCGCGATGCGATTGCCTTGCAGGTGACGCAATTCTTTAGCCGACAAACGCGTCAGGTCCCGGCCTTGAAACAGCACTTCACCGCCGCTGATCCGCCCGGGCTCGTCCACCAGACCGAGAATCGAGAAACCGGTCACCGACTTGCCGGAACCCGACTCGCCTACAAGACCCAGAATCCGCCCGGGCTGAATGGTCAGAGACACATCACGCACTGCAGGCAGCACCCCGGCGCGGGTATAGAACGACGTACACAGGCCGCGCACATCCAAAGTCGGCTGTACGTTTGCCAAAGGCTCGGCAGAGATGTTTGGCAGGCTCATCGTTGCAACCTCGGGTTCAACACATCACGCAAACGGTCACCCACCAGATTGATGGCGACAATGGTTATCAGCAGCGCCAGCCCCGGATAGAAACTGATCCAGTACTCGTCGCTGAGCATGTACTGAAAGCCGTTGGCGATCAGCAGGCCCAGCGAAGGTTCGGTGATCGGCACGCCCAATCCCAGGAACGACAAGGTCGCTTCCAGGGTGATCGCCCGGGCGATCTGCAACGCGCCGATAACGATCAACGGTGGCAGGCAGTTGGGCAGAATGTGCCCGACCACGATGCGCCACGAACCGATACCCTGCCCCCGCGCCGCATCGACGTACTCGCGGCGGCTCTCGGTCAGTGCCTGACCACGGGCGGTACGGGCGTAGTAGGCCCACTCGAGTACCACCAGCGTGAGCATCACATTGCCGACGCCTTTGCCCAGCCAGGCGAGAATCATCAGCGCCATGAGGATCACCGGGAACGACAACAGCAAATCCACCAGACGCATCAACAACGCATCGACCCAACCACCTGCATATGCCGACAACAAGCCAAGCATGGTGCCGAGTACCGCTGCAATCAGCGCGGAACCGATGCCGACCCACAGACTGATACGCAAGCCGTAAATAATCGCCGAGAGCAAATCGCGTCCCTGGCCGTCAGTGCCCAGCCAATAGGTATAACCGGCGTCGACGTTTTCCGTGCCCGGCGGCAGGCGCGCATCCAGCACGTTGAGCTGCATCAGGTCGTAGGGGTTCTGATAAACAATCCAGGGTGCCAGCGCCGCCACACCGACAATGAAAACCAACACCAGCAAACCGAGCATGGCCGTCGGCGAGGTCTTGAATTCCGACATGCCGCGCCGCCATGGAGACTGCGCCTTGAAGGTTGCTACAGGAACCTGACTCATCGTTTGGCCTCCACACGCACACGCGGGTCGAGGAAGTAATACAACGCATCGACAATCAGATTGAGCACCACAAAAATCACCACAACCACCATCAGATAAGCCACCACCACCGGGCGGTCGAGCATATTGATACTGTCCAGAATCAACTTGCCTGCGCCGGGCCAGGCAAAGATGCTTTCGGTCACCACGGCATACGCGATGGTCGACCCGAGCTCCATGGCCAGCACCGTGACCAGCGGGATCATGGTGTTGCGCATCACATGCATGCACATCACCCGCACCGGCGACAGGCCTTTGGCCCGGGCAAACTTCACGTACTCCTGCGGCAGCACTTCACGCACGCCAGCACGGGTCAGGCGCAGCACCAGCGAGATCTTGAACAACGCCAGATTGAGTGCAGGCAAAATCAGGTGCTGCAAGCCGTCCAGGGTCAGGAAGGACCACTGGATACCGAACAGCTCGCGAGTCTCGCCGCGGCCACTGGCAGGCAGCCAGCCGAGCTTGATGGAGAACAGCATGATCATCATCAGCGCCACCCAGAATGCGGGCAGCGAAAAACCGACGATGCTGGAGGCCATCAACATGCGCGACAACGGGTGATCGGGATAGCTGCCCGCGAACATGCCCAGTGGCACGCCAAGCACAACGGCAAGAAACATCGCGCTGAAGGCCAGTTCAAATGTCGCGGGCAGGCGCTGCACGATCAGGCGCATGGCGTCTTCGTGGTAAACAAAACTCTGGCCGAGATTGCCTTGCACCGCCCCCTTGAGGAACAGCAGATATTGCTGCCACAACGGCTTGTCCAGGCCTAGATGGGCGATGGCCGCGAGTCGTTCGGCCTGATTGAGGTCTTCGCCGACCAGAATATCCATCGGGTTACCAATGGCGTTCAGACCAATGAAAACCACCAGGGTCATCAGCAGTACCACCAGCAGCGACTGGCTCAGGCGACGCAGCAGCCAGCCGATCATCCGCGTAACTCTTGAGCCGTAGGCTCGCTGGCAACCCATTCATCACCGAGCAGCTCAGGTTCGGCGTAATTCTGCATGGCTGTAAAATGCAGCTCGATGTCTTCGTTGAACAACTGCCCTGCCAGGCCTTGAGCGAGACGCTTGGCGCCTTCGCTGATGGCCGGAATATCACCCGACACCGCGCCATAGCTCAGGGCTGCCGGGTAGTTGAAGCAATGAATCAGACCTATGCCCGGGCAAACGCCGGGGGTCTTTTCCTGAAATTCGAAGCACAAGCCCAGATCCGGCAGGTCCTCCAGCTCGTTATCCGGCTCGCCCCCTGGCGGTGTGAAGCTGTCGCTCCAGGCGCGGACATGCTGGGCGAAGCTGGCGAACTCGGGGCGCAACTGGAAGTTGGTGCGAAAGCCAGTCGCAAATACCAGAAAGTCCACCTCGATCCGCGCCTTCGGCGTATCCAGCCACAGTCCACCAGCAGGGTTCTGCTGAACGGCAACCACCGGGCTGTTCAACAGAAAGCGTGAGTTGGGTGAGCGGGAAACCCGCTGGGTGCTGCCACGTGGCGGCGGGACTTGCTGGGTGTTCAGGTATTTGCGGATCCGCCATTTCCAGGCATCCGGCAACCGCCAGTAACCATGGGTCATACCCGGATTGCCAGCACCTTTACCTTTGTTGACCCGTGGAAGTTCGGCCCGGCGAATCAGCAGATCGACCCGTTTCGCACCAGCTTCCAGCGCTGTAGCCGCGCTGTCCATGGCCGACGCACCACCACCGATCACGGCAACCCGCTTGCCGACAAACCATTCATCCTGCAATCCATCAGACGAATGCGCCCAGAAATGTCGTGGTAAATCGTTGGCAAAATCAGGCACCCAAGGACCGCCCAGACCGTCGCGACCGGTGGCCAACACTACGTGGCGCGCGACAATGGTCTGAAGCTGCCCGGCATGCTGGATATCCAGCTCAACCAAACCATCAGCCCGAGGCTGCACACGGCTCACGCGATGCTCGTTGCGCACGTCCAGTTTGAGTGCCTTGCGATACCAGCGCAGGTATTCAGCCCATTGCAGGCGCGGGATCTTGTCCAGCGTATTCCACGCCTCCAGACCGAATTGCGCCTCGTACCAGGCTCTGAACGTCAGCGCAGGCAGGCCCAATGCGGGGCCGGTCAGTTGCTTGGGTGAACGCAGGGTTTCCATGCGTGCAGTGGTCGCCCACGGGCCTTCGAAACCGGCTGGCGACTGATCGTAAATGCGCGCGATCACGCCCATGTTGCGCAGCTCTGCGGCCAGCGCGAGACCAGCCATGCCGCCACCGATAATGGCCACATCCAGCACCGCCTGCCCGTCATTAACCCGTGGTTTTACCCAGGGCGCAGCAGGCAGATCCAGCCATTGCAAATCCTGCTGCAAGCGAGCTTCCAGCGCGGCAAGACCACTGGCGGTGTTCAAATCGGACATTTTCAATACTCGGCATTCGAGAAAAGGTGGTCACTTGCTATACAAGAAGCATTCCACACTCATACATTTTCGAATTCATGAGGCTTATGAATTCGGATAACGAATAGTAGAAGCCGTGGAATATTCCTTCAACGATGATTATTGAATATTGATATTCCATAAGGGTATTAGAGCAATCAGAACCCTGTGGGAGCCGGGCTTGCCCGCGATAAGGTTCAGGTAATCTGCCTGGCAGACCGCGGTGTCTGTATCGCGGGCAAGCCCAGCTCCCACATAGAAGCAGCATTCCAGATCAGGATGGAGTGAGGCAGGCGCACCGCCCCCACTCAGAACCTGCGGCTAACCCGCATAAATGCTCTGCAGCAAAGCGTCGTGCTCGCTCGGGTCATGCATGATCATTGATGGCAACAATGCCTGGGCGGATCTGGCGAGTTCTTCGACCAGCGCCACCGACACATCGGATAACGGGCTGGCGAAGGCAGAAATCAGACCGAAGAAGAACGGGATGTTGCACTCGATAGGTCGCACTACAACGCCATTGATCGGGACGCCCAATGCCGTGAACGGGTCAACCAGTGCGATTCCCAGGCCGACGCGTGCCATCTGCATGGCAACCAGCGAGGTGTTGGTGTCGAGCATATGCGGCGCCTTGCCACCGGCATCCTGAAACGCCTTGTCGATGCGGCGACGGAAACGGAACGGGTTGGACATGGTGATCAATGGATGTGCGGCCAGAACCTCCATGGACAGAACATCGTAACGAGCCAGTTCCGAGTCTGCGGGCAGCACGGCCACGCACGGCGACTCGCCGATCCAGTGGATGTCCAGACCACGATGTTCCAGCGGCAGGCTTACGGCTCCCAGGTCCATGGTCTTGGAAAGCACGGCCTGAACAACGTTTTCCGGAGACATGCTGTGCAGTTGAATGTGCTGTGGTTGCAGCGACTGTGGCAGCCGGGACAAGGCCAGCGGCAGCAAACCTGCCGCCAGCGCCGGGATGGCCACGAGCTTGATCTGGCGATTCTCGTCCTGAGCGATGTGTAAGGCGCGCTGGCGAATGTTGCGGATGCCGAGCAAGGCACTTTCAACCTCGGCGTACATCATGAAGGCTTTCTGGGTGGGCGTGACCTTCGGACCGCTACGCTCGAACAACGCAAAGCCGAGCTCTTGCTCCAGCTCCTGAATCACCCGGGTGACCGAGGGTTGTGAACGACCGAGCATTTTACCCGCTGCCGTGACACTGCCAGCCGACATAACCGCCGCGAACGCTTCCAGTTGCCGCAAATCCATAAACACGCCTTGTCATGAACGATGAAGATCAGATAATGCCCGGCGCTCATCCGCAACCGGAAACGGCCAAGCCTAACCTATCGAACAGAACAAGCCTACTTGGGGGCTCTAGAGCAAGATGTCGTCGGCCGGGTCAGTGATATCGAATGGTCGCCCTGGCTTTTATATAGTCGAAAATAAAAAGCCCTCTGAATACTTTCAGAGGGCGCGTGAGAACAACATACAGACCAGCACTTTTTATCAGTACTTTTAAAAAAACACTTATTACTAATGGTCCCGACGCGCCCTGTGGGAGCGAATTCATTCGCGAAGAGGCCGGAGCATTCATTACCTGTTTTTTGTCTGTTAAGCACTCTTCGCGAATGAATTCGCTCCCACAAAGAACTGCACCGACATCACATTAATACGAACGCTCAGCAATCCGCGCTTCAGGCTGACTCCACACATCCTGCAGCGTCCGCAGCACATCGCTCATGAACTGCTTGTCTGCGGCGGCCTTTTTGCCGACCCAGCCATGACCGCGGCGGTACATCGAGAGACGAGCGCGCAAGTTTGGGCGGCTGGCAATGAACTGCTCTTCCGGCACACCCGAGGCAAGAGGTTCAATACGCACTTCACCTTCTTCGCACACCCAAAGGATATGGTTATCGAGTGTGTCCTTGCGCGCAGCAAACAGCTCGGAAAGTTCCTGGACAGTGGGTTGGTTATTCAAGTTCATGTGTAACTCCTTGACCGCTTGTCATCAGATTAATTAGTGAGCTCGAACACATCATCAAATCGGCCAATTAATTCGTATCACTGCTGATGAACGAAACATGACACATCGTTCACTCGCCCGCAGAACCGGCCCCTGACTAGATGCATGTAGCCTTGATGAAAAGCTGCTACGCGGCAGGACAAACAACAGGAAGAAGTAGCGAAACATCGGAAACCAGCGGCAATCTGAACTGCAGTCAGCCACAAGCCTCATGAGGACGTATCGCCAGCATCAACTCGCCCTGAGACGACCATGCCAGGTCAGCTTCATCAATCTGCCTTGTGGGCAGCACACATCCGGGAACATCACGACGGCTCGTCGTGCATGTCAAGAACACCCTTTCCAACTCTCCCGATCAGGGAGACAGCTGCATAATGCAAGTCGAAAAGGCATGCGTCAATGATTATGTAGTGAATATTTTAGAGCACTACATATTTCTGATTCTGACCGGCCGGTCACGGCAACGCGGCGGCCGATCAGGTTTCGCGGGGAGTTGCCTCCAGCATGGCGTTGACTTTCTCAAGCAACGCGCCCAGCTGGAACGGCTTGATGATCATGTCCATGCCCTCGCCCAGAAAGCTCTGCCGGTCCACCGCGTTTTCGGCGTAACCGGTCATGAACAATACCGGCAAGTGAGGACGCCAGAGACGGGCCCGGTCCGCCAGCTCACGCCCATTCATGTGAGGCAAACCGACGTCGCTGAGCAACAGGTCAATCGACGTGTCGTTTTCAAGTAACGACAATGCCGTAGCGACGTCCCCTACCTGAGTGCAGCGGTAGCCGGTATCGATCAGCAGCTCGTTGACGAACATCCGCACTGATGCCGTGTCTTCCACGATCAGAATGTGCTGCCCCGCCCCCTCTCGCGGAGCAACAGGCGGCGCCTCCTCGACCGGCACGGACTCAATTCCGGCTGGCAGCATCAAGGTGACTTCTGTGCCGTGGCCCACTACGCTGCGAATGACTACGTCGCCTTGCGACTGCCGCGCGAAGCCGTAGATGGTCGATAGACCTAGCCCGGTGCCCTTGCCAATGGGTTTGGTGGTGAAGAACGGATCAAACACCTTATCAATGACACTGTGCTCGATGCCGATGCCGTCATCCTTTACCGACAGCGCCAGGTAGGCGCCATCCGCCAGCCTGGCATCGCCTTTGGAATGCGCAGCGAAGGTGGTGACCCGGATCGTTCCGCCGTTCGGCAGCGCATCCCTGGCGTTGATCACCAGATTGAGCAACGCACTTTCCAGCTGACTGCTATCCACCAGTGCAATGGCCGACTGCGAGGTGAGGTCCAGCGTCAACGCGATGCGCTTACCGATGGTGCGGCGCATCAGGTCTTCCAGCGAGCGGATATGTTTGTTGATGTCGATTGGCCGAGCGTCCAGCGGTTGCTGACGAGCGAATGCCAGCAATCGGTGGGTGAGCGCCGCCGCACTGGAGGCCGAAGCGAGTGCCGCCTCTGCGTAGCGCATGATTTTCTCGGGACGATTTTCCTGGGTCCGCCTCTTGATCAACTCGATACCGGTAATGATCCCGGTCAGCAAGTTGTTGAAGTCATGGGCAATACCGCCGGTCAACTTCCCGATTGCATCCATTTTCTGCGCTTGCAGCAACTGAGCTTCAGTTCGGGCGCGCTCGGCCACTTCGTGGGCAAGCTTGGTATTGACGCTGTCGAGTTGCTTGAGATGTGACTGCTCCCGCTGCCGGTGCTCGGTCACATCTTCAACGAACACGAGACTCAGCCCGGGTGTGCGGTAAGGTGAAATCTGCCACTCGGTCTCGCGTAATTCACCCCTTACCAACATGCGCAACGTGCCTTGCCAGCGCTCACCCGCCAGCAACCCCGCGCGCAGCTCCTGAATAACTTCATCCTGATCGCCAGCCAGAGAGCCCAGCATGGTTTCATCGGCCAGGCTTTGATGGGTCAGCAGCGTAAACGCGTGGTTGCACTCGTAGACCTTGAGCTGAGCGTCCATGACCGCAATGGGCGCGGAAATGTTGACGAAAATCTCCCTGAAGCGCGCCTCACTTTCACGCAATGCGTATTCGGTGTCTCGTACCCGGAGCAATGTCCGCAAGGTCGCCAGCAATACATCCGGATCTACCGGGTGCACCAGATAGGCATCAGCGCCCGCCTCAAGGCCGGTGACAATGTCGGTGGTATGAATCGACGCCGCCGAGACATGCACCACAGGCAGCAACGCGGTGCGTGGCTCGGCACGCAACAGACGAACGATGTCGAAGCCACTCATGTCCGGCAGGTTCACATCCAGAATCAGCGCATCCGGGAGTTGTGCTGCGATCTGCTCAAGCCCCTCGGTGCCCGTACCTGCTTCGCTGACGATAAAGTCGTGGCGCTCCATGCGTCGCCGCAACGCATAGCGTGTCGCTGCGTTGTCATCAACGATGAGCAGCCGGAGTTCACGCTTCATCAACAGGCCCTGCGGCGATGGCCAGTGGAATGATTACGAAAAATGTCGAGCCCAGTCCGGGTTCACTCTCCAGCCCGACTCGCCCGCCCAGTAGCTCGGCGAAGCGTTTGCACAGTGACAGGCCAAGCCCGGTCCCGCGCAATCGCTTTTGCAGAGGGGAGTCGATCTGCGAAAAGTCTTCGAACAAGGCGCCGTGCATTTCCTGAGGAATGCCTACACCGGTATCGGAGACCGCAAAGCGGATTTCGTTATCGCTTTCCAGACGTGCAGATACTCGAACCTCACCGCGTTGGGTGAATTTAAGGGAGTTGGAAATGAAATTGCGCAGGATCTGCGCGAGCTTCTTGTCGTCGGTGTACAGACGCGGCAAGCCTGACGGCTCCTCAAAAATGAGGTCCACGGACGACGCGTTGACGATCGGCCGGAACATGCCGCGCAGTGCCGAGAACAAGTCGAACATGTCGAACCAGGCAGGGGAAATGCTGATCCTTCCGGCTTCAATCTTGGCCAGATCGAGCAGGTCATCGACCATGTCGCTCAGCTCACGGGCTGCACCACTGACAAAGCCGACCTGCTTGTGCTGTTCTTCGCTCAACGGACCGTCGATTTCGTCCTTTAGCAGGCTGGTGATGCTCAGAATGGAGCCCAGCGGCGTGCGGAATTCGTGGCTCATGTAAGACAGGAAGCGACTCTTCAAATCAGACGCCTCACGCAGTTCATCGGCCTGGTTGTCGAGTTCGGCATACAGCGCCAGTACGCCCTGATTGGTTTCGTCCAGCTCGGCACGCAGCGCGTCCACTTCATCGCGCAACTTTTGCAACTCGATGGACTGATCAGCAACGATCGGTTCAGGCATTGAAAGCCTCCAGGGTAATGACCAACACGGTGACGTCATCTCGGCCGCGGCAAAAATCGCGGTGCAGGACGGCAGCGATAACCGCCGGATGACGATAAATCAGACCCGGATAATCACGCAGGTTCCAACGAGATTGCAGGCCATCGCTGTACATCACCAGCAACTGGCCGGTCACTTGCGAATGCTCGAATGCCTGAGCCTTTCTGAACTGAAGGCCGACAATGCCAGGATGCGATACCAGTCCCCGAACTTTGTCTTCACCAATCAGCGTGGCGCCGATATTGCCAATCCCGACAAAGCGCAACGTATCCAGGCCAGCATCAAAGTTGGCCACCGCTACGGCACCGCCACGCGTTCCCTTCATGGAATGGTGCATGTCCTCGAGCACACGCTCGGCAGAATCAAAAGGCCGCTGCTGGAATTCGACCTCACCGGCACGCGCGGCGACTTCAGCATCCTCACCATGACCCAGCCCGTCGATGATCAACGCACTAATCCGCGGCCCCTCCACTGCCAGTGACCAGACATCGCCACAGGCGGGATCATCATGCAGTGAATGCTGACTGATACCGACACGCAGGTCCCGGGTCTTGTTTTTACGGGGGTAGAAACGGGCCATGACCACCGCACCGCGAGCATCCGCGTGGGCATCAAAGACATCCGCCTGGCGCTCGATAGAGCCAAGGCCAATGCCTTGGGTTCCTCGGGTTGAGAAGCCATCGGGCATGCAATCAGTCAGGTCGAAACCTTCACCACGATCCACGGCAATGATTTCGATGCCGGACAACCCCGGCGAATCGAAAACCCGCAGGTGCAATTCGCCGCGAACCGCGTGTTTGAGAATGTTGCTGGTCAACTCAGTAGCGACCAGCGCGACACGTCCGGCGTCCACTTCATCGAACGCGAGACTCTCCGCCAACTGCTGAGCGGTGCGTCTTGCGTGGCCTACCTGGCTGCTGTCCTCAATCAACAAAACCTGCGTCAGGGTACTGCGCAGGATCACGTCCATCGGGTAATCGTTATGCGGGTTCCGGCACCGGGAGCAGTGTCCAGTTCGAACTCTTCCACCAGACGCTTGGCGCCGGTCAGGCCAAGGCCCATGCCATTACCGGAAGTCCAGCCATCGGTCATCGCCAGCTTGAGGTCAGGAATGCCCGGACCTTCATCGCGGAAGGTGATCCGCAAACCTGTGCGCATATCCTCTTCGAGGATTTGCCAGTCCATATCTCCGCCACCACCATAGACCATGGTGTTACGTGCCAGCTCGCTGACAGCGGTGACCATTTTGGTCAGATCAATCAGGCGCATGCCGCACTCCTGGGCCAGCTTGCGCGCGGTCTGGCGCGCAAGTACGACGTCCTGTTCGATCAGCACGGGTTGCGAACCGCTGCTGCGTACGGTCATTGCGCTTGCACTCGCTCATGCAGCAGTTTCATGCCGCGCTCAACGTTCAACGCAGTGCTGACGCCCGGCAAGGTCATGCCCAGCTCAACCAGCGTAATCGCCACTGCGGGCTGCATGCCGACCAGTACGGTCTCGGCATCCATGATCCGCGACAAGCCGGAAATAGTGCCGATCATGCGACCCACGAACGAATCGACGATGTCCAGCGCCGAGATGTCGATCAGGACACCCCGCGCAGAAGTTTTGCTGATCCGCTCGGACAGATCGTCCTGCAGGGTCAGCGCAAGCTGATCGTGCATGTCGACCTGGATCGTGACGAGCAGATAGGCGCCCATCTGCAGAATAGGAATACGTTCCATGAACTTATACCGCCTTGGTGACGGTCAGCCCCAGACGCTTCAGCGACAGAGCCAGCGCGTCGGCGAGATTGGCTTTGGTGACGACGCCTTGCAGATCGAGGCCCAGATGGACAATGGTCTGAGCAATTTGCGGACGTACACCGCTGATGATGCAATCAGCACCCATCAAGCGAATGGCGGTGACCGTTTTCAGCAAGTGCTGCGCAACCAGTGTGTCCACGGTTGGCACGCCGGTGATGTCAATGATGGCGATTTCCGAACCCGTGTCGACGATGCGCTGCAACAGCGACTCCATCACCACCTGGGTACGCTGGGAGTCAAGGGTGCCGATCATCGGCAAGGCAAGCACGCCGTCCCACAGTTTGACCACCGGAGTCGACAGCTCCAGCAACTCTTCCTGCTGACGCTTGATTACGTTTTCACGGGATTTCTGGAACGTGCGGATGGTGTGCATGGCCAACGCATCCAGCAACTCGGACAGCTCCAGCAACTGCTCCGCGTACAGCGTCGGATCAGCCTGATACACGCGCTGGATCAAGGTAAACAACGGGCCTTTGAGCGCAAAGACAAAACTTGCAGTTTGCTGCGAATCCTGGCCCACCGAAGCACGGCTCTGGGAAAGCTTTTCGAGGAATTGACGAATCTCGTCCCAGTCACTGCCAGCCAGAGATTGATGACGCCCCTTCTCCGCGACTGAAACCACGAGACTCAGGAACTCCGCCATCTGTTGTTTCAGATCATCGATCTTGAGGTTGCGAGTGGCACCGTTAGCTTCCAGCGCCGCCAGCCATTCAGCTGACAGTTCTGGCTGGGAGGTCTTGATTGCGTCAACGGTTTTTTGCTGCACTGCTGCCATCTTGTTTGAACTCCTGAACAATGCCGGCAAACCTGATTATCCAGGAATGCAATAACGAGTATGAATATGGGCCGACTGGCCTCTTTATGCGGCGATTCTCTACCATTCACCTTTAAATGCAAGCAGCCTCTGCTGGCACATTGCTAATAGCTTTTCGTCAAGCGTTATAGCGGCCAGTTTTTTCATCAAAACCACTCTGAATGCGACTTTTTCGACGGGCGTTACACCCATTCGACCTGATTAATGCTGCATGCCTAACCGACTGACTCAAAGACGCTGACGATGTGATCGATGACAGCCCTCACCCGTGCGGTATGTCGCAAGTCTTCATGAGTCACCAACCAGACGTCGTACGTTTGCTGCCGCTGCCGATCCGGCCAAAGCCGGGTCAGCCCGTCACGCTCGCCCAGACACACCGGGATTTCGCCAATGCCGATCCCGGCAGCAATCGAGCGACGCATCATCAGTCCGGAATTAACCGTCGCCACCAGACGCCCTTCACCGACCGGCTCGGAAACGATAGTCGCTTCACGGCTACTGTCCAGATAGGGCTGAAACATGATCAGGTCATGACCGGCAAATGCCGAACCCGGTTCAGGCTCGCCATGGCGTTGCGCATACTCCGCCGACGCATACAGCCCTACCGGCCAACGGGCAATACAGCGAGCGATCAAATCCGGATTTTCTGGTTTGACGTTTCTGACGGCTATATCGGCTTCACGCCGGGAAAGACTAAGCATTTGTATGGATGCATCGAGCCGGACTTTCACGTCCGGGTGTGTTTGATGCAGATGAGCGATGGCAGGAATCAGAAAATCGACGGCCAGCGAATCGGTGGAGGTGATGCGCACCTCTCCTTTGAGTCGATCATCCAGCCCTTGAATCTGCCGTTGCAGGTCCAGCGCCGAGCGCTCCATCTTTTCCGCCGACTTGAACGCAGCCTCCCCTGCAACCGTCAGCACGTAGCCCTCGGAGGTGCGTAGAAACACCTTGGTGCCCAAGGCATTTTCAAGGGCCGCGATCCGGCGACCTACCGTTGCCTGATCTACATTCAGCAATCGCGCCGCACCGCGCAATGTGGACTTTCGACAGACCGCCAGAAAAATTCGCGTGTCATCCCAGTTCAACGGCCACCCACCTGATGCATTTATGCATCTCACCAAAGACAATTAACTGCAAGATTGCATCAATCATCGTCGCTACCATGGACCCATGCCAAGCACTTTGTAGTGCTCACTTTGATTCCATGATTCTGTGGGGAAGGACATTCCGCCATGCACACCACTACTGACACCTTTGCACCCCGGCGCAACAACGTCTGGCTGCACATACTTGCAGGCCTCAGCGCGAGCCTTGTGAGCATCGGCCTCGCGCGATTCGCCTATACGCCACTGATTCCATCACTGATCGAGGCGCACTGGTTTTCTGCGTCGGATGTGATTTACCTGAGCGCGGCAAACCTGATCGGCTATCTGATTGGCGCCCTCACCGGCCGCCCCATCGCGGCCCGACTGTCCAACGCGCACTCGCTGCGTTTGATGATGCTGATCGCCACCGCGTCGTTTTTTGCCTGTGCCTGGCCGTTGTCGGTCGCCTGGTTTTTCAGTTGGCGTCTGCTGTCCGGTATCGCAGGGGGCGCGATCATAGTAGTGGTGGCTGCAACGGTGATTCCTCACGTACCGGTCGCCCGTAGAGGGCTGGCCAGTGGTGCAATCTTTATCGGGGTGGGTTTGGGCATCGCAGGTTCAGGCACGCTGGTGCCGTTCCTGCTGTCGCTAGGCTTGCGAGATGCCTGGATTGGCCTGGGTCTGGCCTCCCTCGTGCTCACCGCAGCGAGCTGGTTTTGCTGGCCATCGGCAAGCGCTACTGCCGCCGTGTCTGCCTCTGCCGAAGCAACTCATCAGCCACTTAACAGCCGCATGAACTCAGGCATATACCTGCTGTTTGGCCAATACGCATTGATGGCGATCGGCCTGGTGCCGACGATGGTGTTCCTCGTGGATTACGTGACCCGCGGCCTTGGCCTGAGCGCCCATGCGGGTGCCGTGATCTGGGTCATGTACGGGGTCGGCGCAATTCTGGGCCCGGTGATCTACGGCTTTCTGGCTGACCGCCTGGGTGCCCGTACCTCGATCCGCCTGGTGCTCGCGGTACAAGCCGTGACTGTAGCGTTGCTGTGCACCACCAGTAACTTCGCGCTGCTGGCCTTGCTGGCAATCATCATCGGCTCGTTTCCACCGGGTATTGTCCCGCTGGCTCTGGGCAGGATTCACGAACTGGTCCCTCGCCACGAACAGCAGCAAGTGGCCTGGAGCCGTGCCACGGTTTCCTTCGCGACGTTTCAGGCGTTGAGCGGTTGTGGGTACTCAGTGATCTTCAACGCCAATGGCGGGCATCACGTGATGCTGTTTGTGATAGCTGCGCTGGCGATTGCTGTGGCGTTGGTGGCTGATTTTATTGCTGCGTTGATTGCTCGGGATTAACACCACTGTCAAAAACCACGCAGGCTTGATGTGAAATGGGATCTTCTTGTGGGAGCTGGGCTTGCCCGCGATAAACGATAACTCGGTCTGCCTTCGAACTGCGACACATGCATCGCGGGCAAGCCCAGCTCCCACAGGTAGACCGCATTTCAATTAGAGCAATAGTGGTTAACCGCCCCACAAAATTCAAAACGCTTTTATCACCTGCCGCTGCTCCCCAAGCCCCTCCACACCCAAGGTCACCACATCCCCCTGTTTGAGAAACAATGGCTCAGGCTTATGACCCAATCCCACGCCTGCCGGGGTGCCGGTGCTGATCAAGTCGCCAGGTTCCAGCTCGATGAACTGCGACACGTAGCTGACGACCGTCGCCACATCAAATACCTGATTGGCCGTGTTGCCGTCTTGCTGGCGTTTGCCATTGACCTCCAGCCACAACGCCAGCTTGCCAGGATCAGCCACTTCGTCAGCCGTCACCAGCCATGGGCCAACGGGGGCAAACCCCGGAAAACTCTTGCCTTTGGTCCACTGCCCGCCACGCTCCAGCTGGTAACTGCGCTCGGATAAGTCATTGACTACGCAATAACCCGCGACGTGCGTCAAAGCATCGGCCTTGTCGATGTACAGCCCCTGGGTGCCGATCACGATGCCCAGTTCAACTTCCCAATCAGTCTTCACCGAGCCAATCGGCAAGCGAATGTCGTCGTTGGGGCCAGTGGGATAGCAAGCCTTGAGGAACATCACCGGTTCGGCAGGAATCGGCAGATTGGTTTCGGCGGCATGGTCGGTGTAATTAAGGCCGATGCAGATCACCCGTCCGCCTTTACTGATCGGAGGCCCCATACGCACATCACCCGCAACCAGCGGCAGCGTCGAGCAGTCGATGGCACTCAGACGCGACAGGCTCTCGATGGAAAGCGCATTGCTGTTGATGTCATCAACATGCGCCGACAGATCACGAATGCCACCGTTGGAGTCAATGACGCCAGGCTTTTCAGCACCGGGTAGACCGTAGCGAACCAGCTTCATGGGGTTATTCCTTGTCAGTAAATGAGCGAGGGCATCATGGCATAGCCTCGGCAATCTATTGAAATATCGCTCTCCCGGCTAAAGCTGCTTTTACTGGTCTCTATGTTGGTCTGCAAACACTGTTCCAGTGGGAGCGAATTCATTCGCGAAGAGGCCGGGACATCCACAGCCTATGCGTAAACTGAAATGCCGCCTTCCCGAATGAATTCGGTCCTACCGGGTTCTGCGTCTTGCCCAGGTCACCGGTAAGAGCGAACTTGTTCGCGAAGGGGCCGGGACATCCGCAGCCTATGCGCACCTGAAATATCGCCCTCCCGAATGAATTCGGTCCTACCGGGTTATGCGTCTTGCTCAGGTCACCGGTAGGAGCGAACTTGTTCGCGAAGGGGCCGGTACATTCACAGCCGATGCGCTGCCTGAAATACCGCCTTCCCGAATGAATTCGGTCCCACAGGATCGAGGCGACCTGAAGGTATAAGCAAAAACGGCGCCCTACTCAAGGCAGGGCGCCGTTCTTTGAGCCTCAGAACTTACTTCGCAGTCAGTGCAGAGTAGCTGTTCATCAGGTTGCGGTAGTTGGGAATGCGTGGCGAGAGCAGATTTGCCAGACCTTCCATATCGTTGCGCCAGTCAACCTGCAGCTCGCATGCCACGGAGAACCAGTTGACCAGTTGCGCACCGGCAGCGGTCATGCGGGCCCAGGCGGCCTGTTGCACGGTTTCGTTGAAGGTGCCCGATGCGTCGGTCACGACGAACACTTCAAACCCTTCAGCCAGTGCAGACAACGTCGGGAATGCGACGCACACGTCAGTCACGACACCGGCAATAATCAGTTGCTTACGGCCGGTTGCCTTGACCGCTTTGACGAAGTCTTCATTGTCCCAGGCATTGATCTGGCCGGGACGCGGGATGTATGGCGCGTCCGGGAACAGCTCCTTCAGCTCGGGCACCATCGGGCCGTTCGGACCGTTTTCGAAGCTGGTGGTCAGAATCGTCGGCAGTTTGAAGAACTTCGCCAGATCCGCCAGCGCCAGCACGTTGTTCTTGAACTCGTTAGGCTGAAAATCCTGCACCAGCGAAATCAGACCGGTCTGGTGATCCACCAGCAGCACAACCGCGTCGTCTTTGTTCAAGCGTTTCCAGGGGGTAGCAGTACTCATGGGGTAACTCCTTCAGGTTTTCAGAGTAACGTCATCGCCGTGATGGCAGATGATCAGAATGCGAAACATGAACAGCCGAACGCGCCCCAGAAACCCTGGAAATCGCTGACCGGTACGCTGGACATACGTGCGCGCTCATGGCTGTGGGAGTGCACGACGCAAGGGCCGCTGCACTGGTGAATCTGAGCCACTAACGGCGAATTCGGACGCCAGTGACCCGGCACCTTGACCACCGGCGACCAGTCCGGCAGCACCGGAACCTGCGGTGGCGCGAGCTTCTCGAAATCGCCACTGCCGTACACCACCTTGCCGTCCACCACGGTCAGCACCGACTCGATCCACTTGATCGACTCTTCATCGACGCTGAAGTAGTCCGCAGACAGGGCCACCAAGTCAGCCAGTTGGCCGACTTTGATCATGCCCTTCTTGCCCTGCTCGGATGAGAACCAGGCGCTGCCGTGGGTGAACAACTCCAGCGCGGTGTCACGAGACAATCCTTCCGGGTACAACTCGAGACCACCCACCGTGCGACCGCTGACCATCCAGTACAGCGAAGTCCACGGGTTGTAGCTGGAAACCCGGGTCGCATCGGTCCCGGCGCCCACCGGCACACCCTCGGCCAGCATGCGTTTGATCGGCGGCGTGTATTCGGCAGCCTTTGCGCCGTAGCGCTCGACGAAGTATTCGCCTTGAAAGGCCATACGGTCCTGAATCGCGATGCCGCCATTCAAAGCGCGAACCCGCTCGATGTTTTTCGGGCTGATGGTTTCGCAATGGTCGAAGAACCACGGCAGGTTGTTGAACGGAATCTCGCGATTGACCTTCTCGAACACGTCGAGAATTCGCGAGATGGACTCGTCATAAGTCGCGTGCAACCGGAACGGCCAGCGATGTTCAACCAGATGGCGCACCACCGGCTCCAGGTCCTGTTCCATGCCTGCGGGCAGATCCGGACGCGGTTCGAGGAAGTCTTCGAAATCCGCCGCGGAAAAAGCGAGCATTTCACCCGCGCCGTTGTGGCGCAGGAAGTCATCGCCCTGATGCAATTTGACCGAACTGGTCCAGTTCTTGAAATCGGCCAGCTCTTCTTTCGGCTTCTGGGTGAACAGGTTGTATGCGATACGCACGGTGAGGTGCTTCTCGCGAGCCAACTGTTCGATCACTGCGTAATCATCCGGGTAGTTCTGGAAACCACCGCCCGCGTCGATGGCACTGGTCACACCCAGCCGGTTCAGCTCTCGCATGAACTGACGCGTCGAGTTGACTTGATACTCCAGCGGCAGCTTCGGCCCCTTGGCCAGCGTCGAGTAGAGAATCATCGCGTTGGGCTTGGCGACCAGCATGCCGGTTGGATCACCATTGGAATCCCGAACAATCTCGCCACCCGGTGGGTTCGGCGTGTTGCGGGTGTACCCGGCGACACGCAGCGCGGCGCGGTTGAGCAAGGCACGGTCGTACAAGTGCAGAACGAACACCGGGGTATCCGGAGCCGCCTGATTAAGCTCTTCAAGCGTCGGCATGCGCTTTTCAGCAAACTGGAATTCGTTCCAGCCACCCACGACCCGCACCCACTGCGGCGTCGGAGTGCGGTCGGCCTGGTCCTTGAGCATGCGCAATGCATCAGCCAGTGACGGCACGCCTTCCCAGCGCAGTTCGAGGTTGTAGTTCAGGCCGCCACGGATCAGGTGCAAGTGGGAGTCGTTGAGACCCGGAATCACCGTTCGCTTTTGCAGGTCGATGACCTGGGTCGCACTGCCACGCAGCGCCATGACTTCTGCATCGGTGCCCACTGCCACAAAGCGTCCGCCGCTGATGGCGACCGCGCTGGCCTTTGGTTTTTCACGGTCGACAGTATGCAGTTGGCCGTTGTAGAGAATCAGTTCGACGTTCATCGCGGTTCCTTCGACAGATTTTTGAGAGGCACCGGCATAGCCAGCGAAGGGAAAAGACGGAAGGATGGCCGCCGCGGCACTGAGCAACGTGCCTTTGGCCAGAAAGCGGCGGCGTTCCTGATCGGTGTCCTTGTCGTCATTGCTCATGGCGTCACTCCACGGAGGGCTGTTTCTGCGCGGCATTCAGCCAGGGTGCGAACAGCCGGGTTGCGGCAGGCATCATCACGTAACAGACCAGCAGGACGATGGTCACCGTGACCAGGGCGGTACTCACCACGTAGTTGGCGAGCAGCGGACTCAACGCGAACACCGGCCCCCAGAGCAGAGGAATGAGCAGTGTCAGCGGGCAAATGACCAGAAACGTCACACACGCCTGCTTCCAGCGCGGCGGCTGCGGTGCGGAAGCCTCGGAGGCAGGCGTGAACCAGAATTCGTTATGGGGATTAACTTCGGTCTGGTCGCCGTCGGCGAGCATTGGGCGGGCCTCCTCAACCAACTGGCTGCGCTGCTCCGAATCCAGCCAGCGCTGCATGGCGTCAGTAGAGTGAAAGCGCAGAACACAGGTGAACAGATGCAGCCCACCCGACTTGCTGCGGATCACATCCACGCCCAAGTGCCCCGGATAGCTGCCGGCAATACCTACGATGCGCCTTAGCCAGGCTTCGTAATCCGCTTCCATACCGGCGCGGATGCGGTGCTTGATCACCAGCGTCACAACTTCATTGAATGTCGGATGGTTGACCATCACCGCTTCGTCGACCAAGGAGTTTGAATCAGACATAACGCACCGCTCCGTTGAAACGTGTGTTGAGCGCGAGCCGTCCCGGCCCTGCAATCAACACAGTTGTAAAAATGATCAACAGCAACCAGCCAAACTGGCCCTGCTCCAGCGTCCATTCCGGGTGAACGGCAAGCAGTGCGACCAGCAACAGAAACAGAATGGGCAGGCATGCAAGGCGCACCAAGATCCCAGCAGCAATCAGCAGCGGGCACAGGACTTCGGCAAAGATTGCGAGGATCAGGGTCAACTGCGCGCCCAAGTGGAACGGGTCTTCGATGAGCGTCAGTTGATGGTTGAAATCGAGGAGTTTTGGCAGGCCATGAACGACCAGAAGAAAAGCCGCGGCGCTTAGCCTGAGGAACAGCAGACCGAGATCGCGGACCCGGTCTTCAAGGGATAGGTTTTCAACTGTCGAATGATTCATCACGCACCCACGAAATTGGGAATGGCCAGGACAGGGAATCTCCGTGTACTGGCCAACTCTGGATTCGATAGTGCAGCGTTGAAGCGAGCGGTAATTGAATGCTTGTGCTTTCATGGATCAGTCGTGCGCAAAAGCACGGCTGGTTTTTTTCGACAGCCGTAAACCCAGGACTAGCGCCGCACCTTGTGCGACCAGACCAAGCTCGGCTTCATCACACAAAATGCAAATTAATGGGCTGAACTGCATTTTCTGTAGGAGCTGCCGAAGGCTGCGAAGCATTTCTCCTGATACACCGCGATCGCAGCCTTCGGCAGCTCCTACAGGTCTAATGTTTGCTTCGCGACAGATGGACACTGGGACACCTCAAATCACGTCAGGCGTCTTGGCCATATGCTGACTGATGCGCGAACGGAGCCAGCGCTCGGCGGGGTCGTTGTCATGCACCCCGCTCCAGACCATCGACAACTCGGCAGCAACAATCGGAAACGGCGGATCATCTGCGCGCAGCGTGCAACCTTCCACCAGCGCACAGGCCGCGTAATCAGGCACGGTTGCGATCAATTCAGTACCCGCCAGCAACGCCCGCAGGCCATTGAATTGCGGTACACCGAGCACGACTTTGCGGGTCCGCCCGACTTTGGCCAGGTCCAGATCGATGTTGCCGGACAGGTCGCCCGAGAACGACACCATCGCATGCGGCCGCGCGCAATAATCATCAAGGGTTAACGCGCCCGGCCGAGAATCGCCACGCAACACCTTGCAGTGAATATCACGCAGCTTTTTGCGTTTGGCGTTGGCCGGTAGATCGGTGGTGTAGCTGACGCCTACCGAGATTTCGCCTGAGGCGAGCAGTGCTGGCATCAATAGATAGTTGGCGCGGCGAACCACCACGATGATGCCCGGCGCCTCTTCCCGGAGTTGATGGAGCAAGGGTGGCAACAGGCCAAACTCGGCGTCATCCGACAGCCCGATACGGAACACATCAGAGCTGGTGGCGGGGTCGAAATCCTTGGCGCGGCTGACTGCGCCAGAGATGGTATCCAGCGCAGGCTGAATTTCCTTGAGGATGTCCAGCGCCCTTGCCGTCGGCTCCATACCGCGACCACTGCGCAGCAACAAGGGATCGTCGAACAGATCGCGTAATCGCGACAGCGCGGCGCTGACGGCAGGCTGGCCCATGAACAGTTTTTCAGCAACCCGGGTCAGGTTGCGCTCAAACATCAGCGCCTCAAAGATCACCAGCAAGTTGAGGTCGACTCGGCGCAGATCATTGCGATTCATGGGGAATGTCCGGAACTGAAGAGATGAAAAGCCCGAGAGGCTTGTCCTTCATTCAAGTAAGCACGGTTATCAGCGCTTCGCCTTGTAGGTTTGTGCTTTTGAGTCGACGACGGTTATGTTCACGCAGCGAACACATACTTGTGTGGAATGCGATTTCCCTGTGGGAGCGGTGCTTGCCCGCGATAAGTGCGACTGGGTTCACCTGTCAGATCACATCGTCTGCATCGCGGGCAAGCACCGCTCCCACAAGGAGATTGCATTCCAAATCATTGAGGTGAGCGTCGCTGGAAGTCACCCCGCCCGCCGTGCTTCGGTCGACAGCGAGCGTCTCCAGCCGAACGGCGTCTGGCCTACAACACGGGTAAACACCCGGGTGAAATGCGACTGATCGGCAAAACCGCAATCGAGGCTGATACGCGAAATCGAAATGCTGGTCTCGGTCAGCAACCCCTTGGCCTTGTCCAGGCGAACCTGCAGGAACCAGTCACGGGGCGAAAAACCTGTGTTTTTTTTGAACGCCCGAGAGAAATGGCTGCGTGACAACGAGCATTCGGTGGCGATCTGGGCAATGGACAGGCCGCGATCCATATGGCTGGACATCATTTCCTTGGCACGACGCTCCTGCCACGGCGACAACGCGACTTTCTCGCAACGCTTGGGCACCACGGCTTCAGGCGTTTCAAAGCGGGTAGACAAATGCGAGCACAGCACCAGCATCGCGCGCTCTAATGAATCGTCATGATCAGCCTGACGATCACGCAAGGCAGGCAACAGCGAGCAAATCAGCCGGTAAGCCAAAGGGTCAATGCCCGGCGTTGTAACGCTGCGCTCCAGCAATTGCAGATTCGCTTCACGTGTATCGCCAACCGATGCGGACTTCATCAGTTCTTCTACAGCGGACGACAAGGTGTCGAAAGATGGAACCTGAGTGACGGCGGCTTGATCGACATGAAGCGTGGACAAAGGGCTGAACGCATTCATTACAGACTCTCCTGCTCAGAGGTGTATGGCAGGTATCGAGTCTGGTGATGGCGGTCCTTAAAGTCCTTTGCAAAACATTAAACGTTCTGAAGCGCAGGTTAATCCGCGCAGCAGTCAACATCTGTTCCTGGATTTTGCGACCTGCATGCTGGTTCTGCATCGCCTATATCGCGGGCAAGCCCAGCTCCCACATGGGACCGCGTTCCACCTGTGGGAGCTGGGCTTGCCCGCGATATAGGCGCTAAGGTCTAACTGCCCTACCTGACAACGCCCCTGCAACCACTGGCAACGTGAACACAAACACCGCCCCGCTCGACCGTCCGGAAAACGCCTGCAGCATCCCCCCATGAGCATCAATGATCGATCTGCAGATCGCCAGGCCCATTCCCATGCCCTTTTCCTTGGTCGTGAAAAACGCATCGAAGACCCGTTCAACATGTTCAGGATCAATCCCGTAACCATTGTCCTGAACACTGACCACCACATACTCATCAGCCACCGTATTGCACGTGATCGCCAGACGACGCGGCCGGTCATGAAGGTCGCTCATGGCGTCCACTGCATTCATGATCAGATTCAGAATCACCTGCTGCAACTGCACAGCATCACCTTCCACGGTCAGTTGTGGCTCGCTGACTTCCCTGTAAAGCAATACATGGCGCTGCTCGATCTCACTGGCGGTCAGCAACACCACCTGCTGAATCACATCCGTGATGTACAACGGTTCACGGTTGAGCGGCGTCTGTCTGGCCAGCGATTGAAGTGCGCGCACGATGTCGGCAGCGCGCTTGCCGTCGTTGACGATATCCCTAAGCCCGGCGAGCGCCTCCTCGACTACCGGCACATCACGGTTGAGCCAGCGCAAACTGGCACTGGCGTTGGAGACAATCGAAGCCAGCGGCTGGTTGATTTCATGCGCAATGGACGCCGCCAACTCGCCCATGGTGGTTGCCTGAGAAACCCTCCCCAGCTCGGCACGGGCAGTGCGCAAGGACGTTTCAGTGGTTTTGCGCTCGGTCACATCACTGACCACACCCACGAAAAACTGCTCGCCGTCCGGCTCTCCCAGCAGTTCGATATAACGAAGCGTCCCATCGGGCCTGAAGATACGGAAGGTGTGTTCAAAGGCACTGGAATGTCGCAGAGCCCGAGACAGCATTGATGAAAAGGCTTGCAGATCTTCCGGGTGAATCATCTTTTCCAGCACCGGCAGTGAAGGTGCAACCGCCGTCACCGGCAGGCCCCAGACCGCAAACAGCTCGTCGGACCATTGCGCCTCATCGGTGCCCGGATCCCAGCGAAAACTCCCCGACTGGCTGATACGTTGCCCCAATGCCAGCGTCGCCTTGCTGGTGCGCAGCGCCGCTTCGATCTCTTTGCGACGCGTGTTCTCTTCCGTCAATTCAGCATACAGACGAGCGTTTTCCAGCGAGATCGCGGCCTGACCGGCGAGCAGTTCAAGCACCGCCGTGCGCCTGAAAGTAAACACCCCAGGCGCCAGATTGTTTTCCAGGTAAAGCACGCCCACTACCTGGCCTTGTTTGATAAGGGGCAAACACAGTATTGAGCGCACCTGATGCTCATTGAAGTACTCATCTGCGGCAAAGACATGTGAATGCATGGCGTCGTCCAGCACGATCAGTTGCCGCGTTCTTATGACCGTGTACAACATCGACAAGGGCAAATGCCGCGCGGTGGGTGTTGTCTCCGAGAGCTCGGTGGCGATGCCGGACTCGTGCGCCTGCCCGCGGGCACGGACCTGCGGTACTTCGTCTTTGATCAGCAGTAACAGGGCATGCTGGGCACCGGCGTGAACGATCGTATTGGTCAGCAGAATACCGATCAGTCGCTCCAGCACGATCTCTTCGGACAGCGCCTGAGAGGCCTTCATGACCGACACCAGATCCAGCGCTTCCTGCCCCATGGAAATACTGATCGAGGGCCTCGACAGCGAGGCCTGCGCGCGCAGAATTCCGCTCCGCGCTTCCAGCCCGGCGACCTGGCCCAGGCACCCACATGGCTGGTAGCAATCACAGCCACTGAGAAAATGGCCATGCGCGGAGGTATAAATCCCTTCAGTGACCCGCTTGAATGCAGCACCCCGAGCCTGATACTCCGCCCGCCTCGTCAGCAAGAATTCCGGCTCAACGCCCCGGCATCGACGATCTTTTACGGTCTCGTCAAAAGCGGACAAGTGCTGGAACTGACTCCACTCGTTCAGGCACTTGCGCAAGTCAGCCTCCAGGCGACAAGCCGTCTGATAGCGATCTTCGGGATTCTTGGCAATCAGTTGCAGAATCATTTGAGCCAACGGTACGGGAATCGAGTCCCGAAAATGCCGCGGTGACAAAGGCTGGCGGGCCACGTGGCAATACACCCATTCAACCGCATCGTCTGCCTCGAAGGGCAATCTGCCGGTCAGCAGCTCATAGAACGTCATGCCCAACGCATAAAGATCGCTGCGCTGGTCGGACTGCAGCCCGCCCCGTCCCGCCTGTTCAGGAGACATATACGCCAGCGTGCCGCAGATGGAATCGCCAATGTTCGTGGGCATGCAGGATCCGGTCTCGACACTGACGCCAAACCCCGTCAGACGAACAGTGCCTTGAGCATCCTGAAGCAGATTGCTCGGTTTGATATCCCGATGCAGCAGACCCTTGCCATGAGCCATCCCAAGGGAGCGCGCTGCGCCTGACGCAAGGCGCAGGAAGCGATCAATGGAAATTTTCCCGTCAGCCAGTTCATGCAGCGTCTGACCACCAGGATCGTCGCATACCCACAGCGGACCTTCCGCCGTCTGCAACAGAGCCTGGGGAACCAGTGCCCAGGACGGCTCAAGGCGGGAGGCTAGCGCGTATTCATGCTCGATACGACGCCTGCTGCTCTCCACCTTGCGCACTGACGAACGAAAAACCAGCCACTGTCGGTAGCAGCCCTGCACATGAACCCGGTAACGATCAATCTCGCCATCGACAAACAGCAGGTCCCATGACAGAAGCGCCAGCCATTCAGGCGTGCAGCCTTCGGCCTGATGCTCAGCCCTTGCCTGAAGACCGGAGATCAGCTCTGCCTGGATGCTGCTCATAAAGGCCCCTTACGGGCGTTCCAGTGCCCGCTTTATCGAATCGAGCAACGCCTCCTCGGAGAACGGTTTGCGCAAAAAACCCAGTGCACCAGCGTCGAGTGTTCGGCGGATGGTTCCCTCGTCATCCTGAGCGGACATGCAGAAAACGGCGACCGGTTTGCCCCCGGCTTTCAACTGCCGAAGAACTTCCAGCCCCTGCATGCCCTTCATGATCAAGTCGAGAAATACGCAATCCGCATCATCACTTGCCGAAGAAGCCAGAAATGCTTCACCCGAAGCAAAGCCCACGCAAGCATAGCCCAAAGACTTGAGAAGATTGCCAAGACCATTACGCACGGAAGCGTCGTCATCAACAACGCAAATGAGGATCATAAGCTCAACTTCATGGCAGTGAAAGTAATAGAAACAGACTTTACGCCCTCCCACGAAAGAGCGCGCCTGACGCTATGTATAAATGTGCTGTTTTATATCAACTGACCGGAGTTGATTGTTCATGCATCTTGACCAGATCAATCAAAGTTCGTGCTTTCATTTTTGTCATAATGTGCCGTTTATGAACTTTCACCGTTATTTCACTGGTCCCCAGATCTCCGGCAATCTGTTTATTCATTTTGCCCGTTACCAACAACGTCATGACTTCCCGTTCACGGGGCGTCAGGGTTTCGAACCGGCGCCTGACGCTTTCGACGTGCAGCCGACCCACCAGCTCGCTTTCGTCGTGTTCAAGGGCTTGGCGCACCACCATCAGTAAATGATCCGGCTCAAAGGGCTTGGTCAAAAACTCGTGGGCGCCGGCTTTGATAGCCTTGACCGACATCGGGATGGTGCCAAAGCCGGTCATGAATATGATCGGGAAGCGATGGCCGCGACGGAGCAACTCCTCCTGCACATCAAAACCACTGGAGGCCGCAAGATTGACGTCCAGCAGCAGGCACGTCGGTTGATCTTCAAAAGACTGCTCAAGAAACGCCTGAGCGCTGGCAAAGCATTCGGTGTCGATGTCCGCAGAATGCAGCAGGCGAGCCAAAGACGTGCGGATCGTGCACTCATCATCGACCACATAAACCTTGGGTGTAGCGCTCATATACAGATTTTCCGATGCTTCGTGCTACTGGCTTGTCGCCAGAATTCGTTGGTGGTTGAGGTGAAAATAATCGGAGTCGTGCAGGCCGCCCCCTACTGCTCGCAACGTCGCGACAGACGCCATGGATGCCGGGCGCACAGAATGCTGATTGTGCTGGCGAATGCCCTGCCTTGAACCGATATCACCCGCCAGCTCACTGATTGCCTCCATCAGCCAGCTCCGGGTTGCCCTCAATAACCGGTAAAACCGGAAAGGCCCTTCGGCGGTAATCAGCAACAGAGACTTTTGCGCCAGACTGACGATGCAGTCCATGAGCCTGCCTTGAGGCAGCGCCAGGGACTGCGCCCTTTCACAGGCCTGAGCGAGGGTAAAACGGTCTTCGAAACGACCCAGACGTTTCAGTACGTTGCGCTCGTCCGGGCTCAGCAAACCATAGCTCCACTCTACCGATGCCACCAGCGACTGATGACGATCAGGGGCACTGCGCAGACCGCCGGACAAGAGGTGCGGTCCATGTTGCAGGCTTTGCAGCAATTCGAACAGTCCCAGCGTGGCAGCGCGGGCGGCCGCCATCTCCAGCGCCAGCGGGATGCCATCCAGATGACGGCAGACCTGTGCGATCAACTCCACACTTTGTTCGTCCAGACTTTCCATGTTTTCTGCCGGGAAATAAGGGTCCAGCGCCCGCAAGCGTGTCATGAACAATTGTGCTGAACTGCTTTGCAGCACTTGTTGACGATCGGCATCCTGCTCCGGGATGTCCAACGGGGCGACGTTGAGCATTCGTTCGCCGCCAATGCGCAGTGGTTCGCGACTGGTGATCAGAATCCGCAGCGACGGACAACGGCGCATTAGATGCTCACTGACCGCCGCTATTGCATCGATCAGGTGCTCACAGTTATCCAGGATGACCAGACGATTCTGCTGATCAAGGCATTCGACAATCGCCTCAATCGGCGACCTTCCCGGTAACACGACCAGATCCAGGGCAGATGCCAGAGACTCAACAATGTTTTCAGGGCAGGTAATGTGCGCCAGCGGTACGAAGCAGACATGCAGGCTATCGGTCAGGGACAGATAGTGGGCAGCAGCGACTGCCAGGGACGTCTTGCCTATCCCCCCTGATCCCACGAGGCTCACCAGCGCATCGCTCAGCAACGCTTCGCAGACGTCTTCCAGTGCGGCTTGCCGCCCAATCAACGGGACGTTATGGGGAAGATCGTGTTTGCGTGGCATCGCGCTCCCGGAGGAACCGACCGTCAGCGGGTTGTCATAATCAGCGACTGGCAGAGCAGATTCGCCCTCGCCCCCCACCAGCATGTAGCCGCGCCCCGGAATGGTCCGGATCAGATCGCGATCTTCACCCAGTGCCTTGCGCAATGCAGAGACATGCACCTGCAGGTTATTTTCCTCAACCACGGTATCGGGCCAGACGCGCCGCAGAATCTCGTCCTTGCTGACCAGACGTCCCGGACAGGTAATCAGCAGTTCCAGAATATCGAACGCCCGCGTGCCCACCCGCAGCGGCACACCACATCTGAAGACTTCTCTGAGTTCAAGAGAGACACTGGCTTGACCGAGACTGATCATCGTTAATCACACTGTCCGTCGTATGTCGGTAAGTATCTGGCCCGGGGATAGATCGTGATCAATTTCATGATTTATCGCGGGAAGCTCAGGATATCTAAGCAGCTAATTAGTTCCACCGATACTATCTATAAGGATAGGCAGGAGATTCACCCGATGAACTTCGGCGGCGACTAAGCACAATCATGCAAGTAAATGACATGAACTTTTACTTCAATCGCTATCATAGTAACCAATCGCTATAAATATGCCTGTAGCATTTACCGTGAAACGTGTTCTTCGGTGCGCTTATGATGTTGTCGATCTTCATAGAATTGAACATCATCAGGCCTGTCGTGCAGACCTTCGCTCCATACGCCCGCCGTGACGGGCCGATATTCTTCAGACTGAACATGAGCCAAAGATTATGACCTCCTCCACAGCTTCCCCCGCTCTAGCACCGCAAAACACCCTGACCCGCGGCCTGGTGCTGTTGTTTGCGTTTTGCTGTGGCGCCATCGTCGCCAACATCTACTATGCCCAGCCCATCGTCGAGCTGATTGCTCCTGAAATAGGGTTGTCGGCCCACAGCGCCAGCCTGATCGTATCGCTGACCCAGATCGGTTATGCCCTTGGCCTGTTATTTCTCGTACCGCTGGCTGACTTGCTGGAAAACCGCAAGCTGATGATCGGCACTGCCATCGTGGCGACGGCCAGCCTGCTGGCTGCGGCGTTCAGCGAACACGCCAACGGCTTTCTGATGATCTCCCTGCTGATCGGCTTCAGTTCGGTGTCGGTGCAAATGCTGATACCGCTGGCGGCGCACCTGGCGCCGGAAGAAACCCGTGGTCAGGTCGTCGGCAATATCATGGGCGGCCTGCTGCTGGGCATTTTGCTGGCCCGGCCGCTGTCGAGCCTGATAGCCGACCACTTCGGCTGGCGTGCGGTGTTCATGACCGCGTCGGTGATGATGCTGGCGATCATTCTGGTACTGGCTCTTACCATTCCAAAACGCACGCCTGATCACAAGGCGTCATACAGGCAACTGCTCGGTTCGTTGTTCACATTGCTGCGCAGGTATTCGGTGTTGCGTCAGCGGGCGTTCTATCAGGGCCTGCTGTTTGCTGCGTTCAGTCTGTTCTGGACAGCTGCGCCGATCGAACTGTCGCGTACGTTCGGACTGTCGCAGACCCAGATCGCGCTGTTTGCACTGGTGGGTGCCATAGGTGCGGTTGCCGCACCTGTCGCCGGGCGTCTGGCCGATGCCGGGCATACCCGGCGCGCATCCTTGATCGCGATGATCATGGCGCCAGTTGCGTTTCTGGTGGGTCTGAGTCAACCGGGTTACAGCGTGATTGGCCTGGCGGTCACCGGAGTACTGCTCGACTTTGCAGTGCAGATGAACATGGTGCTGGGACAACGCGCGATCTACGCTCTGGACCCGGCCAGCCGTGGTCGGTTGAACGCGCTGTACATGACCAGCATCTTCATCGGCGGTGCTATTGGCTCAGCGCTGGCCAGCAGCCTGTATGAGCAGGGTGGCTGGCACGGGGTCGTGTGGCTGGGAGCCGGTCTGCCGCTGGTTGCGCTGGTAGTTTTCTTGTTGGCCGGGCGTGTTGGTCGAAGCTAGTCAGTATGGACGCGGTTCACTTCGGACCGCGTCGCTCTTATCGCGGGCAAGCCTCGCTCCCACGTAGATCTGCGTAATCCTGTGGAAGCCGGGCTGCCCGCGAAGAACGATAACGCGGTGTGCCTGACGGACCGAAGCGCCCGTATCGCGGGCAAGCCTCGCACGGATTTGTGTACGACTTCAGGTTCATGAAGAGCCTGTGGGACCGACCGGGGTGGCGCTCCACTTCATTCGGGAAGGCGGCATTTCAAGCGATACATCAGTTGCGGATGTACCGGCCCCTTCGCGAATGAATTCGCTCCCACGGATTTGTGTTTGCAGGCCAACATAGAATCTCCCAGATAGATCTGCGTAATCCTGTGGGAGCCGGGCTTGCCCGCGAAGAACGATAACGCGGTGTACCTGGCGGACCGAAGCGCCCGTATCGCGGGCAAGCCTCGCTCTCAAGTTGGTAACATCTCAAGCTCATGCAGGACCGGTGGGACCGAATTCATTCGGGAAGGCGGTATTTTTGTCGATACAAAGGCTGCGCATTCACCGGCCTCTTCGCGAATGAATTCGCTCCCACCGGGATCAACGCTTGCAGGCGAACATAGAATCTCCCACAGAGACCGAGCTGTTCCATAGGACGGCTCTAGCACGGGGGGCGTTCGGGTATTAGCCATATCTCTTTCAGCAGAGTAAAAAGCGCTCAACTCTCTGGTATTGCTTCAAGGCCAAGATGCTCCCTTAACGTCGAACCTTCATACGCCCTGCGGAACAACCCTTTGCGCTGCAGATGCGGAATTACACTTTCGACGAATTCGCTGAACGAACCCGGCAGATAGGCAGGGGAAATGACAAACCCGTCGCTACCGCCCGCCAGGAAAATATCCGCGAGTTGCTCCGCTATCTGCGCACCGGTGCCCACCAGTTGCGGCACGCGAACACTGCTTGCGAAGATCCGCCCGAGCTCTTCCAGCGTCGTATCAGCGCCCTGCATCAGCAGTTTCTCGGCAGCCGCCGGATGAATCAGCGGCGAGCGGGCAATATCTGCCAGGGTCGCTGACAACGGGAATGGCGACAGGTCCACATTCAGTTGTGAGGCCAGCGTTACCAGGCCCAGTTCAGGGCGAGCCAATGCATTGTGCTTGTCACGTTTGGCCCGGGCCTCGGCTTCGCTGCCACCAATGAACGGCATCACTGCCGTCAACACTTTGCAGCTGTCTGCCGGACGCCCTTGTTGCACCACTTGCGCCCGCACGTCTTCACGAAACGCCTGCATGGCTTTCAGGTGCGGGTGAATGGTGAAGATCGCTTCGGCCCAGCGCGCACCGAAACGCCGGCCACGCCCCGAAGAACCGGCCTGGATCAGCACCGGCCGACCCTGAGGTGTGCGGGGAATGTTCAACGGTCCCTCGACCTTGAACCAGTCGCCGTAATGTTGAACCGGATGAATCTTCGATGGATCAGCCAGCACTCCGGTTTCGCGGTCCAGCTTCAGCGCGTCCCGCTCCCAACTGCGCCAGAGCTTGAGCGCCACTTCGACGAACTCATCGGCGCGGTCGTAACGCAGATCGTGCTCGAGGTGTTTGTCCTTGCCGAACAGACGCCCTTCACTGTCGTTCATCGAGGTGACGATGTTCCAGGCGGCGCGACCTTTGGACAGGTGATCCAGCGTCGCAAACTCACGGGCGATATGCGCTGGCTCGTAGTATGTGGTCGAACGTGTCGCGCCCAACCCCAGTTTGCGAGTCTGACCGACCAGATAAGAGAGGATCGGCAACGGGTCCAGACGCGTCGCGTCCTGAGCCCCGTAACGCAACGCCACGTCCCGGGATCCGCCCATTTGATCACCGACCGCGAGGCGGTCGGCGAAAAACAGAAAATCGAACAACCCCTCCTCCACCACGCGCGCCGTGCGGGCGTAATACTCAGGGTCGAGGTAGCTCCCTACCGTCTCCGGATGTCGCCAGACGGCATGACTGTGAATGACCGGTCCGGTCAGCAGAAACGCGGACAGGTGAATTTGACGGCTCATGTGCAACTCCAGTCGAAGGGGGCGGGCCTGAGGTTATTTGCTTTCAGGTGCCCAGACAGTGATGCCGGAAATCTTCAGCGGCTTGGGGATCAGCTTTGCGCCGTAATAGGTGTCAGCAATGCGCTGTTGTTCGGCCAGCTCATCCAGTTTGACGGGGACGATGTCGTAGCTGCGGCGGCTGTTGGCCAGCTCTACGGTTTCGACCGGGATGTTGCCCCACACCGGCGCAAGGATCTTCGCTGCATCCTGCGGATGGGATTTAACCCACTTGCCGGACTCGCGCAGGGTATCGATCACCACCTGCAAGACCTCGGGGTGCGCCCTGGCAAAGCTGGTGTTGGCCAGATAGAAACGGTTGTAATTGGC
Source organism: Pseudomonas quasicaspiana (assembly GCF_021147825.1). NCBI lineage: Bacteria > Pseudomonadati > Pseudomonadota > Gammaproteobacteria > Pseudomonadales > Pseudomonadaceae > Pseudomonas > Pseudomonas quasicaspiana. The sequence continues at coordinate 364,264 of NZ_JAGTPI010000001.1, forward strand.
CAGCCCCTGACTGCCGTCAGCGATGATGCGCACCTGATGCTCGCGTTGCTGGGTGGCCAGGAACGGGTCCCAGATGGCCCAGGCATCAACCTTGCCACTGGCAAACGCGGCGACGCCATCCGGCGCTTCCAGATAGCGCGGCGTGATGTCGTTGAGGCTCAGCCCGGCCTGTTTAAGCGCAGAGATCAGCAGGAAGTGACTGCCCGAACCCTTGGAAACCGCCACGGTTTTACCCTTGAGGTCTGCCACGCTTTTGATCGGCGAATCCTTCGCGACGATAATTGCCTGCGCGCTCGGCGAGGCCGCTTCACGTGCGTAATAGGTCAACGGCGCATCCGCTGCCTGGGTAAACAGCGCAAAGGCATCAGCCACATCAGCGTGCAAATCCACCGCGCCAGCGTTCAATGCACTGAGCAGACCGCTGCTGAATTCATGCCAGTTGACGTTGAAACCCAAAGGCTTGAGGCGCTCCTCCAGTTGGCCATTTTCCTTGAGCAGGATCCACAACGTGGAAGAACGCTGGTAGCCGATATTGATAGTCTGTTCGGCATGCGCGGTGACCGCCGCAAGCATCAAGCCTGCTGCGAGGATGAGTTTTCGTAGGGTCATGGAATCCTTCGCCTTTGGAGGAGGCGTCGCTCATTTCAGAAAGCATGAGCGACGCTTTTTAAATTCCATTTAATTATAATAATTTACGAAAACTATTGAAGAACCGTATAAACATAAGCTTATGCCGTTTGCCTCCAGCGGCATATACGCACTCCTCGAATCAGAAGCGCGAGGCCGAGAACGGCGTGATATCGATGGGCGTAGACTTACCGGCAAAAAGACTGGCGACGATTTCAGCCGTCATGGGCGCCGAAGCAAGGCCGACATGGCCATGACCGAAGGCATGCACGACGTCAGGCGTGGCCTTCGCTTTAGTGATGACAGGAAGCCCATCGGGCGTTGAGGGACGATTGCCCTGCCAGCGGGAAATGTTCAATTGCGAGGGATCATCGCCAAGCTCGGGGTAAGTCTTCAGCAAGTGGTGCAACAGGATGTCTGCACGTTTCCAGTCTGGCGGGTATCCGACACCGGCCAATTCCACCTGACCAGAAGCACGCAACCCACTGCTGGTCATGGTGTTGGCCATCTTGCCGTCAGACGGCATGACCGGAATGCGCGGGCCGCTGGCAGGCTGAGCGATTTGCACGTGGTAACCGCGCTCGCTTTCCAGAGAAACCCGGTCGCCCACACCCTTTGCAAGCGCTTTGGAATGAATACCGGCGGTGATCACAGCTCCATCGCAGACGACAGATCCCTTGTCGGTAACCACGCTTTGCAGTCGAGCGTTGCTGATGTTGAATCCCTCGGCCCGCACCTGGATCAGCTCGCCGCCCTGAGACATGAAACTGTCCACCAGGCCGCGCACATAAGCCCCCGGATCGAGGCAATGCCCGCCACTTTCGAGCAACACGCCGAAGGTATAGCGGCGACTCAGGGCAGGCTCGAACTCATGCAGGGCATCGGCGTCCAGTTCCCACCACTGAATGCCATTGTCGCGCCTTAGCTGCCACGAGAATGCTTCCAGAAGAAAGGCATCACGATCCGGGTAAACGTAGAGCAAACCGTCCTGACGAATGAGCTCAGGCACGCCGCATGCCGTGGCAAGCGCCAGATGCCGAGCGGGCGCATCAGACAACAAGGTAGAAAGAATACCGGCTGTTCGGGCGGCCTTTGCAGGCGTCGCGCCCGCCTTGACGAATCGGATCAACCAAGGGGCGAGCTTCAGCAGGTACTGCCAGCGAATCGTGAACGGGCCCAGCGGATCGAGCAGAAAACCGGGGACCTTTTTCCAGAGCCCAGGCATGGACATCGGAATGATCGACGCCGGGCTGATAAACGCACCATTGCCGTAACTCGCAGCGTGCTCGCCACCGGGATCATTAGGCTCCAGAATCGTCACGCGATGCCCATCCTTCAGCAGCGCCAGCGCGGTACACGCACCGACAATGCCGCCGCCAATCACCACGATGTGCCGGGGCGTTGTTGCCGTGTGCTGTTTCATACCGGATGCGCTACTCATCGTTCAGCCAGAATGCGTGCATTGCCGCGCAGCGATGCTTCAGTGACAGAGATGCCCAAACCCGGCCCGGTCGGTACGATCACAGCACCGTCACGGTTGGGAATACGCTCCTCCAATACGTCTTCGGTCAACACGTGATGCGGCATGTAGAACTCGCAGCCCAGCGACATACCAGGCGTCGCGGCGATGAACTGGGTGCCCGCAGCCAGCGCAATACCGCCCTCCCACAACGTGCCGCCATAGGCCGGGATATGCACGGTATCGGCGATGGCCATGATGCCTTGCGCCTTGAGAATCCCCCCGGCTTTCATCAGTTTGACCGAGATCGCATCGGCCGCGCCGAGACGAATAATTTCCATCAGATCGCGCGCGTCAAAACAGCTCTCATCGGCCAGAATCGGCGTGTCCAGGGCATCGGCAAAGGACGCCATTGCAGCAAGGCAATTACGGGGGACCGGCTGTTCAATGAACGTCGGACGGAATTGGTCAACATCACGCAGGATGCTGATCGCACCAAAGGGTGCCAGCGCCTGGTTGTAGTCGAGGCGCAGATCAATCGAATTGCCGAATTCGTTGCGCATGGCCTCCAGATGGGCCATGTCTTCAGCATGGGATTTGACTCCGGTCTTGACCTTGAAGATGCGATTGCCGGCCGGAACCATCGCCCGCATGCGCTCCATGTCGGCATCAAAGTCAGGGTCGGCAATCGAGAACGACAGTGGAATGCTGTCGCGCACCCTGCCGCCCAGCAGGTCAGCAATGGACAAACCGCAGGACTTGCCGAGGATGTCGAACATCGCGGTTTCAATGGCGAGTTTGGCTTCGCCGTGGCCCACCAGCGCAGTATCCATTGCCAGGGTGGTAGCCCGAATCGAGCGGATATTTGCGCCAATCACCAACGGCCGAAGATAGGTGTCGATGGCGGCGAACGCGCCTTCGGCGGTACCGGTAAACACCTCCCAGGGCGCAGCCTCTCCCCAGCCGACAATGCCAGAAGTCGAGGTCAGCTCCACCAGCACCCGTTTCACGCTGCCTTTGACATTGCCCACGCCCTGAAGCCGCGCCATTTTGATCGGGCTTTCAATCAAGAAGACCCGAAGTCGTTGAATGCTTTCATTTGTCATGGTCATGACTCCTCCGCCCGCCGCGCAGCCTGAACAATCAGAGACTGGGCACGATTAATGTCTGTTGAAATCGGTCAGGCCCGGTTCAACGGGCGCCGCTACCTTTATGGAAATGGTTGAGGAAGTTACGCGTGGCGTCTTCACGCGGGTTGTCGATGGTCTCCCGCGCAGGACCTTCCTCGATCACATAGCCGTCACGCATGAACACCACACGATCAGCCACTTCACGGGCAAAGGCGATCTCATGAGTGACGATCACCATGGTCATGCCATCCGCCGCCAACTGCTGAATGGTGCTCAGCACCTCGCCTACCAATTCAGGGTCCAGCGCCGAAGTGGCTTCATCGAACAGCATCACTTCAGGTTCCATCGCCAACGCTCGTGCAATGGCCACGCGCTGCATCTGGCCGCCGGACAATGTTTTGGGCATTTGCTGAGCACGGTCAGCCAGACCGACTTTCTCCAGCTGCGCCATGGCCAGATCCCGTGCCACGCTTTTGCTCAACCGACGCACGTGGACCGGCGCTTCCATCACGTTTTCCAGTACGCTCATGTGCGGAAACAGGTTGAAGTTCTGGAAGACCATGCCGGTTCTCGCCCGAAAAGCCGCGAGCTCTTTAGTGCCAGGCGGACGGCGGCCCTGACCGAACAGGAAAGTGGTATCCCCCACGCGAATCTCACCTGCATCAGGTTCAACCAACAGATTGATGGAGCGAAGGAGCGTCGACTTGCCGGAACCGGAAGGACCGATCAGCGAGACAACGCCGCCCTCTTCGACCTTGAAGTTGATGTTCTTCAACACTTCCAGCGCACCGAAACTCTTGCGCAGTGCGGTGATTTCGATCTTCGGTTTCGCGGACATCATTGAAGGGCTCCGTGTTTCTTCTCGCGATAGCGCACGATCAGGGTGAGCGGAAACAGGATCACAAAGTAGGCCACGGCCACCGCCGAGTAGGTCTCAAGCGGGCGAAAACTGTCATGGGCAATCATCTGCCCTTGGTACACCAGGTCGGGCACGGCCAGGACCGACACCAGCGAGGTGTTTTTGAATTGCATGATCGACTGGTTCATCAGCGCAGGCACCATGCGCCTGATTGCCTGGGGCAGAATGATCCGTCGCATGGTCAGCATCGGCGTCATGCCCAACGCACCGCCCGCCTCGCGCTGGCCTGCCTCGATGGAAACGATGCCGCCACGAATGATCTCGGCGTAGAACGCGCCGCCATAACAGGACAAGGCCAGCAACGAAGCGGTGATCGGCGTCATCTCGACACCCGCCAGAATCGGCAGCGCGTAATAGAACCAGATCAGTTGCACCAGCACCGGCGTGCAGCGAAAGACCTCTGTGAACATCAGTGCAACAGCCCGCACCAGCGCAAAACGAGACAGCAGCCCCATCGCCGCCAATAGTCCAATAACCAGTCCGCCCACAACGATGGCAGCGGTAAAGGACACTGTCAGGCCAAGGCCTTCAAGCAGCAGCCAGCGATATTCCCAGAGTGCGGAAAAATCCCACTCGTACATGTCAAAACCCCACGTCACATAAACCGTTTAAGCCGCCATCAACAATCAAGAGTGATCAGATTTCGAAGCCTTCCGGGAAGTCTTTCGGGGTGACTTTGACCAGTTCCATGTTGCGCATGATCGCGTCCTTGATGAAGCCATTGGCACGATGCTCGGTGATCCAGGCATCAACAAATTCGCGCCAGGAAGTATCTTCCTCACGACGGAAGCCTGCATTGGAGGTGGTTGAGTTCACCGGGGTCGGCACAATCAATTGACCGATCGCAGGATTCTTCGCGCGCAAGGCAAGCGCCAGAACCATCACCAGACACTGCGCATCCACTCGGCCGGATTGCAGCGCGGCCGTGGCATCACTGGCGGTCTTGAGGCGAGACACCGCAGCGTTCGGCGCGAGGCGGGTCACGGCGCTGTCATGAGAAGAACCTGCATCGACGCTGATGCGCATATCGGCAGTGTTGAAGTCATCCCAGGTCTTGGCCGTGACTGACTTTTTGGCAATGAACGTGAACGAGTTCTTGAACACCGGACCGGAAAAGTCGATGACTTTTTGTCGCTCTGGCGTGGGATTCAGCCCGAAGAACACATCGATTTTACTGGCCTGCAGATCCAGCACCGAGTTCCCCCAGGTGGTTTCCAGAATCGAGAGTTTCACCCCCAGATCATCCGCAAGCTTTTGACAGATATCGATGTAAAAGCCGCGCCATGGGCCGCCGGTCAAGCTTTTCTGATAGTAAGGGGCGCCATCGGCAATGGAGCCAATACGCAAGACGCCTGAAGATTTAATGCGCTCAAGTGAGCTGTCGGCTTTGGCACTCAGTGAAACCAGTCCCGTCGACGCGCTAATGACGGTCGCCCCGAAAAGCTTGGTGAATCTTCTGCGCGTAATCATGCAAAGCGTTCCTTTTTCTGGGCCATTTGTGATGTTGTGAATTCATCATCTCGCGAAAATCTGACTGGCAGTCGAAAAAAGACAGGTGACGCAATTGTCGATTGGACGGCGCGTTTGACTAGGTCTCGGCGCTGTTCGACTTATTGTTGGCAGATGACTTCTGCTCAGTGCTACGTATTCATTCTGTATCCCTGCACGCCCTGCATACATGCGCGCAATGCTCCGGGAATGGTGCATGACAGAGTGTTTAAACCTGGGACAGATTTGTACGACATATTGATGACATAAAGCGTTTTACAACTGAAGCCTTGAAAAATGGGGTCGCCATGACTAAAAATCATGCCACCTTCACTCAGGATCAACGTTATGCGCCGATTTTTACCCTCGCTCTCCGCGCTTCAGGCGTTCGAGGCCTCGGCACGGCACCTGAACTTCACCCGGGCGGCTGAAGATCTTTCAGTGACACAAAGCGGGATCAGCCGCCAGATCACCAACCTGGAACAGTTTCTCGGTATGCGGCTTTTCGAGCGCTCGGGCTCCCGGCTGATCCTCACGGACGCGGGCAGCAAGTACGTTCAGGACGTGGTGCCGATGCTTAATCGGCTCGAAGAAGTCTCCATTGACCTGGTACGCGGCCGCAAAGCGGATGCCTCGTTGATGATCGGCGCGAATCCCACCTTTGTGTCCCGCTGGCTCGCGCCACGGCTTGAAGACTTTGTACGCCAGGCACCGGAGATCCCCGTCGAGGTCAACCCGATCGAGGCCAACGTGGACTTCAAGACCTGCCGTTTCGATATCGCGATCATGCGTGGAACGGGTGCCTGGAAAGAAGCCAGAGCGCTGGAGTTGTTTGCCGAGGAACTGGTGGTCGTGGCCTCGCCCAGGTTGATTGCTCCGGGTGAACGGCATGACCAACTGGATTTCTCCAAAGTACCAACGCTGCAAAACGCAAGTCGGCCCAGCCTGTGGCTGCAATGGCTAAGAGCGTCGGGATGTGTGGGGACGGGATTGATTCAGGGCGTCCGGTTTTCTCAGAGCGAGATGCTCATCAGTGCCGCCGTCAGCGGCCTGGGGCTTGCGGTGGTGCCCATCCACTATGTTGAACGGGAATTGCAATGCGGCGAACTTCATATGCCGTTTGGCGACCCCGTACGCTCGGGGGAATCGTATTGGGTAGTCAGCCCCGAGCGTAAATCCCAGAAGCAGCATGCACTGCTTTTTCGGGACTGGTTGATGCAACAGGTGCGGCAGAACAGACACTGATCTGATTGATCACTGACCTGCTTTAACTTGCGCCCACACGCTCACCCTTAGCGCTTCGATATCTGGAGGTATTGCCTGCAGGGGGAACAGCGTGCTGAGCGTATCTGCATCGGGATAGATGGCGATGTCGTTGTGCACGGAGGCCTCGACCAGAGCCTCGGACTTCTCGTTACCGTTCGCGTAATGCAAATAGTTTGAAATGCCGCTGATCACCTTGGGGTCGAGTATGTAATTCATGAAGGCATAGGCGGCTTTCTGGTTTGGTGCGTCTGCAGGGATGGCCATCATGTCAAACCACATCGGCGAGCCTTCCCTGGGAAGCATGTAGCGGATGCCAACGCCTTTACCTGCCTCTTGCGCCTGTTGCTGCGCGAGCATGACGTCCCCGGAGTACCCCACTGCCACACAAATCTTGCCGCTGGCCAGATCCGTTATGTAATCGGTGGAGTTGAAGTAGCGCACATAAGGCCTGATCGCAAGCAACGCCGCTTTGGCTTTCGGGTAATCCGCAGCATTTGCACTGTCGGGTGCTTCTCCCAGATAGTTGAGTGCGATCGGCAATACACTGGCCGCACTGTCGACGAATGCAACGCCGCATTGAGCCAGCTTCTTCATGTTCTCGGGCTTGAAGATCAAATCCCAGGAGTTCAAGGGCATGTCTTTGCCCAATACCGCTTCGACCTGGGCGGCGTTATAGCCAATTCCCGTCGTGCCCCACAAATAGGGGAACGCATAAGCATTACCTGGATCAACGCCAGCCAGGGCTTGCAGCAGAACCGGATTGAGGTTTTTCCAGTTGGGCAATTGGCTCTTGTCCAGCTTCTGCAGGTCGCCACGCTGAATCTGCCGAGCCAGGAAATGACTCGACGGCACCACGATGTCGTAACCGGAATGTCCTGCCTTCAGTGTTTCGTCCAGCTTCTCGTTACGTTCGTAAGTGTCATAAGTGGCAGCAATACCGGTTTCTTTCTGAAAGTTTTTCAACGTGTCCAGTGCGAAATAATCCGTCCAGTTGAAAATCTTCACGGTCGGCGCGGCCTGACTCATCGAAGCTATCAACATCAGCGGGACGAAGGCTTTGATGGACATCTTGTAGTCCTGTTCAATGTGAGAATCACATTCCATGTGGTTGTCGTGATGCTAACCCATTGGTCTGTTGCCCAATGACATTATTTTAACTATAGGTCCGGTGAGAATTAGCAAATCCAGACGGTACTGTTGACGGTGTAGAATCTGCGCCAGGCTAAAGCTGGAACGGACTGAATAGATGACTCAATGGGAACCCAGAGAATTTACGAAAAAGACCCGGAATCGGGCGCTACTGGCTTGCCTGATAATAGTCAGCTTTTTCGTGGATGTATCCTGGCTTGGGGATGGCTCATCAAACCGCAAGCGTGTGTTCAGCGCAGGGTTCGTGAGCCTGTGCATTATCGTGGCGGTGCTTGAGCTGGTGATTTTGAATGGTATCTACGGCCAGGGTCGGTGACGCCTGAACGCGCGCGAATGTGAAAAAATCTGCACGAAACGTTCACGCTTTTTTCACGCCCTGCCTCGTATTGTTATCCCAGCTCCTTCATGACTTTAAGCCCGTTGATCCCCATCGCGGGCTTTTCTTTTGCCTGCGATTTATTGCCTCTGGCTTTGAGCGTCCCCGCCCAATGCTTCAATCAACCCGGCAGACGCGCTATACAACGGTACATGTCCGCGCATCAGGACCTGCGTACTTCGGCGATATGCAGCGGCCTTGACGTCGATATGACTGCCTTCGGTTCTTGCACTGACCGTCGTATCCAGCTTGCCAGCCGGGTTCTCGATACTCACTTCGATGTCTGAAAACTCAGCGCCAGGCTGAGCAATCCCCACTGCGACTTTATAGGCAACTGTTCCGGGAAGCAGGCAGGCAGCGGCAAGACAGCAACCTCCGGAAACTGCCATCGACGCATGGCCCGTCTGAGGCGTGAAGTAACGCACGGCGATGTTGCCGCCATGACGCGGCGCGCCGACGATGCACACCTTGGGTATGGTCTCGCTTCGCTCAAGATCTGCAAGGCTCATGAGCTCACCGTCGCGACGACGAAGTTTCATTTTGAGCCCCGCCTCAATCCAGACTTGCCTTAGCTGTGCCATGAACGCCAGGTCAGCTTCGAGCTCCGAGACGGGTTCATGACCGGTCTTGCCAAAACTCGCCGCGTCGGCAATCACCATTGGCACCGCGACATCGACACAGGAAACGTCGTGTCCGTTGATTGTATCCAGCACATTACCCGTCGGCAGAAACGCACCGGTCTTGTTGCCTACGGGAGACTGGAGAAACAGATCGACACTGGGAAAGGCACCGTGGACGCCCGGAATTTCAGCATTGATAAAACGGCCCTGTTCGTCGCGATACATCCGCGCCAGCGTCACCACGCCAGTGTTGGTGTTCTTGATTTCAATCTCGAAGACGCCGCAGGCAGGCGCTTTTATCAGCCCGCTATCGATTGCCCAGAGCGGCAACGCAGACGACATGTTGCCGCAATTCACACTCCAGTCGATGCCGCTGTGATCACTGGCTAGCTGCGCCAGGGTGCTGACTATCTGAGGCCCCTTCGGTGTTTCTTCGATCCTCGCCAGGAACACCTTATTACTGGTGGCAGGCCCCCGACCGAGGCCTGTGATCTGGCGATTACCAGGCTGATTTCCAGACTGGGGGACACCCATCAGATGACGCAGCAACTCTGCGCGCAGCCCTTCGTCGCGGGGTAACAATGGCTCCCAGATGACGACACCCGTCGAAGTACCGCCGCGCATGTAATGCACTGGCAGTTCGATTACGCCGTTTTGAAGTCGGTTACGGAGCGAGGTTTGACTGGGGGACTCGGGGCTGGATGCGTGCATGTTGGTTTCCATAGCCTTCGGAAGAATGAGCTTTTAACGCATCCTACAGACTTATAGACCCAGAAATCGATCCGCCCCCAACGACCAAAACACCTGCCCGCGTATCAAACAACTGCTCGCTTGCGCAGCTCATACGTCGCCCGGTAACTGCCCGGTGCGGCGTCAAAGAAATCTCGAAACCGTTTGTGGAAATGCGGCATGCTCACAAAACCGGTGGCCATGGCGATATCGGTGATGGAACGATTGGTCTGCAGGACAAGCTGCCGGGCTCGGGTCAATCGCAGTTCCAGGTAATACCGACCGGGGGCGGCACCGACAAAGCGAAAGAACCGGCGCTCAAGCTGGCGCTTCGAGATTCCGGCACAGGCAGCCAGATGATCGAGGCTTAGCGGCTCTTCTATGTTCTTGTGCATCAACTCCAGCGCCAGCTTCAGGGATTGCGGCAGTGTCGGATCAGAGTCCACCGACACAGTAGATACACCGCTGACATACTCATGCTCGTCACACCCGAGAATTTCCTGCACTGCCCGGGTCAAGGAACTGCCTTGGGTGCCACGCATGTACTCGAGCATCATTCGCAGTGCACTGCTCGCGCCGGCGCACGTCATCCGGTCGGAATCAACCACATGACTCCGGTCACAGATACGCAGATTGGGAAAAGTATCCGCCATCATTGCGCGGCCATCAGGGTGGAAGGCACAGAGATATCCGTCCATTACCCGGGCATCTGCTAGAAAGTAAGCGCCATTCCACAACCCTCCCATGCTCGTGCCGCAAGCTGCTGCGGCAATCAGCTTGCGTCGCAGACACGGATTGCTTTTCAACTCGACACGCAAGCCGCCGACCACAACAAGCAAATCATGGCGACTACGCAGTTCCGAAAGCTCCAGGTCAACGGGGACGGCGACCCCCAGATCACTCAAGACTGCATCGCCTTTGAGGCTGACTTTCTGGATGTCGAAAATCGGTGAATCGCTCATCAGGTTCGCAGTCACCAGTGCGTCCATGGCACCGCTGAAAGACATCAGTGAAAAATTATCCAGCAGGATAAAGGCAACGCGCACTGCCGACTGCGGCTTTGACCGGTTTTTTGCAGAGGACGAATAACGCAGGTTCTGATCCCTGAGCACGCTTTCAAAAACGTAGGTCATCGGTTCCCCCCCCTTGGCCAGGCACTCACTTGTACGCAGCTTCAGTGCAGGGAGACAACAGAAGGTTAAGCAGACCTTCGCAATCAGGCTTTTCTGCCAGGCTGGCGACTGCCTGCTCAAGCAAACGACTGCGAGAAACCCCAAGGCTTTGCTCTGAAAACAACCGATACTTTTCGATGAACTCGGCGGCAGACATTGGGTTGGCCGGATCGCCTTTGGCCGATGTCGTCGGGCTGGAAATACACCTGCCGTCTTTGAGTTGAACCGTGACCCGAGACAGGATTTCTTCCGGAAAGCGCGCCGATAAATCACTCGCTTCAGCGATGTTGATGATCTTGCTGACAGCCAGAATGTCCGGGGCATCGATAGCTGTTCCTGTCACTTCGCTCGCGGTGACCTGGCCACGCGCGACTAAGGCTGCAACCGGAAATGCCAATGCATACTGGGCTTCATCGGCATTTTTTGGAAAATGCCCCTGCAAACGCACTGACTCATGAAAGGTCTCAATCTGGATCGTTTCGATATTTTCAGGAGCGATCTCTGGGTGCTCGCTCATCAGTTGCGTCATGGCAGTCAATGCTGGCTGGGCCCAGCGACAGACCGGCCAGGGTTTGAAGTATTGCTCGTCGATTTCCCAGCTTTCGCCCAAGCCCTGCCAGTAAGGGAGCCCTCCCAGCAATTCGACGGTTTCAGCGGGCGCACCAGTGACTCCAGCCTGGGCCATGAGCAGCGCACTTATGCCCGCATGAGCGCCGGCGCCGTGCGCATCACGCAGCATCGACGGGTAATCCACCACGCGCATCATTGGGCAGCGTGGGCCAAAATATTCCGCAATACCGAGGGCGTGCCTAAAGGTTTGCTCGTCCAGCTTGAGCAGCCGGGCTCCAGCACACACCACTCCAATCCCGGCGAAAGCTCCCGAAGCATGGTATTGCGCAGCGGTCGCCATCAAGGCCCGTCCGGCTCTTAGCGCCGTCTCGTAGCCGATGGTCAATACACAGAGCATCTCCTCGCCGCTGATATTTTTGCCACTGGCGCAAAAGGTATCGATCAGCGCGATGATTGCCGGAACCACGGTAGCCCCCGCGTGGCCTTTGGACGTGAAGTGTCCTTCATGAGCATCCAGGCTATCGACACTAAAGCCGCCCGCATAGGCTGCGCCCAAGGGGTGGACCGGTCTGCCATCAAACCAGAGGCGGCTGGAAAGTGTGGCCGCCGGGTAATGGGCAACCGCAAACTCCTGCAGGACATGGCTGGTATGGTTGTCACGCGCGGCGGCGGCGACGCCGATAATATCGAGCAAACAGGTTTCAATCCGCTTGCGGGTTTCAAGCGGTGCGTCGGCAAGTTCGAATTGCTGAATGAACGAATAAAGGGACATACACCCCTCCTTATTTAAACGGGGTATAAAAAAGGCCGCCCGAACACGGACAGCCTGAGGCTTTATCGGTAAGGCTTACTTCTTCGCGGCGGCTCGCGCATCTGCCAGCCAGCCATCGTAGGCAGCCCGGTGCGCGGCAATCCATTCAGCGGCATGGCGCTTGATATCCGCAGCAGAGTTTTCGCCATTGTGCATTTTCAGGTTCTGAGCGCTTTCATCATCCGTGGTGATTTGCATCTCGGACAGAAACTTGACCGCTACCGGATTCTTCTCGGCAAAGTCCTTGTTCAGCACCGCGCGAATGTTGTCCACAGCAAAGCCCAGATTTTTGCCTTTGTAAGTGGTGTCGACGTCGTTTTTCCCGCCTGGAAGGTCGGTCTTCGGAACGCTTAGCCAGACCACATCCCTGCCCTCGACCAGTACGGTGGAGATCCACTGTGGAACCCAGGTGAAGTAAAGGATTGGCTTACCCTCTTTATAGCGGGCAATGGTGTCGGCCATCAGAGCGAAGTAAGAGCCACGGTTGTCGGTGACCGTCTTTTCAAGGCCGTAGGCCTGCATATGGTATTCGACGACAACCTCACAGCCCCAGCCGGGGTTGCACCCTGTCATGTCGGCTTTCCCGTCGCCATTGCTGTCGAACAGCTTGGCAATTTCCGGTTTCTTGAGATCTTCGACTGAAGTGATTTTGTATTGATCAGCGGTTTTCTTGTCGATCATGTACCCCTGTAATACACCGGGCATGATGTTGCCGACTTTCACCATGGTGTCATCCCCGCCCGCCTTGGCGTAGAACGACGCGTGCAACTGCTCCCAGGCATGCACGGTAAAGTCCGCATCACCATAAGACAGCGCGAGCATCATTGCCGGATAGTCGGTTTCCTTGGGCTGCTGCACGCTGTAGCCCAGATCCTTGAGCCCGGCCATGGCAATCTCACCACGGAATCGCTCTTCGGCAATGGTTGGAAAAATCGGTGTGATGGATACGCCCTTGCCAGGTTCCTGAGCAGCAGCAGTAGCAAAAGCCGGTGTTATGGCGATAGCCAGAGCGGCCATACAACGAATCATTTTTGTTTTTACACTGTGTTTTTCAGCATTCATCGTCATCTACCTTGCAGGGGGATAAGGGGCAGGCGTACAGCGATCAATTAACGTCCGGCACTTAGTTGTCTTTTAAAGGTGCGCCGGTCTGTTTTGCTTCAGTCTTTTTTCCAAGTTTGAACAGCATTCCAACGGGCCCTGTCTGGTACCAGCGTTCACCCTTGACTGCGCTGTTACTGCGCTCACCCATGGCCTGGGTTAACCGGTCAAGGAAGATTGCCAATAACACCAGCCCCACACCGCCCACGGTGGCAAGCCCCATGTCCAGTCGGCCAATACCGCGAAGTACCATCAACCCAAGGCCGCCAACAGAAATCATGGAGGCGATGACCACCATGGACAGCGAGAGCATCAGTGCCTGGTTCAAGCCGGCCATGATCGTGGGAGCAGCCAGCGGGAGCTGCACCTTGAGTAGCATCTGCCGCCGTGTACAGCCGAACGCCCGGGCCGCCTCGACCTTGTCTTCGGGGACCTGGCGGATGCCCAGATTGGTCAGGCGCACCAACGGCGCAACCGAGAAGATAATGGTGACCAGAACGCCTGGTACGTTGCCGATCCCGAACAGCATCACTACCGGCACCAGATAAACGAACGCCGGTAATGTCTGCATCGCATCAAGCCCTGGCCTGAGTATTCTTTCCAGGCGGTCGCTGCGGGCACACAGTACGCCCAGCGGGACACCGATCACTACGCAAAACACCAACGACGTGAGCACTAACGCCAGGGTCGTCATCGCGTCATTCCAGACGCCAATCAGCCCCAGAAGCGTGAGTGTGACGAAACAGAGGGCTCCCACTTTTTTACCGCCCACCTGCCAACCGAGCAGCGTGGCAAAGATGATGAAGATCGTCGGTGGGATCGATAGCAAGCCACTTTGAATACCGTTCAATATTTGATCCACGGGCCATCGTATGGATCGAAACACTTCACGGAAGTTATGCACCAGATAGTTGAGCACTACCTCGACCCACTGGCCCAAGGGGATAGTGATGCTTTGGAACGGATCAAGAACGCTGAAATCGGACATGCTGGATACCTGAGTAGCTGAGCCTGATGTTTCGCCCGGTTAACACTGTCAGTGACGACTCATTGTCTGCAGCAGAAGGCTCTTGGAAATAGTGCCTTTGAACACGCCCTGCCCATCCAGAACGGCGACGGGGTGCACGGCATTGGCGACGATGTGAAAGATGTCTTGCAGCGGAATATCAGCATGCAGCGTAGGCCGCGATGTGTCTGCGTCGTACGGATGTTCTGCGCTGAGGGTCGCAACGTCGCCAGCCCGAAGAATCTTCGATGCATCAAAGCCCTTGAAAAAGGCCCTGACGTAATCGTTCACCGGGTTGCAAAGCAGCTCTTGAGGAGAGCCAATCTGCACAATGCGTCCGCCTTCCATGATCGCGATGCGATGGCCGATACGAATGGCCTCCTCGATGTCATGGGAGATAAAAATAATGGTCCGGTGCTGCTCAGCCTGCAGGCGTATAAGCTCGCCCTGCATCTCATGACGGATAAGCGGATCCAGCGCTGAAAACGCCTCGTCCATGAGCAAGATTGCCGGGTCGTTGGCCAGCGCGCGAGCCAGGCCGACTCGCTGCTGCATACCACCAGACAACTGGTGCGGATAGCTGTATTCATGCCCGGTCAGCCCCACCTGCTCCAGCGCTTTACGGGCGCGGTCGTGGCGCTCTTTTTCGTCGATACCGGACACTTCAAGACCGAACGCAGCATTGTCGATAACGTTCATGTGCGGCATGAGCGCGAACGACTGGAAGACCATGCTCATTTCCTTGCGACGCACATTCAGAAGCGCCGCATCGGACAGCCCCGTGATTTCCTTGCCGTTGAGATGGATAGTGCCTGACGTGGGTTCGATCAAACGATTGAACAAACGAACCATGGTCGACTTGCCGGAACCCGACAAGCCCATGATGACAAAAATCTCGCCACGCTTTACCGAAAACGTTGCGTCGAATACACCAACGACTTGCCCGGTCTTATTGAAGATTTCATTTTTATCCGCCCCGCCCTTTAGCATATCCATTGCTACTTTTGGCTGGGTACCAAAGACTTTATAAATATGCTTGACCGAGAGTATTTCGTCACCATGACTCATAATCCCTTCCTTCCGCGAGTGCTTTAAAAGGCTCGGCGAATAGCCCGGGCTATCACCGATCAGAATGAACTTGTTATGGCAGCAGAAGAACGTTTGAACGAGAGAAATGAGACATTTTTGAATCCTCTTATTATTATTTAGTTGTCAGTGGCTTCTGAGTGAGACGAGAGCCTTGATGACAAAGTTATTACCTTAGCCCTGTAACGTCTAACAACATTTCGTCCAGTCAATCAATAACGTCAGGTTATTGATCGTCGCTTATCCAAAAACGACATGCTCGACGGTCCCTTGTGGACAGCGCCTGTCTACGCCTGTCATAAGGCTAAGGAGCGGCGGTTATCAGCGGTGCAGGCTTCTGCGAGCCACTGGCCGCCAGCCTCGGACACGAGCCCTCTACACCTGTTTTCCAGAAAAATGGATACCTTAGGTTATGGTTAAGCACATCGACCCCGACAACACGTTATTAAAGATGCCGTCGCTCAAAGCAGTGAAGTCTTTCGTAGCAGCCGCGAAATACCAGAGCTTCACCCGAGCGGCTGAAGCGCTTTGCGTCACTCAGGCAGCTATCAGCAGGCAGATTCGCGAGCTGGAAGCGTATCTGGGCGTTGAGCTGTTCAGAAGGGTCGGCAGAGCCGTCGAGCTGACCGAGGCCGGTTCTGCGTTTTTCGATGCAGCGCAGTTGTCCTTCGTCAACATCTCTCAGGCCGCCAAACGGGTCGGCGCTTACAGGGCCGGTAAGTCAGAGCTGACCCTGTGTTGCTCTGCGGCGTTTGCTGCGCTGTGGCTTTCACCGAAACTGCCGGGTTTCTTCAGTCAGAACCAGGACATCGACCTGAATCTGATTAGCACACAAAATTTTCTTTCGATGGAGCCTGGCGTCACGCCCGATATTTTTATCACCAAATTCGCCAGCGTGCAGAGCGGGTACCGTAACTACCCGCTGTTTCACGACGTGATATTCCCCGTGTGCACGCCGCAGTATCGCGATGAGCATCCAGAACTCGCGACGCTTGAAGGCTTGCGCGACAGTGCGCTACTCAACTTGAGCCCCTACGGGCGTTCGCAAGTGGCTGAACATGTCGATTGGGGCGTCTGGCTTGCCTTTCACGATACCGATATAGAAAAACGCCCGCACGACCGGCCTCACGTCTTCAGTGCCAATGACTACAACGTGGTGATCAATATGGCGCTGGCCAATCAGGGCGTCGCGCTCGGCTGGAGCCATCTGGTAGCCGAGTCGATTGAAAGCGGCGCACTGGTTCGCCCCATCCAGAAAGAAGTCGTTCATAAGGATTCCCAACACTACCTCGCATTCAGGGAAGACCGGGCCAATGACCGGGCGTGCTGCAAATTGCGCGACTGGCTGCTCGCCTATTTCACGTAACAAGCCTTTTAAATATCCCTTCACTCTCCGTGACAAAGCCAATCACCCCTGATTTCTCACGGTCAGGGAGTTGAAATATGCCTGCGACACTCTGCGCTTCGCACACTTCCCCTGCCCTGTTTTCCCGTCCTCCTCTCGCAATTGATAACATTTGTTTATGCATTGTCTGACCTAAAAGTTTCTTGTTGAACGTCGATTTGTACACGTAACCTTCACAAAAGCCGGGAGAACTAACGGTTGGCCGTTTACAGATGCTTGTCAGGATCATCGCGTCATGATTGAAAACTTCAAGTGACGGTCAATACAGAGGTTCGAACCCATAATGATCGGCAGCTGCTTTCTTACCGGACAGCAGCGCCTGAAGCGAATGGAGTGCGTGGGACGTGAATATCAGATCAGCCGTTTCTCAGCTTATTGCACAACGCAAACCCCGACACGCACTTCCAGGGGCGCTTTACAGCGATCCGGATGTCTATCAACAAGACCTTGAACAGCTGTGGCACAAGGACTGGATTTTCGCAGGCCACACCTTTGAACTGGAAAAATCCGGGCAGTATCTTTCACTGCAGGTTGGCCAGTATCCGGTTGCAGTGGTACGTGGTGCGGATGGAGAGATTCGCGCGTTCCACAACGCCTGTCGGCACCGGGGTTCAAAGGTTTGTCCCGAGGCGAAAGGCAAAGTCGCCAAGCTGGTGTGCCCTTACCACAAGTGGACTTTTGAGCTGGACGGTCGGCTGCTGTTCGCAGGCAATATGGGTGACGATTTCGACAAGTCTCAGTACAACCTCAAGCCAGTGCATTGTGAAATCGTCAACACCTACATCTATGTCTGTGTGGCTGACGTCGCCCCTGATTTCTCCACATTCAGGGAAGCAGTAACGCCCTTCCTCGCACCTCATCTGCTGGAAGACTGCAAGGTCGCTTTCGAATCGAACCTGATTGAAAAAGGCAACTGGAAGCTGGTCTTCGAAAACAATCGCGAATGCTATCACTGCGACGGCACCCACCCCGAACTGATGAATTCGTTCGTGGAAAACCTGTCGGTGGCAGGCGTCGGCGGCAGTGATGACCCGGAGCTAAAAGCTCATTGGGACCGCTGCGAAGCCGCAGGCATGCCCAGCCAACTGGTCATGGATAAAGACGGGCGCTTCCGTATTACCCGAATCCCTCTGTCATCCGGTGCAGTCAGCTACACCATGGATGGCAAGCCAGCAGTCGCTGGCAGGCTGGACAACAGTGGCGAAGCAGACATAGGTGCGCTGCTGTATTTCAACTATCCGTCTACCTGGAATCATTTCCTGGGCGATCACGCCCTGAGTTTCCGCGTCCTGCCAATTGGCCCAAACGAAACACTGGTGACCACCAAATGGATCGTCAAGAAGACCGCTCAGGAAGGCGTCGACTACGACCTTGAGCGCCTGACCAAAGTCTGGCTTGCCACCAATGATCAGGACCGCACGCTGGTTGAAGGCGCACAAGTAGGTGTTAACTCCCCGGCTTATGAACCCGGCCCCTTTTCTTCGAAGGCCGAAAATGGCGTCTGTCAGTTCGACGACTGGTACTGCGACATCATGCTCGACAGACTTAAAGATGACAGCGGCACCGCTCCCCTAAAACTGAAGTCGGTGGGATAACAGTATGGCGGTGATTAAGACAGTCGCCGCCAGCCTTGTCCGAAAGACTGACAATAATAAATAACCACTCAGGATGACCTTATATTCAGAGGGCATTATTGAGTCACCTCTTAACTCTGCGCCATTACAACAATCTGGAACTTTAACGCGTCAGCAGTAATACAACGCGCGCGTTTATTGCTCTTCCGGCCATGACTATTCGGAGTAATCCTCTTGAGATTCGAAGGTATTTATACGCCTGCGGTAACACCGCACACAGCCGATGGCGAAATTGACTGGGCTGTTTTTCCGGAAGTTCTGGAGTCGCTTATCGAAGCCAGAGTGCATGGCATTATTATTGGCGGCTCGACAGGCGAATATTATGCGCAGACCGCCGAGGAACGTCTGAAACTTGCGGCCCGCGCCAAAGAAGTTATTGGTTCCCGTGTTCAGTTGATTATTGGTACAGGTGCCATTCGTACCGAAGATGCCGTGCTGTTTGCCAAGGACGCCAAAGCAATCAAGGCCGACGCGATTCTGGTCACCACTCCCCCCTACGCATTGCCGACCGATCAGGAAAACGCCATTCACGCGTTGACCATCGATCGGGCCGCCAACATGCCGATCATGTTGTACAACTACCCGGGGCGCATGTGCGTACAGATGAACGAGGACTACCTGGCTCGCGTGGGCAAATCAAAAAACGTGGTGGCCATCAAGGAAAGTTCGGGGGACATGAGCCGGGTGCATTTACTCGCCCGTGAATTCCCGCATATCGCACTGTCCTGCGGCTGGGATGATCAGGCACTGGAATTTTTCGCCTGGGGCGCAAGAAGTTGGGTATGCGCCGGTTCAAACTTTCTGCCCCGGGAGCATGTGGCGCTGTATGAAGCCTGCGTGGTCGAGAAGAACTTCGACAAGGGTCGGCAGATCATGTCGGCCATGATGCCGCTGATGAATGCGCTGGATGGCGGCAAGTTCGTGCAATGCATCAAATTTGGTTGTGAATTGAACGGCCTGAAAGTCGGAGATGTTCGCGCGCCTTTGCGGCCTTTGAATGGCGAAGACAAACGTAGCCTCCAAACCGTTATCGCCAACGTGAAGCGTACCGTTGCACACATCACATCAGGAGCCAGCCATGCGTGACCTTCTTACCGCGGATGAATATGCCGCTATCGCACAATCGATTTCATTTCCATCGAACGCGTTCATCAACGGTGCATTCAAGCCTTCCGTTTCTGGCAACACGCTGGCGACGACCAACCCGGCAACGGGCGAGTTTCTCACCGATCTGGCGGCCTGCACGGCTGAGGATGTGGACATTGCGGTCAGCAAAGCCAAAGAAGCATTCGATGATGGACGCTGGAGGCTGCTTGCGCCCGGCGACCGGAAAGCCGTGTTGTTGAAGTTCGCGCGTCTGCTCGAAAACAATCGCCACGAACTGGCCGTACTGGAAAGCCTGGACAGCGGCAAGCCGGTACGTGAATGCCAACTGGTGGATGTGCCCGACACCATTCATACCTTGCGCTGGCACGCCGAATTGATCGACAAGCTGTATGACAACACGGCCCCGGTGGGCAACGACGCGCTGACCATGGTGGTGCGCGAGCCTATCGGTGTGGTGGGCTGCGTGCTGCCGTGGAACTTCCCGCTGTTGATGCTCGCCTGGAAGATCGGCCCGGCACTGGCCGCCGGTTGCTCGGTAATCGTAAAGCCCGCCGAACAGACCAGCCTGACCACTTTGCGCGTGGCCGAACTGGCATTCGAAGCGGGTGTGCCTGCAGGCGTGCTCAATATCGTGACCGGCACCGGCAAAGACGTCGGTGAGCCTATCGGCCTGCACAAAGATGTCGATATGGTCAGCTTCACCGGCTCCACCGCGACCGGTCGGCGCTTCCTGCATTACTCGGCCGATTCAAACCTCAAACGCGTGGTGCTTGAGTGCGGCGGCAAGAACCCTGCGGTCGTCATGGACGATGCTGAAGACCTGGACCTGGTGGCCGAACAGGTGGTCAATGGTGCGTTCTGGAACATGGGCGAAAACTGCTCGGCGACGTCACGACTGCTGGTTCACGCCTCGGTCAAAGACCAATTGCTAGAACGTATGGGTGCCTACATACGCGAGTGGAAAATGGGTGACCCCCTGGATCCTCAAAACCGGGTTGGGGCATTGGTCAGCAGCGACCATTTCGACAAGGTGAAGTCTTACCTGGACTACGCCAGCGCTGCCAATCTGGACATCGTCTACGGCGGTGATACTCAGGATGGCGCGTTCGTCCAGTTGACTGTGGTAGACGGCGTGGAACGGGACAGCCGACTGTTTCAGGAGGAAATTTTCGGGCCGGTGTTGTCAGTCACTACCTTCAATACGATCTCTGAAGCGATTGCTCTGGCTAACGACACGGTATACGGCCTGGCGGCCTCGGTTTACACCGGTAGCTTGCGCAAGGCGATAAAGCTTTCCCGTGAAATCCGTGCGGGGATTGTCACCGTCAACTGCTTCGGTGAGGGCGATGCCTCTACCCCGTTTGGCGGCTACAAAGAGTCAGGCTTCGGTGGTCGCGACAAATCGGTTTTCGCCCACGACCAGTACACCGAAATCAAAACCATCTGGATCGATGTGTCTGATCGGTCGGTTGATGAGACCGTAAAATGAGCACACATTCCATCAAACGCTTGCCGGTAGATACCGGTGTTTCGGGTTGGGAGGCTATTTCCAGGCGGGCTACTCCTGTGCAAGTGCTTGATGGGAGCGTGACGGCAGACTGGCTGATCATCGGGGCCGGTTTCGCCGGTCTCTCCGCGGCACGTCGGCTAACCCAGCTGCGACCCAAGGATCGCATCGTGGTCGTCGACGCTCACGAGATCGCCACGGGGCCAGCGGGAAGAAACTCCGGGTTCATGATCGATGTGCCCCACAGCCTTTCCTCCGGGGAGTACTCAGTGGCTGGCGAATCAGCGACGGCACGAGAAATCGCGCAGAACCGCTTCGCCATCGAATTTGCCGCTCAGGCTGCCCGGGACTACGGTATGGCCGGCGCAACTTTTGACCCTTCGGGCAAGATAAACGCCGCTGCCACAGAACGCGGCGAACGCCTGAACGCCAATTACGCGGCGTCGCTCAAAGGCATTGGCGAGCACTACGAGCTCTTCGATGCCGCGCAGATGCGCGACATTACCGGGTCCACTTATTATCACGGCGGTATCTACACACCCGGCGCCGTGATGATCCAGCCTGCGCAATACATCCGCGATCTGGCTGCCGGACTTGATGAACGTATAAGCCTTTACGAACGCTCTCCTATCGTCGAACTGTCCCGCTCGGGTAATGACTGGACAGCGCGCTCACATCGCGGCGTAGTGACGGCGCCCAAGGTTATTCTTGCCGTGAACGGTCACATCGAAGACTTCGGACACTTCCAGGGACGCTTGCTGCATGTGTTCACGTATGCCTCGATGACGGCGGGTTACAACCACAATGATTTCGCAAAAGCGGTGACGGGACGCGAGCGCTGGGCCCTTCTACCGGCTGACCCGATGGGCGCCACCGTTCGTAAAATTACGGTAGATGGACTTTCACGGATCGTAATCCGCACCAAATTCACCTATGACCCGAGCATTCAAGTGACACCTCAGCGCGTCGCAGATGTCGCCCGGGAGCAACGACTCTCTCTGGACGCTCGCTTCCCGGAATTGAAGTCAACACCGCTGGAGTTCAGTTGGGCGGGCCGTCTGTGCTTGAGCCGCAACAGCGCGCCGGCATTCGGGGAAATAGAAGAAAACCTGTATTCAGCATGTTGCGAAAACGGCCTCGGAACGGTTAAAAGCACGCTGGCTGGCGTCATGGCGGCTGAGTTGGCGACCGGCATGAAGTCCAGATTCCTGGATGACTTCAGCAACACACCCGGCCCCAGCAAGCTGCCCCCCAAAATTCTCACACGGCTTGGGGTGAGTTCGGTCATCAGTTGGCAGGCCCTTCGCGCAGGCAAGGAAGGCTAAAGCCCGCTCGGCCCATCGAAGTTAGCCGACTTCAGCGGCCTTCAGCCCGGAGAGAACAGCGACCTGATCATGTGAAGTTCTGCCGCATGAGTCATGGCCTCCAGGTCATCAAGACTCATTGAATGGCCGCACCCTGCACATTGCTCGCCCACCAGATCCTCAATCCCGAACAGGCCGCTGGTAGTGCCATCTTTGGGATCAAAAGGGTTGCCGTTGCAGGCGATGCACCGGAAATCCTCGAAATACTGCTCGTCCAGTCTCATTGTCTGACAATCCTGAAAATTCGACCGCATGAAACAACATCTTTATCTTACTTGCTAGCCAGACCCGACGGCAGACATGCCGTTGAGTCTTTTTGACGCACATGTGTTCTGTCATGCCCTTCTTTACCAAGGAGCAAGTATGCAATCTGCATCCCCCCGGAAAGGTACCTGATCAGCGACCGGTGACCTTTAGTTCGATGCAACGAAGGATGACAGTTTGTAAGATCATCCAGCCTACAAAAAGCCATGTACCGGTTTCGTGACTGACGGGCAACTCATATATGACGGTGGCGCCGAGCATGAACCCGCCTAGCGTAAGGATCGCGGATAAAATAAGCCCCACTTTTAAAGCTCCATGTCTGATTGCAGCGTGTTTTTAGTATAAGCATTTTCATGCTCCCTTTTCCCTGGGAAATCCTGCCGAAAAAAACACCGCTGGCTGATGACTCAGCAGTGATGCGATCCGTTTGGGGATGCCCTGATGCGGTTGAACGAGACTGAGCAGTCCAGTCACGACTTTTACAAAATTCTGAGCGGAAAAAGGGTGGAACCTGTAAGTAAAAAGATCCGGGCCAAGTGCCCTGCTTTTCGTATCTGACGAGTACCCGCCTATGCTATTGTGCCGCCCCCAAACAGGCATGGATGTACTGAAGAATGAACTCATGGAAAGCTGTGGTGATGGCTCTGGCAACCTTGATCGTCGCTAAGGTAGAAGCGGCTGAATACGTCTACATGAGTTCGTACGCGACGGTTTTGGGGAGTGAAATATCGTCCAAAAAAATTGCTGACTTGTTCACACCAGCTCGAGAAGATGCCCTCGCTTTCATTGGATCAGATGGCGATATCCGTGGCGCGCGCTTTGAGCAGGCCGTCCAGCGCTACCGCTCGACTGCTAGCCAACCCCAGATGTCAGACCTTCAACTGGCCCAAGCTATTGCTGCAAGGGACTGACCGGCTCACCGGTGGGCTTTTCGTATCTGCCCTACCCCCGTCATTCCAGGTACTGATTAACTGCGCGCTCAATGAATATTGACGTTAGGTCTATCTCCCGCAGCACTCAGGAAAACCAGGCCCCTCTGAAGAAGGTCTGAGTAAATAGAGCAACTAAAATAGGCCAGGAGCTGATCTTAATATTTGAGGACATCATTGCGCAGCAAGGTGTCTTCGAGAAAAATTGAAATCCATGTATCCATAACGCCGAAGACGTCCATTCCTGTTTCTGGTTCCATGGGTTGTTCATGCCACCAAATAATCCCGTTACTATCAGTCAGATTATTCAGATCTATAGCAAGGTAATCTCCGCCCCCATTTGATAGTATCGTTAACCATTTTGCCGCAAAGTCTGTGCTCTCTTCGTCAATCAGTTCAGAGATGAATGTACAATCGGAAATTTTTTGTGGCCCCATAGAGCGCGCTGGGTAGAAGGTAAATCCATTGTGAACTCCTTTATAAAACTCCGACAGTCTAGTG
This sequence comes from Pseudomonas quasicaspiana, assembly GCF_021147825.1. Lineage (NCBI taxonomy): Bacteria > Pseudomonadati > Pseudomonadota > Gammaproteobacteria > Pseudomonadales > Pseudomonadaceae > Pseudomonas > Pseudomonas quasicaspiana. The sequence goes on from NZ_JAGTPI010000001.1 coordinate 388,484, forward strand.
CCAAAAGCAGAGGGAGTATCAGAGTCGGCTAGAGGCTCACCCCCTATGTAGTAATAAAGACCATTGGCGTCATGAAATATATATAATAATTCAGTTGGCGACCCCGCTAAAATAGCGGTGCCAAGCAAGCACCTATCCAGTAGCGATGTTAGCCAAGGTAACTCAGCACTGAATGCCCGCCAAGCAAGAGGAAATGAAGGCGTTTCAGAAAAGGCAATCCCAAAATTCTGCCATTCACCAGGAATCTCGAGGTCTGGTGGCAGTTGAGCAAGCGAGAAATAAACATCTCTTTCTGCAAAAGCAGCCTTCGTGGCTCCAATGATTTCAATGGCATTTATCATGCGATACCCCTTTCTGACCTGGACATTTTACTGACACTTGAATTCTTCATTCGCAGCAAACAGATTTGAACCGCAACTGATTTTGCACCTGCCTTATACCCTATAACTTCGCTCACCATTAGAATGAGAAAGAGTCGGGAATATCGGCAAACAGCCGCTCAGCCAAATTTTGCTCGCCAGACTCAATTACAACTGCCCAAACGCATCAGTGTATTCACGCTCGCAGCTCTCTGATGCAATCACACTCAGTGCCCTTTTAACAACTTGGCGCATAGCAACTCCCACACTTTAATGAGCGCCCATGCTAACAGCCTCGACGTTACTAACTAAACAACCAGCGCCACGCCAACCCGATACTCTCAGTGCGCGCGCAGCGGCCTGCAATCTCGCCGGAACGTAAATACCGATTACCCGAAAGCTTGTCACAGGGCAGCCAATACGGCGGGCGGAGGTTCGCCCTCTGACATGCAGCACCGATGCGGATAAGTACACACCGAGAAACCGGGCCCTGTGTCAACCATTCACTAGCGCAGAATGAAATTGATCATTTCGCGCCGTAGTTCTTGCACAGGTCTTTGGCGACATAAGCTCCCATCGGGGAGTGAATCAAGTTTTCAGCGGTGTTGCTCACTTTAGATTTATAGGCAGGGTCGGATTTGATTTTTCTCACTTCCGTCTTTGTCGCCTCGTCAATGGTGGGATCCGATGCCATCGCGTTCTCGACATCGCTCTTCATACCAGGGTTCGCGTTATTGCAGACCTGCTCCATCGCAACCAAGACTACAAGGCCCTGCTGCTTTTCATCCTCCGAGCTCGCCAAAGTGCTGCCGGTATAGCCCAGTATGCCCAGACAAAGCGACAAGACAGACATCCTGATCGGCGACATTACTAACTCCCTACTAATAGAAAAATTCGCCAGCGCGCTGCCAGCCATAGCGACCCGCACTTTATATCACCACCCGAATCCACCCGTCAGTCTTGTCCTCATTTACTCTTAGGGGCTGGCGGCGGAGATGAAGCTTTAATGCTGCTAATCACAGTAATCCTGGGCAGCTGAGTCAGTGCGCAGCAGGCTGTACTGATGCAGGCTCAAGAACTCACCGTCTTTAAGCTCGACGTCCCGCAGAGTTCCGTCCAGATGAAACCCGAGCTTGCGAAGCAAGGCGCAGCTCGCTGCGTTGGCGGGCTCGACATCAGCGTGGATTCGATGAACACCCAAAGCATTGAACGCATAGCGAAACACAGAAGGCAGAGCCTCGGTCAATAGCCCTTGGCGCCAGTAGGCAGGCATGAGCCAATACCCAAGCTCTGCGCGGCGATGCTCATGGCTCCAGTCATTGAAACCGCAGGCACCTATTATTGAGTCGTTTTTAAACTCCGCGATAGCCCACCAAGCCCCCGTTTGTTCGGCAACTATTTCCTCAAACCAGCGCATTTGCACCTCGGTCGCCTCAAGGCTGGAGTACGAAACTCCATAGTGAGCGATGACTTGAGGATCGGACAAGCCAGCATAGACCGCTGGCAAATCTGCCGGCCGGACAGGCCTCAATCTCACCCTTTGAAGCGCGAACTCTGGAAGATTCTCAGACAATTGTGGTTCTCACTTTTTGAGTGCCGAGATCATGCCAGTGTTTGGGACATTACTTCAACGAGGCACCGACGTGGTCTCAGCAACCGATTCAAGAGGTTCGGTGCTGACAATTGAAGAGCAGGAAGGATGAGCATCGAGAAGGCTCGAAAATCTCGCAGACATGAAAAAGCCCAACTCGTGAAAGCTGGGCTTTTTCATTGAATTAAATGGTCGGGACGGAGTGATTCGAACACTCGACCCCTTGCACCCCATGCAAGTGCGCTACCGGGCTGCGCTACGCCCCGACTAGGCGTGTATCAGTTTCCCATGCTGCGAAAACTTCGAGGAATATAACCTAAGCTTTTGAATTATGGAAGTATCCGGGCGATTTCTACTTGCCCAATACCACCAGAACGTCTTCCAGCTCGACGATCATCTGCCGGAGCAGTTTCTTGTAATCCTGAGTCTCATCCTTGGGTTCGCCAGCGGTCATACGCAGCCGCGCACCACCAATGGTGAAGCCTTGCTCATAGAGCAAGCCGCGGATCTGCCGGATCATCAGCACGTCTTCGCGCTGATAATACCGGCGGTTGCCGCGTCGTTTGACGGGGTTGAGCTGAGGAAATTCCTGTTCCCAATAGCGCAAAACGTGCGGTTTCACCGCGCAGAGCTCGCTGACCTCACCGATGGTGAAGTAGCGTTTGCCTGGTATCGGCGGTAACTCGTCGTTATGACTTGGTTCCAGCATAAGCCTCAACTCGGGCCTTCAACTTCTGCCCTGGACGGAACGTGACAACACGGCGAGCCGTGATAGGAATTTCTTCCCCGGTCTTCGGGTTTCTACCAGGCCGCTGGCGTTTATCTCGCAGGTCAAAATTGCCGAAACCGGACAATTTGACCTGTTCATTATCTTCCAGAGCGTGCCTGATTTCCTCGAAGAACAGCTCGACCAATTCCTTGGCTTCTCGTTTATTCAGGCCCAGCTCTTCGTACAGACGTTCGGCCATCTCAGCTTTCGTCAGAGCCCCCATACGCTACTTCCTTAACGTGGCGTTTAACCTTTCCTCGAGTGAGGTGAGGATTTTATGCGTTGCCGCATTGACCTCATCGTCGTTAAGAGTGCGCGATGGATGCTGCCAGGTCAAGCCAACTGCAAGGCTTTTTCTATGCGGATCAATGCCTTTACCCTGATAAACATCAAATAGCCTTAGGTCTGTGAGCCATTCGCCTGCATTTTCTCGAATAACGTCAAGAACTGCAGTGGCTGCAACGCCTTCATCAGCCAGTAGCGCCAGGTCACGTCTTACTTCAGGAAAGCGCGACAACTCCTGGAATTTCGGCATTTTACCCAGTGCAACTTCAGCCAGAATCAGCTCGAAAACGAATACCGGACGATCCAGTCCCAGGGTTTTCGACAACTCAGGGTGAATGGCACCCACATAGCCAACTTCGCGACCATCACGTTCGATGCGCGCTGTCTGGCCCGGGTGCAGTGCTGGATGTTTACCAGACACGAATTTGAAAGCGTCTAGCGCACCGGCGAAGCCTAGAACGGCTTCAACATCAGCCTTGACGTCGAAGAAGTCGATCACATCACGGCCCTGTGCCCAGCCTTCCGGCAAACGGCTGCCACAGACCACGCCGGCCAGCATCGGCTCTTGTTTCAGACCGTCCAGCTGACCGACGAAGCGCAGGCCGCTTTCGAACAGACGTACACGATCCTGCTGACGATTGAGGTTGTGCTGCAAAGACTTGACCAGGCCAGGCCACAACGAGGCGCGCATGGCGGCCATGTCGTTGGAGATCGGATTTGCCAGCAGCAACGGCTCAGCGCCAGGGCTGAATAGCTCAAATTGCTTGGGATCGATGAAGCTGTAGGTGATCGCTTCCTGATAGCCGCGAGCGACCAACAGGCGACGCAGCTCGGGCAGATCGCTACGGGCTTCAGCCTTGGCTTGCGGTGCCAGACGCGCCTGCGGGTAACGAACCGGCAGACGGTTGTAGCCGTATAGGCGAGCCAGTTCTTCGATCAGGTCGACTTCAAGGCTGATATCGAAGCGATGACTCGGCACTTCTACGCGCCACTGCCCTGCCGCTGCAGCTGAAACGGTCAAGCCCAGGCCAGTCAACAAGCCTTCGATTTCGACCGGGTCCATTTTCAGGCCCAGCATCTGCTCGATACGCTCGGCGCGCAAAGTGACCGGCGCGATTGACGGCAGATCTTTCTCGCTGACAGCTTCAATCACGGGGCCAGCTTCGCCACCAGTGATTTCCAGCAGCAGGCCAGTAGCTCGCTCCATGGCCTTGCGTGCCAACTGCCAGTCAACACCGCGCTCGTAGCGGTGCGAAGCGTCAGTGTGCAGGCCATACGAACGGGCCTTGCCCGCGACGGCGATCTGGTCGAAGAACGCGCTTTCGAGGAATACGTCACGAGTCGTGCTGGATACACCGCTGTGTTCCCCGCCCATCACGCCGGCGATGGCCAGAGCGCGCTGGTGGTCAGCGATAACCAGAGTGTCGGCTCGCAGGCTGACTTCCTGGCCGTCCAGCAGAACGAGCTTCTCGCCCTCTTCTGCCATACGGACACGAATGCCACCGTTGATTTCAGCCAGATCGAACGCGTGCAATGGTTGACCCAGTTCGATCATCACGTAATTGGTGATGTCGACCACGGCATCAATGCTGCGAATGTCGGACCGACGCAGACGCTCAACCATCCACAACGGGGTTGGACGCGACAGGTCGACATTGCGAATCACACGGCCGAGATAACGCGGGCAAGCGCTGGTCGCCAACACGTCAACCGGACGCACTTCATCGTGCGTCACGGGAACAGCGGCAACGGCCGGCACAGCCACAGGGATGGCATAGAGCGCGCCGACTTCACGAGCAAGACCGGCCAACGACAGGCAGTCGCCACGGTTTGGCGTCAGGTCCACTTCGATGCTGGCATCATCCAGCTCAAGGTAAACACGGAAGTCTTCACCCACCGGCGCATCGGCTGGCAGCTCCATCAAACCGTCATTGCCCTCGCCCACTTGCAGCTCGGACTGGGAGCAGAGCATGCCGTTGGATTCAACGCCACGCAGCTTGGCTTTCTTGATTTTGAAATCGCCCGGCAACTCGGCACCGATCATGGCGAATGGAATTTTCAGACCCGGGCGCACGTTTGGAGCGCCGCAGACGACCTGAAAGGTTTCCGAACCGTTGCTGACCTGGCATACGCGCAGTTTGTCGGCATCGGGGTGTTGCTCGGTGCTCAGTACTTCGCCGACGATCACGCCGCTGAATACACCAGCGGCCGGGGTGACGCTATCAACTTCAAGACCGGCCATCGACAAGCGGGCAACTAGCTCGTCGCGGGATACTTGCGGGCTTACCCAGCCGCGCAACCATTGTTCACTGAATTTCATCCTGCTCTCCAAAAAAATGCGTTACGGGCGACTCCGGTGCTCTACGACAGCGGCCATTGGCGGGCTGCCGCGAAGCGCCTCAGCGAAATTGCGCGAGGAACCGCAAGTCGTTGTCGAAGAACAGACGCAAGTCGTTGACGCCGTAACGCAGCATGGCCAGACGCTCCACGCCCATGCCGAAGGCAAAGCCCGAGAACTCTTCAGGGTCGATGCCGGACATGCGCAGCACGTTCGGGTGAACCATGCCGCAGCCCATGACTTCAAGCCAGCCAGTCTGTTTGCAGACACGGCAGCCTTTACCGCTGCACATCACGCACTCCATGTCGACTTCGGCGGACGGCTCGGTGAACGGGAAGTAAGACGGGCGGAAACGCACGGCCAGTTCTTTTTCGAAGAACACCCGCAGGAACTCTTCGATTGTGCCTTTGAGGTCGGCGAAGTTGATGTCGCGATCAACCAGCAGGCCTTCGACCTGATGGAACATCGGCGAGTGGGTAATATCGGAGTCGCTGCGGTACACACGGCCTGGGCAGACAATGCGGATCGGCGGACGCTGCGATTCCATGGTGCGGACCTGTACCGGTGAGGTATGGGTGCGCAACAGCATGTTCGCATTGAAATAGAAGGTGTCATGCATCGACCGGGCCGGGTGATGGCCTGGGATGTTGAGCGCTTCGAAGTTGTGGTAATCGTCTTCCACCTCAGGGCCTTCGGCGATGCCGTAGCCAATGTGGGTGAAGAATTGTTCGATGCGTTCCAGAGTACGGGTAACGGGGTGCAGACCGCCTGAGGTCTGGCCGCGGCCAGGCAGGGTCACGTCAATGGACTCGGCGGCGAGTTTAGCGGCAAGATCCGCTTCCTCGAACTGCGCCTTGCGGGCATTGAGAACCTCTGTGACACGCTCCTTGGCTACGTTGATCAGGGCGCCGACTTGCGGACGCTCTTCTGCAGGCAAATTCCCCAGGGTCTTCATCACCTGAGTCAACTCACCTTTCTTGCCAAGGTATTGAACCCGGATTTGCTCCAGGGCATTGATATCTTCAGCGCTCTGCACAGCCTCAAGAGCTTGCGAGACCAGCGCGTCCAGGTTTTCCATGTACAGACTCCAGATACGAAATAGGGGAAGAGCTTTTAGGCTCTTCCCCTATTTATGACGTTTAACACCGAGCCTCAGAAACTGAGGCCCGGTGATTGTCGGGGACTTAGGCCAAGGTGGCTTTAGCTTTCTCGACAATCGCAGCAAACGCCGCTTTTTCGTTCACTGCCAGATCAGCCAGAACCTTACGGTCGATCTCGATGGACGCTTTTTTCAGGCCGGCGATGAAACGGCTGTAGGACAGACCGTTGATACGAGCACCAGCGTTGATACGAGCGATCCACAGAGCGCGGAACTGACGTTTTTTCTGACGACGGTCACGGTAGGCGTATTGGCCTGCCTTGATTACCGCTTGCTTGGCAACACGGAATACGCGTGAACGCGCGCCGTAGTAGCCTTTAGCAAGTTTCAGAATTTTTTTGTGACGCTTACGGGCAATGACGCCACGCTTTACACGAGCCATGAGTTACTTCCTATATTCTTGATCAAAATTAACGAAGGCGCAGCATGCGCTCGACTTTTGCCACGTCAGACGGATGCAGCAAGCTGCTACCGCGCAGTTGACGCTTACGCTTGGTCGACATTTTGGTCAGAATGTGGCTCTTGAAAGCGTGTTTGTGCTTGATGCCGTTAGCAGTTTTCAAAAACCGCTTAGCTGCACCACTTTTAGTCTTCATCTTTGGCATGTTCGGATACTCCGCATTCAGTTGATAAACATAACCGCAAGGCCTGCCGTGCCCTGGTGGTTATTTCTTCTTTTTCGGGGCGATGACCATAATCAGCTGGCGTCCTTCCATCTTAGGATGCTGCTCAACGGAACCGTATTCGAGAAGGTCACCTTCAACCCGCTTCAACAGTTCCATGCCCAGCTCCTGGTGGGCCATCTCACGACCGCGGAATCTTAACGATACCTTGGCCCTGTCCCCGTCACTCAGGAAACGTACCAGGTTGCGTAGTTTTACCTGGTAATCCCCTTCCTCCGTCCCTGGACGAAACTTGATTTCTTTAACCTGGATCTGTTTCTGATTTTTCTTGGCAGCGGCAACCTGCTTCTTCTTTTCGAAGATCGATTTGCCGTAGTCCATCAGCTTACAGACAGGGGGTACTGCATCGGCGGAAATTTCCACCAGATCCAGCTTGGCCTCTTCAGCCTTAAGCAGCGCGTCTTCAATTGACACAATCCCAAGCTGCTCGCCTTCAGCTCCAATTAACCGAACCTCGCGTGCCGAGATATTCTCGTTGATCGGGGCTTTCGGTGCAGCTCGTTTATCTTGTCTCATTTCACGCTTAATAGTAATTACTCCGAATCTTGGCGACCACGCCGGGAAACCGCTTGTGCGAGGAATTCAGCGAACTGGGCGACCGGCATCGAGCCGAGGTCTGCACCTTCGCGTGTACGCACAGCGACAGTTTGCATTTCAACTTCCCGATCTCCAATCACGAGGAGATAAGGGACCTTGAGCAAAGTATGCTCACGGATTTTAAAGCCGATCTTTTCATTTCTCAAGTCGGACTTGGCACGAAAACCGCTTTCAGCGAGAGTTTTTTCCACTTCAAGGGCAAAATCTGCCTGTTTATCAGTGATATTCATGATCACTGCCTGAGTGGGCGCCAGCCAGGCCGGGAATGCACCTTCGTAGTGCTCGATCAAAATCCCGATGAAACGCTCGAAAGAACCGAGAATCGCCCGGTGCAACATGACCGGATGTTTACGGCTGTTGTCTTCGGAGACATATTCGGCGCTCAAACGGATCGGCAAGTTAAAGTCGAGCTGCAGGGTACCACACTGCCAGACACGACCGAGGCAGTCTTTTAACGAGAACTCGATCTTCGGACCGTAGAACGCGCCCTCGCCCGGCTGCAGATCATAAGGCAGACCCGCGCTATCGAGCGCCGATGCCAGCGCGCTTTCAGCGCGATCCCACAGCTCATCGGAACCCACACGCTTTTCAGGACGAGTCGACAGCTTCAGCTCGATGTCCTTGAAGCCGAAGTCGGCATAGACATCCAGGGTCAGCTTGATGAACGCCGCGGATTCCGCCTGCATCTGATCTTCAGTACAGAAGATGTGCGCGTCATCCTGAGTGAAACCACGAACGCGCATGATCCCGTGCAACGCACCGGACGGCTCGTTACGGTGGCAAGCACCAAACTCGGCCAGACGCATCGGCAGCTCACGGTAGCTTTTCAGGCCCTGATTGAACACCTGCACGTGGCATGGGCAGTTCATCGGCTTGATTGCGTAGTCGCGGCTCTCGGACTCGGTGGTGAACATGTTATCGGCGTAGTTCGCCCAGTGACCTGACTTCTCCCACAGGGAGCGATCAACCACCTGCGGCGTCTTGATCTCCAGATAACCATTCTCGCGCTGCACTTTGCGCATGTACTGCTCAAGCACCTGATACAGAGTCCAGCCCTGGGGATGCCAGAACACCATGCCCGGCGCTTCTTCCTGGGTGTGGAACAAGCCAAGACGCTTGCCGATTTTACGGTGATCGCGCTTTTCAGCCTCTTCGATGCGCTGGATATAAGCAGCCAGTTGCTTCTTGTCGGCCCAAGCGGTGCCATAGACCCGTTGCAGCTGCTCGTTTTTGGCATCGCCGCGCCAGTAAGCACCGGACAGCTTGGTCAGCTTGAAGGACTTGAGGAAGCGAGTGTTCGGCACGTGCGGGCCGCGGCACATGTCGACGTATTCTTCGTGGTAGTACAGACCCATGGTCTGCTGCTCTGGCATGTCTTCAACCAGACGCAGCTTGTAATCTTCGTGACGCGCAGTGAACACGTCGATCACTTCGGCGCGCGGAGTGACCTTCTTGATGACGTCGTAATCTTTTTCGATCAGCTGCTGCATGCGCTGCTCGATCGCCGCCATGTCGTCAGGCGTGAACGGGCGCTCATAAGCGATATCGTAATAAAAGCCGTCATCGATGACTGGCCCGATGACCATCTTTGCAGTTGGATACAGCTGCTTGACCGCATGACCTACCAGATGGGCGCACGAGTGGCGGATGATCTCCAGCCCTTCCTGATCCTTGGGGGTAATGATCTGCAGGGTGGCGTCTTTCTCGATCAGATCGCTGGCGTCGACCAGCTGACCGTCGACTTTACCGGCAACGGTGGCCTTGGCCAGACCTGCACCAATGGAAAGCGCGACCTCGGCTACGGAAACCGGATGATCGAATGAGCGTTGACTGCCGTCGGGAAGAGTAATGGTGGGCATGGCGCCTCCTCTCCTAGTGGTGACCCCTACCAAAGGTCACGTGGGTTGGGATGAGCCAGTACGTGATCCGGTGGTATGCCTGCCTCACAGTGGCAGGAGCCTCGCGGCCAACCTTGAACCGAACCAGATGACTGGTTTGAAATAAAAACTGCACAACGACGGCGAAAAGAACACCAGCCAGACGCAGACAGATATAAAGGACGCGCATCCTATCACAGCTCAACCCATTCACATGCACGCAGGATCAATCAATTGCAGCATCCGCGTTCGCCTCGTAATTTTCAAACTGAACTGGCGTCCACACTCATCGTCAGATAGCTGTGCAACCTGCAGCAAATACGTTGAACCCTATAAAGGAAAACGCCATGAAGCTTATACGTTTACTCGCCCTGCTCGCCCCAATCGCCCTGGCAATGCCACTCAGCGCTCAAGCAGCGATGAGCGCTCCAACCAAAGCCAAGTTCATCCAGGATTGCGTGGCCACTGCGGGACAAAAGCTTGATGCAGCCTCTGCGAAATCCCATTGCGAGTGTGGCGCTGAGCAAGTGAGCAAAAACTTCAGCAGCGCGGAAATTGAAAAAATGAGTAATGCCAATCCGCCACCAACCCCTGAACAAACTAAAAAAATGAGTGATCTGGTCGCCAAAAACTGCACTCAGCCAAAAAAATAATTCATCTACATGACTTCACGAAGTAAGGCGGGGCATGTTTTCAGGATGACTGATAGCGAACTCTGAAGGCCTTGAAATACGCGCCTTTCAGCCCCGTCTACTTACGACTCAATGTGACTTTGAGCGCCAGAAACAGGGTGACTTAGAGAAGTTATTCCGGGTTTACCTACGGTTAATGCTCAAAGTTCTTACTGAAAAAGTTCTACATTCCCACATTTCGACTATGATAGGCCGGTGTGCCCAGTTGGCCTGAGCAACACGTACACTGAAAAAATTATGTTCTTGGAGATTCACCATGTCTAATCGCCAAACCGGCACCGTAAAATGGTTCAACGACGAAAAAGGCTTCGGCTTTATCACCCCACAGGGTGGCGGTGACGACCTGTTCGTACACTTCAAAGCTATCGAAAGCGACGGTTTCAAAAGCCTGAAAGAAGGCCAGACCGTTTCGTTCGTGGCTGAGAAAGGCCAAAAGGGCATGCAAGCTGCTCAGGTTCGCGCGGAGTAATCCAGGCGATCTAAAAAAACCCCGTCACTGACGGGGTTTTTTTATGGGTACAGGAAAGGCTCGGCTCAGCCGCAGTTGACCCGCACGACCTTGCCATTGGCATCGGTGTTGAGATTGACGCGATTGGAGCGGTATTCCAGGGTGACCATATCGTTGGCACCAATGAACCGGGCATCTTGCGCCCCTGCTTTGGCTCGGGCCTGGGCGAGCAACGCAGCTGATGCTTGCTGACCTACGGCGAACTGAGCACCTGCGGCGTCGCAGCGCCCACTGGCAACCGGAGCATTCGGTTCTTGAGCTGTTGACTCAGACGTACTGCTGCACCCTGCCAGCAACGACAACGCAACAGCAAACCCGACTGAAGAGATTTTCCACGGCATACAGACTCCTTGACCGATAAACATAAGCTGAATCCTTGCGACAGCGCCGCAACCCATTCGTTGCAACACATGGCCAGTTCCAGGCCATCAGTACAGACCGCTGCGCAGTCTGCCCGAGCTTGAAGCGCCACGTCTCAGCAAATCGTCACAAAACATGAGTACGTATGCACCGGGTTCTGACTCGTCACTGAATTACCGCCGTAGGTTGCAGTGTCAAACAGCGGCTGAAATGCTTTACTGGAACTGGCGTTCGGCCGCCCAGGCCGCACTCTGTAAAGGATCTCCCTTTCAGACGACGAGACGAGGCAGCAATGGCAGTCGTATCCATCGATGCAGACATCAAGGCGAAATGGCACCAGGGACATTCATCACACAGCCCTGGCAACCCGGAAGAGCTGGCGATCATTGCTGTGGACTTGCTGGTAAAGGAGTTGGGCACAGAGGGCGCGCTGGCATTCATCACGCAAGTACTTGCTCGTTACCCGAACGAGACCGGCAAGGCGTAACAAGCGCCTGCCGGTTTCTCAGAGAGGCTTTATTTAAGGCGTGACAGGCGACTGGTCAGCAGATCGAAGAAGCCCTGCGCGTCGCCACTTTCGACCCAGAAGACGTTCTTGTCCAGGCCGAGCGTGTCGTACCAGTCGGCAACGGTCTGCCCAAAACCTATGCCTTCACGGCTATCGACAGCCACGTTGATCTGCCTGCCGCTGAACAACTCAGGCTTGAGCAACCAGGCGATGACACTGGCGTCATGCACCGGCCCGCCGGGCAGACCATAGTGAGTCATGTCCAGCTTCACGTACTCATTGAGAATACTGCCGACCAGTTTGCCCGCCTGATTATTCAATGCGGCGATCTGCGCAAGACGCTGCTCGCTGGTGAGTATTTTGTGAGTGACGTCCAGCGGCAGGTAGGTCAGTTTGACGCCGCTGGCCAGAACCACTTGAGCAGCATGAGGGTCGGCGAACAGGTTGAACTCGGCAACCGGCGTGATATTCCCGCCATTGAAGTGCGCTCCGCCCATCACGACGACTTCCTTGATGCCCTGAGTGATTTCCGGATCCTGTACCAGTGCCAGAGCCAGGTTGGTTTGCGGCCCCAGCATGGCGATGGTGATGCTGTGCGGTTTGGCCTTGCGCAAGGTGTCAATCAGGTACTGCACCGCATTACCCTGGGCAAGCCCCTGCTTGGGTTCATGCACGGGCACCCCGGGCAAACCTTCCTGACCGTGGACATTCTCCGCATAGATCGGCGTACGCACCAAAGGCTTCGACGCACCGGCGTATACCGGCACTTCTTCGCGCCCCGCCCACTCGCGGGCCAGTCGTGCATTGCGAGAGGTTTTGTCCAGACGCACATTGCCCGCCACGGTCGTGATCCCCAGAACGTTCAACTCCTCGGGGGATGCCAGTGCAAGCAGCAACGCCACCACGTCATCGGCCCCCGGATCGGTATCGATGATCAAGTCGCGTTTTCCTGCGGCCTGGGCCACGCTTGCACTGAGAATGGACAAAAGCAGCACGCTCCGGAATAACTGTTTGATGATTGGCAATGCTTGCATAGCGAACTCCCTGTTCAGATTAAATGACTTTACGGACAATCAGAAAACCACACCGGCGACCAGCGCAATGTTGCTGTATGGCTCGCACTCACCGGTACGCACGATGGCTTTGGCACTTTTGCTCAGGGCCTTGAGCGCCTCATGACTGAGCAGCCGCTGCTCACCCAGATCTCCATCCAGATTCAGCCCTTCGATAACGCTCAGGGCGGGAGGCTTCTTGAACATGATTTCTTCGGCCAGCACATGGCTTTCGACCTGCATTTCACTCAGTACGGTATCCAGTGCACTGGCGAAGTCGACCATCCCACGGGTCAACGCCAGATCAATCAACTCCACGCCTGCCGGAATCGGCATGCCAGCGTCAACAATCATCACGATATCGCCGTGCCCCAGGGACGCGATGACGCGGGAAAGAGCGATATTCAGCAAGGGTGTTTTTTTCATGTAGGGTCAAACCTTAGTACTTCAGCACGATCAGGGATGGAAGGTTGCGCACCCGCTCGGGTTACCGACAACGCCGCAGCCTTTTGCGCGAAACGAATCGCCTCGGCTTCAGTGCGACCTTCAGCCAGCGCCGCGGCGAAACCGCCGACAAATGTATCACCCGCAGCCGTGCTGTCGACAGCAGTCACGCGCGGCGCAGGAAACTGCTCCATGCCCTGCCCCGATGCCAATAACGCGCCCTGCTCTCCCAGGGTAATGATCACCTTGCCTGCGCCCGCGTCCAGAAGGGACCGCGCTGCGCGCTCTGCAGACGACAGCGAGTCCACCGCAATACCGCTCAGAATCGCTGCCTCGGTTTCATTGGGGATCAGATAATCAATCAACGAATACCACTGATCGGGCAACGCAGCAGATGCCGGCGCAGGGTTGAGAATGACCGTCTTGCCCAGTTCACGCGCTCGACGCAACACATGAGCAACGGTGGGCAACGGCACCTCAAGCTGACAAATGACCACCTGTGCAGCACCGAGCAGCGCATCAAAACGGTCAGTGATATCCGGCGTCAGCTGGCCATTGCCCCCGGCAACAATAATGATCGCGTTCTGGCCATTGGCATCGACCACAATCGAAGCGATTCCGGTGGACACACCCACCACGGTAGTGAGCCCCTGACAATCGATCTGCTCGGCCAGTAAAGCGGCATGCAGTTGCTCACCATAGGCGTCATCCCCTACGCAACCAATCATTGCCACCCGCGCACCCAGCCGCGCCGCTGCGACCGCCTGATTGGCGCCTTTACCGCCGGATACCGTGGCAAACGAATCCCCACTCAAGGTTTCCCCCGGACCCGGCAGGCGTTGCGCTCGCGTAACCAGATCCATATTCAAACTGCCGACCACCACTACCTGGGCGTGCGACATCTCTGCATTGTTTTTCACGTTCATCGTTCTTACTCGAGGTAGTTTTTACTCAACGTCATTATGTGGCTGGCGGCGCCGTAGATTCACGCAACACAATGCTTGGGGACACGACACGCTGCTCGGTCACGCCGTCGAAGGGCCCGGTGATGCGCCGCAACAGCATCTGCGCGGCACTCTCGCCCAGTTCTACAATCGACTGACCCACGGTCGTCAGCGCAGGATAGACATAGCGGCTCATTTCGATGTCATCGAACCCCACCACTGACAAGTCTTTTGGCACGCGTAAATTACGCTCGGCCGCAGCGCGCAACACGCCAATCCCGATCATGTCATTACCCGCAAAAATGGCAGTTGGCGGGTTGTCCTCCAGCAGGCTGACAGCCGCCTGATAGCCTCCCGGACTGGTGTAATCGCTTTCGATCACCCAATGCGCCTCAACCTTGATGCCTGCTTCTGCCATGGCTCGCTCGTAACCACGCAGCCTTAGTCGCGCCACACTGGTTTGCGCCGGTCCATGAATGCAGGCGATGTGTCGATGCCCCAACCCCAGCAGATGATGGGTTGCCAGATAACCGCCCAGTTCATGATCTATACGCACCAGGTCGGCATCAATACCCTCCAGCTCCCTGTCGACCACTACCATCGGCGTGCGTACACCGGCGAGGCCACCATCCAGACCAGGATCGCCGCCCACCGAGGACACGATCAGCCCATCGACGCGCTTCTCCAACAGCACGCGCAGATAGCCCCGCTGTTTATCCGCATTGTCATCGCAATTACACAGAATCACGCAGAAACCGTTGCGCTCGCAGTAGTCTTCGATGCCTCGTGCCAACTCGGCAAAATAGGGGTTCACGCCATTGGGGATCAGCAGCCCGATAGTCGACGTGGTTTTGGCTTTAAGAGAACGCGCTACTGCACTGGGCACATAATCCAGTTGCTTGATGGCTGCTTCGACCTTGATCCTGACCTCATCGCTCACGGGCCTGGATTTGTTCAGGACATGAGAAACCGTGGTGTAGGAAATACCGGCCAATGCCGCTACATCTTTGATCGTTGCCATATCAGACCTGGCGCTTGGCGCGATGGCTGCGATAGGTGTCGAGCACTACTGCGATGACAATCACGGCGCCGGTAATAATCCGCTTGGTCGGCTCCGTGGCACCAATTTGCGCCAGCCCGGCTGCCAGCACGGAGATGATCAGGACACCGAAGAAGGTACTGATGATCGAACCGCGTCCGCCCATCAGGCTGGTACCGCCAATGACCACTGCGGCAATGACTTGCAGTTCCAGGCCCGAGCCCGCGTTGGGGTCAGCCGCCTCCAGGCGGGATATCTGGAACAGCGCAGCCACGCCCGCCAGCAGGCCCATCAACGAGAACACCAGAATCTTGTAAGGCTTGGGATTGATGCCCGCCAGCCGCACGGCCTCTTCATTGGTGCCAATGCCAATCAGGTAGCGCCCGAATACGGTACGGGTAAGCAACGCCTGAGCGACAATAATGACCAGCAAGGCAATCACAAAAGAAGGCGAGATGCCGAAGGCAAAAGGGTCCGATAACCAGGCGTACGAGTCGCCAATGTAGGCCGTGCGCGAGTCGGTCATCTGGTACGCGACACCCCGGGCCATTTCCAGCACGCCCAGCGACACGATGAATGATGGAATCCGCCAGGCAACAGTGATGGATCCGGTAATCGTCCCGGCGAGTGCGGCGCATGCCATGCCAAACAATGCAGCCGGGATAATGCTCCAGCCCCAGCCAAGAATGGCCACACTGACGGCTGAAGCCGCCAGTGCCAGCACCGAACCCACCGACAGGTCAATGCCGCCGATAATCAGCACAAAGGTCATGCCGACTGCCAACACCATCAAGTCAGGGATCTGGTTGGCGATGGTGCTGAAGGTGTTGTACGAAAGGAAGTGGTCACTGAGCAGCGAGAACAGCACGATCATCGCCAGCAGAGCGCCCGCCAGGCCCAGATAAGTCCCCAGGCCGAAATAGGTGCCGCTACGTTTGGCGGGTGAAGGCAAAGCCGGTGAAGGGGTGGAGGTTTTCATCAAGCAGTCCTCGGCGCGGCTTCACTGAGCAGCGCGTCGCGTTTTTGATAGCCGGCAAATGCGGCAGCGAGCAGTTCGTCCTGGGTCCAGCTGTCGCGCTCGAAGGTGTCGATCAGGCGTCCGGCAGACAGCACGCCGATGCGATCACAGATCAGCATCAGCTCGCGCAAATCACTGGAGACCACGACCAGCGCCCTGCCCTGACGGGTCAGCTCACCAAACAACCCGTAGATATCGAATTTGGCACCAACATCGATGCCCCGGGTTGGTTCATCGAACAGCATGATCGGACAGTCACGCTCCAGCCATCGACCAATCACCACCTTCTGCTGATTGCCACCGGAAAGCTCGGAAACCAACTGCGCCGGACCGGAACTGCGGATGTGCATGGCATCGATCTGCCGTTGCGCCAGGCTCGTCTCATCTTGAGCCTTGACCAGTCCGCCAGCCGAGACTGCATCCATGTTGCCCAGGGCGATATTGGCGCTGATGGACTGGGTCAGCAAAAGCCCCTCGCCCTTGCGGTCTTCAGTGATCAACGCGATACCCTGGCGAACGGCGTCGGCAGGTGAACGAATCGAAGCACTGCGCAGTGGACTACCCAACTCGATGGTGCCGCTGTCGGCCAGATCGGCACCGTAGATCAGGCGCATAAGCTCGGTACGACCCGCACCGATCAATCCGGAGATACCGAAGATTTCGCCTTTGCGAACCTGAAACGAGACATCCCGAACCTTGTCACCCCGACTCAGGCCTTTGATGCTCAGTGCGACTTCCCCAATCTGGCGCGCCCCCAGATCGATCTTGTCACCCAGTTCGCGACCGACCATCAACGTCACCAACTGCTCGCTGCTGTAATTGGCGATAGCGTCGACGCACACCAGCTTGCCATCGCGCAGCACAGCGATACGTTGCGCGACACGCTGCAATTCCTCAAGGCGGTGAGAGATGTAAATGATCGACACGCCGCGTGCCTGCAGGCGGGTGATCTGCTCGAACAACATCTCGACTTCCCGAGCCGTCAACATGGCGGTCGGCTCATCAAGAATCAGCACGCGACAGTCACCGATGAGATTGCGGGCGATCTCCACCATCTGCTGATGACCGATGCCCAGTTCACCGACCAATGTATCCGGGTCGATTGCATCCAGCCCTACTTGAGCCATGGCCTGCGTCGCATCTTCACGCAGACGCTTGCGGTTGATCCAGCCGGCACGTCGCGGCAGGTTGTCGAGAAACAGGTTTTCAGCAACGGACAGCGTGGGCAGCAGGTTGAGTTCCTGCATCACCATACGCACCCCCAGCTTTTCTGCCTGGGTTCGACTGGTCGGCTGATAGCTTTCGCCCTGGAACTGCATCTGCCCGGTGGTGGGCGCTTCCAGACCGCCGATTATTTTCGAAAGAGTACTTTTTCCTGCGCCATTTTCCCCCGTGAGGGCCAGCACTTCGCCGCGCATCAACGTCAGGTCGATATCGCCAAGTACGGGTTGCGCGTAGGTTTTGCCTATACCGCTGACAGAAAGCACAGCAGTTTGAGCTGAAACGGACATAAATCTCTCCGTGCACCTGCCCAGGACGGGCAGATGCAGTCATTCGACGAAGGAGTTACAGTTTGGATTGAGTGACCAGCGTGACCGGCGTTTCGATGACCCCATTCACTGTCTCGACTTTTTCGCCCTTGAGAATTTTCAAGGCCGCGTCGATACCGAACATGGCTTGCCTGGCGGCGAACTGATCAGCCGTCGCCAGCACTCGACCGTCTTTGATCATGGGCTGGATAGCCTTGATGTTGTCGTAGCCCACTACTTTGACCTGATCCTTTTTGCCTGCCGCTCGCACGGCAGAAACAGCGCCCAGCGCCATGCTGTCGTTACCGGCCAGCAGCGCTTTCAGGTTCGGGTGGGCATTGAGCATTTGCGAAGCAACGGCGTTGCCTTTGTCGATTTCCCAGTTACCAGACTGAACCGAGACAATCTTCATCTGTTTGGCTTCCATGGCATCCTTGAACCCAGCTGTGCGCTGCTGAGCGTTGGTGGTCGTGGAAACGCCTTCGATAATGCCTACTTCATCACCCGGATTCAGGTCGCGAGCCAGGTACTCACCCACCAGCCTGGCACCTTTACGATTATCGGGTCCCACAAAAGGCACACTGATGCCTTTGCTTTTCAGCACCTCAGGGTCCAGTTGATTGTCGATGTTCACGACCGTGATCCCGGCGTCCATCGCCTTCTTGATGACCGGCACCAACGCCTTGGAGTCTGCAGGGGCGATGACCAGTGCGTTGACCTTGGAAACGATCATCTGCTCGACAATGCGGATCTGGCTGGAGGTGTCTGATTCGTCCTTGATGCCGTTGGAGATCAGATCAAACTTGTCAGCGTTTTCTTTCTGGTAAGCCTTGGCACCGTCTTCCATGGTGCGGAAGAACTCGTTGGCAAGGGATTTCATCACCAGCGCGACTTTGGGCTTTTCCGCGGAGTCAGCGGATAAAGCAGGGAGGGAGGTTGTTGCGGCAACAGCAGCGAGCATAGCGACGGCAAGAACGCGTCCAGCAAATGGCAGCTTCATGGGTACACTCCGATCTTATGATTATTGTGTCGGGCAAAGTATCGCACCCCTGATCGACGATCATGGCGCAAACGTTTGCGAGAAACGAACTATGAGAAACGGCGCGACGATTGTCAACGCCTGGAACGGAGTGCTGCGCTAAATAATCGAGTAACGATTACACCGTAATGTCCATGCCACCACTTCTGTCGAGTTCTTTGAACAACGACGCGGACATCAACATGATTGATCCGGTCACCGCGGTTATCTGACTTTGAAAGCTGGACACCACCGAATTTTTGGCCGCGAGATTCGAATAGGCAGCGTTTTCTGCGGACTGCATCCTCGCCCTCAAGTCACGCAACTGCTCCTGCAATTCGGCCAGACGCTTGAGCAGCCGCTTGGAAGAGACACTCAGATGATCGGAAATGTCGCCGCTGATTTTTTTCTCTTCCGACGTCGTATCGAGCTTCTTCTCGTCTTCAGTAACAGCATCTGCGCTGGGGGTCGTTCCCGCACCGATACTGAACGCAGGCGCTGAAAAACCGACGGTGAAAATAGTCATGACTGTCATCCTGAATTAATGGAGTCCTGACCCAGCAATCGGCTACGCCGTTTTTTTCTTTAACGCTGAGTGCCAGACGGTGATGCCTACAGGTCCGTTCTGTTTTCCTACAGAGAAGTTGCGAAATAGCCCACAGTGAAATACTGTATGCCCGTACAGCAACCCAGGAACCTTTTCCGTGGCGAAATCCAGCGCAGCAACTCAGTCCCTACCCAGCTCCTACGAACGTTTGGGCGTAAGAGTACAAAAGATCATCAATTCACCTACGGCACAGAAAGCCAAGGCGGCCTTGATATTCCGTCTGCCAGATGAAATCGAAGACGAGTGGAATCAGTTGCTTGAAGAGATCGCTGAAAACGACAACGTAACCCTCGCCTATCGGGATGATGGCGGTATACACATTTTCTGGACAGTGCCGAAGGAAGACTGACGGCATGATGGTGCGAATCCTTACCCTGCTTTGTACAACCCTGCTCCTCACCGCTCCAATCAACGTTCACGCAGAAGCGCCACATACCTTCAGCCAGGCAAAAAAAATTGCCTGGGGCCTCTACTCCGCCCAGTCAACGGAGTTTTACTGCGGCTGTAAATACAGTGGCAACAAGGTTGATATCGCCGGTTGCGGCTATGTCCCACGCAAGAACGCCACGCGCGCCAAGCGCATTGAATGGGAGCACATCGTTCCGGCATGGCAAATCGGTCATTTGCGTCAATGCTGGCAGAACGGCGGACGCAAAAACTGTACGAAGAATGACAAGATTTTCCAGCAAGCCGAAGCCGACCTGCACAACCTTGTGCCCAGCATTGGCGAGGTCAACGGCGATCGAAACAATTTTAGCTTTGGCTGGCTTCCGGCCCAAACGGGCCAGTACGGATCGTGCCTGACTCAGGTTGATTTCAAGGCCAAAAAGGTCATGCCACGGCCTTCCATTCGCGGCATGATTGCGCGCACGTATTTCTATATGAGCAAGCAGTACAACTTGCGTCTGTCGCGTCAGGACCAGCAGCTTTATCAGGCCTGGAACAAGACGTATCCCGTGGAAAGCTGGGAGCGCCAGCGTAATCAGAAGATTGCCTGTGTGATGGGACGAGCCAACGAGTTCGTAGGCCCGGTAGATCTGAAAAGCTGCGAAAAAACCGTCTCAAGAGCCCGTTAGCGGCCTACCTGAATCGGGCAACCTGAAGGACAGGTTGCCCGGTTAGCAATGCTCTCCTCTGCCTGAGGCGCAGTCCCTCTCGACTCCATAAAGCACATCGCCACTCATCGGAGTTTTGTACAACTATGTTCAATTCGGTGTAAATCTCCGTATCTCTTTTCGGGACAAAACATCAGAAAAGCGATAGCTGGAGCAGCAGTACGATTCAAGGCCGCTTGAAGTCTTTTGCAAGCCTGTATCGATCTCTAAATGATTGGGTAGCACGTCGGACACAATCCCGGCTCAAGCTCTCAGGTACCCAGGAAGTACACATTTTCAGAGACGCATCCCTAGACAACACAGGCAGGGGCAATGATGAAAGATCAGACGGATTTTGAAATTCATTACCAGTTTCGCGGTGAACCTCGACACTTTTGCCATCAGGCATTACAGCTATGCGAAAGCGACGCGCTGCACATTGCCACACTGCACGCGGGGGTTTGGCAGGTAGGCGACAATGTTGCGACAGGGCCTATTCGAGTCGCGCTCAAGCAGGCAGAGGGACGGGGCGTAACCCAGGTGCATTGGAAAAAGACACCCAGGAACGAGAAACTCTAAACGAACCCATTTTGAGACGGTCCCAATTACCAAGCAGCGCTCATCAACCAGCAACGCGAGGTAAGCATGACAATCGATAAAGACCTTGAAAAAGAAGTCCTCACCCGACTCCTGAAAGCCCACCCGGCAGGTTTGGGTAAAGAAGTACTCGACAACTATAGGGGGGAGAACGCAGTCGCGGACACCCTGGAGTACTTGCAACAAGGCGGCCTGATTCACCACGGCAGCGTCGATTCACCAGGCGAGCCGGGGCGTTCGCTCAATTACCCGATCAAGCTTAGTTCGGCAGGTGTAGTTGCTGCCAAAGCCTTTGAAGTCCAGGGCTAGAACGTAAAAAGCCCGACCTGTTTCAGGTCGGGCTTTTTCATGTCAGATCTCCGGGTATTCGCCAGTACCCTCTGGCCATGGCGTGAGCAGCTCGAAGCCGGTCTCCGTGACCGCGACCATGTGCTCCCACTGGGCAGACAAAGACAAGTCTCTGGTTAGCACTGTCCAGCCATCAGGCAATGTCTTGGTGCCCGGCTTGCCCGCATTGATCATCGGCTCAATGGTAAAGACCATGCCGGGCTTGAGGCGCATGCCCTTTCCTTGTGCACCGTAGTGCAACACCTGAGGATCTTCGTGGTAGTTACGACCGATCCCGTGGCCACAATATTCACGAACAACGCTGAACCCTTCACGGTGCGCCACCGTCTGGATTGCATGGCCGATATCGCCCAGCGTAGCTCCGGGACGTACCGCGTGAATACCGGCACGAGTGGCTTCGTAGGTGGTGTGCACCAGACGCTTTGCCAACGGACTGACTTCACCGACGAAGTACATGCGGCTGGTATCGCCGTACCAACCATCGTTGATGACGGCAACGTCGATGTTGATGATATCGCCATCCTTGAGGATGTCGGACGCGGACGGTATGCCGTGACACACCACCGCATTGGGTGAGATGCAGGTGGTCTTGGTAAAGCCGTGATAACCGACATTGGCCGGGATTACTTTCAGCTCTTTGACGATGTATTCATTGCAGATATCGTCCAGTGCCTCGGTGCTGACGCCCGCCTTTACATGCGGGGTGATCATGGCCAGAACGTCGGCAGCCAACCTGCCGGCAATTCGCAGCTGAACCAGATCCGCTTCACTTTTGATGCTGACCGGGCCGCTCATCGAGAAGCCACCTTCGGCTGCGATTCAACAGGCGAGATATCGTAGGTCTGCGCACTCAGTACGACGCCATCGGCGTTTTCAGTACGGATCAGCATCTGGCAGATATCACTGTAATTCAGTCCGGGGTGCAACTCGCTCAACATACCAACCCGCATCCAGTGCTCCGCCTGCGCATTGATCGATCGACTGAGTGCCGCACTCGCTGCACGGATATTGGCGTGCATATGTTCAGAAATTTTGACCAGCCCCATGATTCACCTCGTATGGAATATACGAAGCATATACGTTTCATATATAGCCAATCAAGACAGCCTTGCGTCGATTCTGTCTGGCTACCTGATTATCAGTTGCTGAGAGTGGTATAAATCCCTGCGGCCGTAATCTGGAGAATCAAGGGTGGTGAACTTTCTGCTGGGCTGGTTCGTGGTCTCGCTGCTCGGCACATTGGTGGCGCTTCGCTTGATACGCAATGGCAAACGCCGACCTGCACGCTCCGCTGCAACGACTGAAAGCGTGACCAGAGCGCACGCTGAAAATGAAGTCAGTCTGCAGCAAGGCGAACCTGGTAATCACCCGCGTTCTGGGCGTTAACGATGGCCATCGACACCAGCGGCTCATAGGCATTGAACTGACGAAGCGCGGCCGCCAGTGCCAGGAAGTCTTCGCGCTGCATTTCATTCATGCCGGCAATGATGGATGCGTGATCAGTGGTAGTGCTTGCAACGTTTTCAAGGGACATGGCAACCGCCTCTTTTCAATTTACTGTTTAAACATACAGTATTTGTATAAGACGGATAACGCAAGCCAGCGAGCGACGAACGGCTTTGTCAGCGATCGGTTGTTGTTGCGGCGAGCGCTTGCAGGTTAGCCCACTCGGTTCGAGAAATTTCGATACCCTCCACGAGTGATTTTTCTCGTTCCTCATAACGCCGGTCACCCGGTATGCGCTCCTGCCCGACGCCATGCATCTGCCTGACCAACTCCTCGCTGCGCTCTGCGAAGTGCTGACCGCTGCCTTTGTCAGGATCAATGACGATCAGCAATTGCCCGGTCCAGGGCGTCTGGGCGCCCGGATGCCTGGACCAGTCGAATTCAAACGAGAAATTACCCCCGGTGAGACCCGCCGCCAGTAGTTCGACCATCATCGACAAAGCAGACCCTTTATAGCCACCAAACGGCAGCAGCGCCCCGCCATCGAGAATTTCTTTGGGCTCCTGTGTCGGCTGCCCGGCGCTATCAACGCCCATGCCAACTGGCAAAGTGCGTCCGGCGCGAGCGGCGATTTGCACGTCGCCATTGGCAATGGCACTGGTCGCAAGATCAAACACAATGGGCTGTCCACCAGCACGCGGCGCAGCGAACGCGATGGGATTGGTACCGAATAGCGGCTTCTGCGCGCCGTGTGGCACTACGCACGTCATGCTGTTGACCACGCTCAACGCGACAAGCCCCTGTTCGGCGAATGGCTCGACATCTGGCCACAACGCCGCAAAGTGATGAGAGCTGCGAATGGCAAGAATCGCGATACCCGCACTTTTAACCTTCTCTATCAGCAAAGGCGTCGCCGCCGCCAACGCAGGCTGTGCGAAGCCATTGGCCGCGTCGACCCGAATAAATGCAGCGCCGACATCCTCCACCACCGGCACGGCTTGCCCATTGACCCAACCACTGGCCAACGACGACAAATAGCCCGGAATACGAAAAATCCCGTGACTATGGGAGCCATCTCGCTGTGCACTCGCACAGTTTTGCGAAAGGACTTCGGCTACCTCTTCCGACGTTCCGTGGCGTACGAATATCTGTCGCAGCACCTGAGCCAGCTCATTGAAACTGAGATTATGGGTTTCGATATCGCGAGTTACAGACATTTGAAACTCCGGCGTCAGGTTAAACACGTTATCCAGCGATGAAGTATTGCGTCACGCGCTGCGCACATTACCGCGCAAACATCACGCGGGTAAATCGACGTTATCGAGGCGCTTCTGGAAGAAGTAACGGGTGTGCCCGGGTGGATAATCGTTGATCTGACCGCACTCGCTGTAACCAAGGCCGCGATAGAAGTCCGGTGCCTGGAAATCGAATGTATCGAGCCATATGCCCACGCAATTTTTCTCCCGCGCCAGATCTTCCGCCATCGTCATTAAACGCGAACCAAGCCCCTGACCACGGGCCTGCTCCGGCACCGCCAGCAACTCGATGAACATCCATCGATAAAAGATGCTGCCATTCAATCCGCCTAGCACTTCATTGCTTTGTTCATCCCGAACCAGTAATGCAAACTTCTCCGCTCCGGACTCTCCCGCCTGAGCAACGTTATAGGCACGCAATGGCGTAAGGATTGCTGACACTTGTTCGTCGGTGGGGTTTGAGGTTAGTTCGATACTCACGTTCATCCATGGCTCCACGGGGTTAACTGGAAGATCGGCAGTCTAATACCGCTGTGCATTCAATAGGGTGTTAAAACAATGCGTTAACGCGAATTGACCTCTATTACCCAAAAAATGGCCTGCTGTGTTGATATTCAATGGCCATAGCTGTTCTCCCCCGCTCCTGCGCAGATGTAGAATGCTCCTACAGCCGGAGTGCCAATGACCGACCCAATTCTCAGCGAAGCCGAATACGACGCCGTCACCGATGCCGCAGCACATTGGTGCATGCGCATGCACGCCAGCGATTGCACCGCTGAAGAGCGCAGAGCATTCGAACAGTGGCTTGATGCTCATCCGCTGCATACCGTCGAGTATCAGGCGATGCTGGAAATCTGGGAAATTTCCGAGCAGGTTGTACCGGTCAATCCTCTGCCCACCCATCACGAAAACGTCGCGAAGTTGCTCACTGGCGCAGTACCAAAAGCTCCCGGTAAAAACTGGCGCAGTTATGCCGCAGCGGCTGCGGTCATCGCCCTGGCATTGCCGGTTGCAGGCTATATCGGATGGAACCAGGGCTGGCTGCCCAATGCCTATGACACCTATGAAGCCGACGGCAGTACCCGCTTGATTACCATGGCTGACGGCAGTCGGGTGGAGTTGAATCTGGGAACCCGCCTGACCTTCGCCAACTACAAGGATCGGCGCAGCGTAGTGCTGGACAAAGGCGAAGCGTTCTTCGAGGTCAGCCACGATGCTCAACATCCGTTTGTGGTGAAGGCAGGCCAAGGCAGCGTCAAGGTCACCGGTACAAAATTCAACGTCTGGATGTATCAGGATCAGGTTCGGGTGATGTTGCTCGAAGGGTCGGTCCAGGTGGTCAGTGACACGTCTCAACCCGGTAGCGGTTATCGCCTTGAGCCCGGCATGCAGGCCAGTTACAAAAGCGGCGATTTCGAGCCACAGATCAGCGAGACCTACGCCAACGACAACAGTCTGGCATGGCGCAATGGCAAGCTGGTGATCAACAATCTGCCGCTGGCGCAAGCGCTACCGCTGATCAATCGCTACCTGCCGCAACCCATACTGCTGGCCGACAACGCCACCGGCGCAATCCGCATCGGCGGTAGTTACAACACGCAGGAAATGGCGAGTCTGGTGGCTTCACTGCCCAAGGTCCTGCCCGTGACGGTGACCCGTAACAACGAAGGCAATCAGGTCATCAATAGACGGCCGAGTGCTACGCCGAAGGGTTAGTTAGACGATCCCCAGACAGGAGCAGGCCGATGTGGGGGCCGAGCTTGGTCTGGGCGACATTCCGACAATAAGGCTGGGCGCGACCTAAAGGAAATCGAGTCCAGCCTTATCGCGGGCAAGCACCGCTCCCACAGGGATCTCTTTCCAATTCAGATTGATCGAATATTCCTCCTGGAAATTACTTCTGCCCTTCCTTGATCACCTGCAACCGATAAGCTGGATCCGCCTGGATCTGCTGCTCGGTGAACGGCAATACAGCCCATTGCTTTTTGGAGAACGCCTCAGTCTGGTCCCGGCGGTGCGGCGACTCCGGACTGGTTGATTCAGAGGGGGCCAGCAATCCTTGAGCATGGGGGCCGCGCTCATCGAAACTCACTACCTGCAAATAGCTGCTGCCACTGACCACTTCACGCTTGCCATCACCACGCGGAACACTCTGTATCGCATTGTATATGCCCAAGATGCCCGGGCCGCCATGGATCGGCGTCTGCTGAGTGCCCGCGGTTGAAACCTGAATATCTCCCCAACGACTGTCTGCCTTCAGACCCGCATTGCTCATTTGCTCCGCCGATTCCAGCACTGCCGCATGCAGCGCTTCGGTTACACCCGCCTGTTGAATATCCAGCCCGCGAGGCGTGTGGATCGGATTGGCCGGATCAAATGCAATACGCCAGGCATTCGGCACACTTTGCAGCGCTTTGGTGATGTTCTGAAAATGCACAAAGCCTATACCAGCCTCCAGGTTGGCGCTGCGGTCCCACTGACTCATGCTCGTGCAAACACTTTTGATCGTCGCAACATCCGCCCCGGAATACCCTGCGCAGTATTGCAGCAGATCATCCAGCAGCCCGCCCGCCTCGGCCAGATAAACCCGGTTATCCATGACCATTGCCTGCAAGTCGGCAAGGTTAACTTTGCCAGCCTGTTGCAGGCTGGTCAGTCGATCTACTGCAAAGCGCGTGCGGGGACCCAGCGGCTGGGCATCACGGCTGATCAGCGGCGAAAAACCGGTCAAAGGCTGCGCCGGATTGGTCATCCACGCCGAGTCATTGGAGTTCTGCAAATAATCGCTACGGCTTAAGGTTGGCAACGCCGAACCCGGAAAAATACCCGCCTGTGCCGCTGTCGGGTCGTTATCCCAAGCGCAGGCACTGCGCGAGCCATCGAGCACAATCATCTCAAGCCCGGCAGCAGGATCGCTGCATTGGGCGAGCTTCTGCTGGCTGACATTCGGCACAACTGAATAGTTGGTGTAGAGCGTCTGCCCCTGATCATCGACCGCGAGGGTGTTGACCCAGGGGGTGCCCTGGATTTTCTGCAACGCCCCTTTCAGCTCAGCGAGACTTTGAGCGCGGTTCATCGCGTACCACTGTTGAATGACCCGGTCATTGCCGAGGTTCGCATCACGCAGGCTGTAGGCATATTCGTGATTCCAGTCCAGCTTGCCCGGCCATTGCACCACCGGACCGAACTCGGACTGATAGATCTCACGGGATTGCTGTTGGGGCTTGCCGTCCTTGTCAGTCAGAGTAACGGTGACTGTGGCTTTTTTCAGCGGTCGGGACTGACCGTCAACGATATAACGAGTGGCATCCTTGGGATCGAGCTTGAGGCGGTACAACGTAAAGTGTTTCGAGGTATCCACCGTATGGGTCCAGGCCAGATGCTGGCTGAAACCGATATTGATCAGCGGAAAACCGGGCAGAGCAGCGCCCATCACGTCGAGTTTGCCGGGGATGGTCAAATGCATCTGATAAAAACGCATGCCGCCAACCCACGGAAAATGCGGGTTGGCCAACAGCATGCCGCGCCCGTTCTCCGACCGGTCACGCCCGATTGCCACCGCATTGCTGCCGCGCTCGAGCGCAAAGTTCTTGTCGTGGTCAGCGGCGCTGGCGAATGACATTGAATCTATTGACCGGCTGGCGGTATTGGCACCGGCGGCGGCAGGCGGTGTCGCGGCGGCCAGCGCCTCGGCAAAGCGCCCCACACCGCCTTCTACCAGCAAACGACGCGTGAGCTTGACCTGATCCTCGACAGTGATCGGGCGCAGCCATTGCGCATTAAGGCATTCAACCTGAGTACCGGCCGCTTGTGTTTCCGCGAGGAGCCGGTTGTAACCCGCCACGTATCCTTCAACCAATTGGCGGACCTGGGGCGTCTGGGCCTTCCAGAATGCTGCAACGGCCGTGGGCGTATTCAACCAGTTGAAGAACACATCGCTGGCCATGTTGTTGCGCTTCTCGAAGGTCTGATTCTCAGGACCGAAGTAACGTGAGCGCTCGCCATTAACCGTGACCACTTCGTTTGCCAGCAGGCAAAGATTGTCCTGCGCGTAGGCATAGCCGATGCCATAACCAAGGCCACGCTCGTTCTGTGCGCGAATATGCGGCACGCCAAAGGTGGTCCTGCGGACTTCCGCGCTGGCCTGTTGCCCGGGCAACTGCGCATGAGCGCTGACACTCAGGCCAAACAATAATCCGGAAATACACAACGTCGGCACGCGCTTGAAAATGATCACTCTGACTCCTGATGGCTGGCTTACAGAAAGGCACAGCCGGGAGGGGCTGTGGCTCACTTAAAGACGAAGAACGACGGGGAAATTTAGTGCGCAATGCTCAGCCGGAGAGCAGTTGAAGCGATGCCCGGTAAAGTTTTTTTCAAAAACGATTGAGGATTTGCAGCGCTCATACGTCTTACTAAGTGAGGCAAGCATTTTTAGAGCCTGAAAAGGAATTTGCGCATGTTGAATCGTCAAGCCACCACAACCCGAACGATGCTGCGCCAGTCAGCCATTGCCGCGCAGGCACAGGCACAGGCGCCTGTCGCTGATACAGAACGCCAGGGCAACGAACCTATCCGCAAGTTGCTCAAAAGCTTTGGTCTGCGGACCAGCCTGGTCCGGTTGAAAGTTCTGGATGCACTGCTGCAGGCAACCAGCGAGGGTCAGCCTCTGGGCGTGCGTGGTGTGCACAGTCAAATGCTCAAGCTGGATATTCCGCTGTCCTTCCTGAGCGTGCGGGAAGTACTTAAACGCCTCTGCGACGAAGGCGTCATTTTTCTCAATCCGGACAAAAGCTATAGCTTGCACCCTCAGGCCATGGAACTACTCAACGAACCGGGCAAGTCGGCTTAATGAAATGACCGCCCGGCTATGATCCGGAACGCAAGCCCTCAGCGCTTGACCTTGCGACGTATCACGCCGTTGATGACCACGACCAGAACGGCAACGGCGATAGCGATGTACTGGAAAGTCTTCTCGCTGATGACACCGCTGGCTTGCAGGTGTGAAAGACCCAGCATGATCGCCAGTACCGCGAGGGCGATCAGCAGCGAATAGATCAAACGTTGTTTATTGGTCATTGCAAGGTTCCTGAAATCTTCGTGGACAGCATTCATTACGCTCAAATGCGCACCTATCTTACGCTGATGTGCCAGGCCTGACAGCGGCATCCTCAAACCAGCCTCCTCGTAATGCCTTCCCTGCAATTGCTCTCCAGCCCATGCCAGAGCACATCCGGACAACGCTGGTTACAATTCGCGTGGTTTAATAGCGCCCTTTCAAGGCCGTCCACTCGGTCTATTCGTGTCTAGCAAGGAGTCAACCATGCCCCATGAAGGCAGCCTGTTGCAGGCCGCAGTCGTGTTCCTGTTCGCCGCGGTTTTGACCGTTCCACTGGCCAAGCGGCTACAACTGGGTGCGGTGATCGGTTACCTGTTCGCCGGTGTGATCATCGGCCCGTCGGTGCTGGGGTTGATCGGCAATCCCGAAAGCGTCAGCCATATCTCCGAACTGGGTGTTGTGTTGTTGCTGTTTATCATCGGCCTCGAACTGTCACCCAAGCGTTTATGGGTGATGCGCAAAGCGGTGTTTGGCGTCGGTATGGCGCAGGTCCTGTTGACGGGGCTGGTCATCGGCATGATTGCCCTGCTCGCCTTCGGCCAGCCACTGAATACTGCCGTTGTTCTGGGATTAGGACTGGCGCTGTCGTCCACGGCCTTTGGTCTGCAGAGTCTCGCCGAGCGCAAGGAACTGAACAGCCCTCACGGCCGACTGGCATTTGCCATTCTGTTGTTTCAGGACATCGCCGCTATCCCGTTGATTGCCATGGTGCCGCTGCTCGCCGGTACAGACGACAAGCTCAGTGCCAGCGATGGCCTGACTCATGGCTTGGAGGTACTGGGCGTCATTGCGATTGTGGTGGTAGGTGGTCGCTACTTGCTGCGTCCGGTGTTCCGCATTGTGGCCAAGACAAAAATCCAGGAAGTGTCCACGGCGACCGCTTTACTGGTGGTTATCGGCACGGCATGGCTGATGGATCTGGTGGGCGTGTCCATGGCACTGGGAGCCTTCCTTGCCGGTCTGCTGCTCGCTGACTCGGAGTACCGTCACGAACTGGAGTCGCAAATCGAGCCGTTCAAGGGCCTGTTGCTCGGTTTGTTTTTCATGAGCGTGGGCATGGGCGCCAATCTCGGATTGTTGCTCAGCGAACCTTTGGTCGTACTGGGCCTGACACTGCTACTGATTTTCATCAAATTGCCGCTGCTGTTTATTGTCGGGCGACTGGCGGGCGGGTTGGGCAAGCAAAGCGCGCTACGACTGGGCATCGTGCTCGCTGCGGGTGGTGAGTTCGCTTTTGTGGTGTTCAAGATTGGCAGCGATCAAGGCCTGTTTGACGCTCAGTTATACGACACGCTGGTACTTACCATCACACTGTCCATGGCATTGACTCCACTGTTATTACTGGGCATAGCCCGCTGGCTCAAACCCAAGCCGGTCGTGGTGGAAGTCCCGGACGAGTACCGGGATATCAACACCGACGCGCCGCGGGTGGTGATCGCAGGCATGGGCCGTATGGGCCAGATCGTTGCGCGGATTCTGCGCGCGCAGAACATCCCTTTTGTTGCCCTTGATACTGCCGTGGAGTCCATCGAGTTTTCACGCAGCTTCGGTAATGTGCCAGTGTTCTACGGCGATCCGTTGCGCCCTGAAATCCTTCGCGCAGCAAAGGTTGAGCAGGCGGAGTTTTTTATCATTGCGACGGATGATCCTGATATCAACATCAAGACTGCTGAGCTGGTTAACAAGCTGTATCCGAACATCAAGATTATCGCCCGCGCTCGCAACCGGCAGCATGTGCATCGTCTGATCGATGTTGGGGCACAGGCCGTCAGGGAAACGTTCTATTCCAGCCTGGAAATGAGTCGGCGGACACTGATCGGCCTGGGCCTGACCCAGACGCAGGCGGACGCGCGTATCAGCCGCTTCAAACGCCACGATGAACAGGTTCTGGCAGCACAGCATCTTGTGTATGACGACGCGGCCAAGGTTCTGCAAACCGCCCGGGAAGCCAGGAAAGAGCTGTCTCAGCTGTTCGAGGCGGACAGGCAGGAAGAGGAAGCCGGGAAGGATTGAGAGGGCCGAACAGGCTGCATGACCTGATTTGAATGGTAAATAGTCATCGCGGGCAAGCGCGCTCCTACCGTCTGAATGCGATCAAACGGTAGGAGCGCGCTTGCCCGCGATGACTATGTAATGCACGAATAAAGCTTTATTGATTCACGGCGAACATTCGATTCAAACCCGTCGAACTGAGGCTGGATGCATTTCCCTTCTATCCATACGGCCCATCCCAATAACGACCATGCATACCGAGCTTTTTCTTCAGACGTTTAGGCAGGTGTTTTTCCTGCTTGCTGAGCTTGTAAGCCACCAGCTTTGCTGCGTTGCGAATGAACGACAGCGGCCAGAGTTGGAAGCGCCGAGGCCCGAGGAATCTGAGCTCTGATTTGACGTAACGCATCCCCTCCCCGCCAACGCCGCCGAAGGTGTCGTAGATCCAGGCTTCGCGGGACTGAAACACACCGATATCGAAGTAACGCTGAAACTCTTCCCAAATGGTGTAGTTGTGAGAATGACGACACACCGCCGAGCCTTCATACGCCACTTTCCAGTCCCGCATCAGCATCTTCGCCGTGACGTACATGTCTTCGGACAAGATCACATGCCGGGGGAAGCCACCGATATCCAGCAAGGCTTCACGGCGGTAGGCCGCAAACGAATTGGACATGAAGGGTGTCTTGATACCCAATACCGGCGCATCGTCCAGCGTCTTGATTTGTGACACCGGCGGGTAATTGAACAAACGGGCGTGCTGGGCCAACAGGCTGGCGTCTTTATGGGGTAACTGGCGCCCGCACACGGCACCGACTTTCGGATCGGCGAAAGGCAGCAGTATGTTGGCGATGGCCTGCACATCCTCGACGTACGCGTCCTGCGTCATATAGACGTAGACGTCGTAATCAGGGTTGAACTCAACCATCATCTGCCGCGTGCCGCCGTGGTTGAAGTCCTTGCTGTCAATGCGCGTTACATTTGCGCAGCGCGAACGAGCCAACTCAAGCGTTCCATCGCTGGAGCTTGAGTCAACGATCAGGGTGTCGAAGACAGCGGTCTGGGTGGCCAGAGAATCCAGTAACCGCTCCAGGTCCTTTCGCCCGTTATAAGTCGGGATGACACAAGCCACTCTCAAAGACGGCATAACAAAACTCCAGGGCGAAAACCGAAATGCCCAACTTGTCAGCGTTTTTGAGGGTAGCTCATGCCTCGCGGATAGACCATACGGACCGGTAAAAACCCAATCAGCCGAGCACTTCACTCAAGGGGATGAAGTTGACCTGATCGCCCTCAGCAACGGTGCTGCCTTCGCGAACCTCGATCAAACCATCAGCCCAGGCCGCGCTGCGCAACACGCCAGAACTCTGGTTCTTGTAAAACACTGCCCGTCCCTGCTCCAGCCTGCCGCGCAAATACTCTCGGCGGTTGCCGGGTTTGGTCCAGGCGAAGCCTGCGGGTACCGGAAACTGCAGCGGCGTGACGTCGGCCACTCCCTGACGACGCAGCAGATAAGGACGGGCCAGCAAGGCGAAGGTCACCAGCGTCGATGCAGGATTACCTGGCAAACCGATCACCGGCACACCGCGAAAATGCCCGAACGTCAGCGGCTTGCCAGGCTTGATTGCCAGCTTCCAAAGCGACAATTCGCCCTCCTCGCGCAGTGCGTGCCCAAGGAAGTCCGCTTCACCCACGGAAACGCCGCCGGTAGACAGGATCAAGTCCACGTCGTTAAGCGCACCCAATGCCGTACGGGTCTTCTCCAGATCATCGGGCAGAATTCCGGCGTCGATCACATCGCACTCCAGCCTTTTAAGCCAACTGCACAACAACACGCGGTTGCTGTTGTAGATCTGCCCCGGCCCCAGTGGCTGACCGGGTTCGATCAGCTCATCGCCGGTCGAGAGCACGGCAACCCGTACACGCCTGATCACTTGCAGCTCCGCCAGCCCCAACGAAGCGGCCAGCCCCAGCTCGATAGGCCCAAGACGCGTGCCGGCAGCAAGGACTTTGTCACCCGTTCGGGTTTCCTGACCTTGGGGGCGGATGTTCTGGCCGATCTGCAGAGGCTCGGTGAACCCCACACGCTGATCGGAGAAGACTTCGGCGTTTTCCTGCATTTCGATACAGTCGGCACCCGCCGGAACCGGTGCGCCAGTGAAAATCCGCGCGCACGTACCAGGCGCCAAAGGCTCCGGTGCCTGACCGGCAAAAATCCGCTGACTGACGACCAGCGGTTCGCCTTTCCAGTCAGACAGGCGCAAGGCATAACCGTCCATGGCGCTGTTGGGCCACGGTGGCAGGTCCAGCGTTGCAATCATGTCCTGCGCCAGCACCCTGCCTTGACCCTGCGCCAACGGCACTGTTTCTGACTCAGTGACGGGCGCTGCTTCAGCCATTTCCAGCAAACGCGCCAGGGCCTGTTCGACCGGCATCAACGGCTTGTTCATCGGTGCATTACCCACGTGTTGCGCAAGGCTCGGCTTGCTTCAAATGCGGCACGAAGTTGCAGGGGCGAAAACGGTTGTCCAGCTGCTGAGCGAGGATGCCGTCCCAACCGGTGCGCACTGCGTTGGTCGAACCGGGCAGGCAGCAGACCAGCGTACCGTTGGCCAGACCGGCAAGAGCCCGGGACTGAATAGTCGAAGTGCCGATATCCGGCACGGATATCTGTCGGAACAACTCACCGAAACCATCAACCTGTTTATCCAGCAAGCAAGCAACCGCTTCCGGCGTACTGTCACGGCCGGTGAAACCCGTGCCGCCGGTAATCAGCACCACTTGCACTTCATCATCGGCAATCCAGCCAGCGACCTTCGCGCGGATCTTGTACAAGTCATCCTTGAGCAGCACGCGCTCGATCAGGCTGTGACCGGCTTCAGTGAGACGATCGACAAACATCTGGCCAGACGTATCAGTTTCGCGAGTACGGGTGTCACTCACCGTCAAAACAGCAATATTCAGCGGTACGAAAGGGGTGTCAGCCTTGGCTTTCATGGCTCTATCCAGTTGAAGAGAAAACAGGCCGGTGTTATATCACAGCACCCCATTCCACTGCTTCGGTCGAGTCGTTCATGCCAGATGCCATCACCCTTCCCGCCTGCTCCATCCTGCTGCTGGCCGGGGGTCAGGGGCAGCGCATGGGTGGCCGGGACAAAGGTCTGATTCTCTGGAACGGTGAGCCGCTGATCCAGCACCTGCATCGCCTGACCCGCCCGCTGACGGATGACTTACTCATTTCGTGCAATCGCAACCTGGAGCAATACGCAGCTTATGCTGATCGACTGGTGCAGGACGGCAACGATGAGTTTCACGGACCGTTCGCCGGTATTCGCGCTGCTCTGCCCCTGGCGCGCCATACGCATCTTCTGATCCTGCCCTGCGACGTGCCCTTGATTGACCATTCACTGCTACAGGAACTGCGGGAAACAGCCCTCAGGCATCCTCGACAGCCGGTGATGGTGCGTAGCGGCGAGCATTGGCAACCCTTGCTCTGCGTGATCCCGACGTGCGATTTACAGGCTTTCGAAGCCGCATGGCAAAGCGGAGAACGCAGCCCGCGCAAGGTGATGGAGAGACTGGATGCTGTCGCTGTACAGTGTGAAACCGATGACCCCCGTCTCGCCAACCTCAATACCCCGGACCTGCTGAACCAGACCACAGGCTAGGGCCGGCCTTGGCTGCAATTAATATTGTTTGAACTTGCTGCAAGCAGATACGTCTTAAACGTCAGTTAACCAAGAATCGATCAGGAGACACCGTAATGAAACAACGGACCCTTCCCGCTGCCTTTTTGCTCGCACTGGGCCTGGCATCCCTCGCAGGCTGTGCATCGCCGACAGTGATCACCCTGACCGATGGCCGGGAAATCCAGGCTGTCGACACCCCGAAATACGATGAAGATTCGGGCTTCTACGAGTTCAAGCAACTCGACGGTAAAGAAACCCGCGTCAACAAAGATCAGGTGCGTACTGTCAAGGATCTGTAACTCAGAGCCCGATGCAGCAAACGTAAAAAACCCGCCAAGTGCGGGTTTTTTATGTCTTACAGAAAATGCAGCGCTACCAGTCCAGATGGATTTCACTCTGAAACTGCCGCTGCTGGCCAGTGACCGGATCGATAAAGCGCAGGCTTTGGGCGAGTAATTTCAGTGGCCTCGCGTAATCGTCCACTGCATCCTTGAGCACGTTCGGGTAGAACGGATCATTGCAGATGCCAGCCCCCAAAGCGGCCATGTGCACGCGCAACTGGTGCTTCTTGCCGGTGACCGGATACAGCGCGTAGCGCCAAAGATCACCGTTGCGCTCACAGACCTCCATGGCGGTTTCTGTATTGCTGATGCCCTCGACTTCCTGCATGCGAAAGAACGGCTCGCCATCGATCAATCGACTTTTATGCACTCGAGGAAACTCGACACCGGGCAATGCCGGCGCAATGGCCTCATAGCGCTTGTCGATCTGTCGGGTCGGGAACAATGATTGATACGCCGAGCGCGTCTGCTTGTTGGCCGAGAACAACACAAGCCCGGCTGTGTGACGGTCAATACGATGCAAAGGCACCAGATCGGGATTATCCAGGCGACGGATCAAACGGCGCAAAAGCGTCTCTTCGACGTATTCCCCAGCAGGGGTGACCGGCAGGAAGTGTGGTTTGTCGGCAACCACCAGATGCTCGTCGGCATAGAGAATCGACTCTTGCACCGGGATCGGCGTTTCGTTGGGCACTTCACGAAAGTAGTGAATCCGCAGCCCTTCCCGATAGGCCAGATCCACATCGACAGGTTTGCCGTCGGCATCCAGCACCCGTCCACGGGCAATACGGTCAAGCCACTGCTCACGGCTGATGGCACTGAAATGCGCGCACAGACAATCAAGCACAGTGAGCCACTTCCCGGGCGGTAAATAGAGGGTACTGGCCTGACTCTTGGCAGCGGAAAAAGCAGACTCGGACATACGTGGGCTCGTGGGTGACTCTTGAGTGAACAGCGCCGCATTATCACCCAAGAGCCTTACTACGGCTAATCATCTGAAAGTGTCAGATCACGCCACACGCTGCACGATCACCGCCACCACCCAAAGGCTTGGGCATGTCGGAATGGTTATCCGCACCTGCGTGAACCATCAACGCATGACCTTTGACGTCCTTGAGTTTTTTCAAACGCGGTGCCAGTACCGGGTAGTTGGCCATGCCGTCTTCGGTGACGTAAATGGCCGGGAGGTCACCCAGGTGGCCGTTCGCATAAGGACCCAGATGTTTGCCGGTTTTTTTCGGGTCCCAGTGACCACCTGCGGCCTGAGCGGCAACTTTTACGCCGTCTTTCTCGGCGGTCTCACAGCTTGGATTTTCGTGGATGTGGAAGCCATGAACACCGGCTGGCAACGATGTCAGGTTGGGAGTGAACAGAAGGCCGTATTCAGTTTCGGTGATGATGACCTCGCCAATCGGCTTCGCCGCCTCCGTCGCACTCACTAGATTCATCGGTACAGACACCGAGTCGGCGAATGCCGTGTTCAGAGAAAAAGCGCCAATCAGGCCAAGCCAGAGATAAGATTTCATCATTCGTCCATTTGCTGAGAAAAAGTGCAAGGCAGCCTGAAAAAGCCTGCCGGGGTGGAGTTGGTACCTAGTCTTGTACCAGCTTGACGGCGAATTAGTTCCGCGGAATATGTGTGTGGGTGTTTGATTGGGGGTATATCCGTTGTTGCGGTGATGGCTGGTATTGGTTGCGCTTTTACAGCGCGTCACTTTTGAAAGGAGCCCAAAAGTAAGCAAAAGGTTCTTGCCCCACCACTTGGTGCCTCGCTTGGGCTCGGCATGCCCGTAATCCGACATTGCTGCGTGGGGCCGCCGCCACCGGCCATCCATGGCCTGAGGCGGCTAAACCGGCATCCCTGCCGGTTTGCCCC